>NZ_JAALXT010000002.1:310949-621898 GCF_011634775.1 Thalassoroseus pseudoceratinae
CATCCAAACACCCCGGCAGGCCCACGGAACTTGGTTCGCAAAAACGACCAACCAAGCCCAAAAACAATCTGAAAACAACTCGGAATCAAGAACTGTAAGGAATGAACATCTCAAAGGACGCGTCAACTGTGTTCCAGATTTCCAATACGGTGAATGCACCGAATCGCCGTCGCATTGTAAGGCTGGAACTCATCACGCCTAGAGCAGAACTCGATATTCTCTCGACTTTCCCGAAGAATTCATATCTTGGGAACGATTGCTGGGAACAAATGGCTATTGCTTGGGCAATCAGAGTGAAGACCGTTCACATCAGTCTCATCTGGCTGGGATCACAATTTGCATGGAGTGACGAGTTTGTGCTGACTGAATTGGTCGGCGTCGTGGTTTCCTGGTCGTTTTGAAGCCACCGTCGATTGAAAATCGATCATGTTGCGGCGGTTGCCAACTCCTGCCCGTTGAATAAGATAGGCTCAGCGGACTGTGCCGCCATTCCGAATCCTATGAGGAATTCCCCGCCGATGTCCCGATCCCGCGCGACTCGACCTGCGTCACTTTCCGACCCGTCACGGATTGTTTCTCAAGATACCAGCCAACAAAACGCGGCTTACCGACGAATCCGAGGCTTCACAGAACAGCTGACGGAACCACTCTCACCGGAAGATTGTGTCGTCCAATCCATGCCGGATGCCAGTCCCGCGAAGTGGCATTTGGCTCATACCACGTGGTTTTTCGAGACGTTCATTCTCCGAGCTGATCCCAACTACCAGCCCTATCATCCGCAGTTTTCGTACTTATTCAATTCGTATTACAACGGCGTAGGCGATCGGCACGCGCGTCCGAAACGAGGACTGCTGACACGACCAAGTTTGGGAGATGTCTACGCCTACCGGGAAGTCGTCGATGACGCGGTTTCGGAGCAGATTGACGCCGGTTTGTCGGAGGAATTGACCGAAATCCTCGAAATCGGTCTCAATCACGAACAGCAGCATCAGGAGTTGTTGCTCACCGACGTGAAACACCTGCTTTCGTGTAATCCAATTTTGCCGACCTATCTCGAAGGAGCCGCCGCCCCCACGGAATCGCCGGCACCAACGCTGGATTGGCAAGCCTTCCCGGAGGGAGTCCGAGAGATTGGCGTGCCGGCGGACACGGAAGACTTCTGCTTCGACAACGAAACACCCCGACACCGTGTGTTTCTGGAAGCCTTCGAACTCTCGAATCGATTGATCACCAACGGTGAATTCATGCGGTTCATTGAGGATGGCGGATACGAGCAGCACGAATACTGGCTGTCCACCGGTTGGGACGTTGTTCAATCCGAAGGCTGGACTGCACCGTTGTATTGGCACTTGGATGGCTCGGAGTGGAAGACGTTCACTCTTGGCGGAGTTCGTGCCGTCGAAGAGAACGAGCCGGTCTGCCACCTCAGTTACTTCGAGGCCGATGCCTACGCTCGTTGGGCGGGAGCCCGATTGCCAACCGAGAAGGAATGGGAAGTCGCCCTGCAACAATGTTCCACGCATGCGAATCACTCGAAAGGATTCGTTGAGAACGGGCGGTTGCATCCGACAACGGCGTCGTCAGGAATGATGCAACAACTGCTCGGCGAGGTTTGGGAGTGGACCTCAAGCCAATACACCGCCTATCCCGGTTATCGACCGCTCGGTGGAGTGCTCGGCGAGTACAATGGCAAATTCATGTGTGATCAATGGGTGCTCCGTGGCGGCTCGTGTTTGACGTCCCATGAGCACATCCGTGGCACATATCGGAATTTCTTCCCCGCCACCTCTCGCTGGCAAATGAGCGGTTTCCGGTTGGCTCGCGATTGTTAGATTGCGTCTGGTAATGCTTAACCAACTGTCCTTCTGAAGTTGTTGCAGAGCAACAGTTTCTGAACGCGATCGGAAATCGAAGCACGTCCGAAGACGGATTTGTCGGCCCCCATGCAATGTCTGAGGAACCGTTGCGCGCTGAGCAATTTGTAAAAAACGCAAAACCGGTGTCGGGCTGAGAGCGCCGAATTTCATTCCAAGGGTGAGAGGTTGGTTCAAGACGGCCAAACTCGGCCCAGTGCCCTTCCTCGAATCACGACGGTTTTTACAAAGCAAGAGGGAGAATGCAATGAAACGGACACTGTTACTCGGAGCCGGAGTTGCGATGCTGCTCGGCTGTGTCGAACTGATGGCCCCGCAACAAGCGTCGGCAAATGTCGGGTTTCGATTTAGTATTGGCAGTTCCTACGGACGCGGCGGCTACTACGGTCGGGGCTATGGATACCGGAGCTACAGATATCCTAGCTACAGTCATCCCGCCAACCGTTACCGATTCCGAGGAGGATACCGTGGTTACCCCGGTGGATATTACTATCCACGAAGCTACTATCGTCCCGGCAAGCACCACCATCATCACTACCACAGCCCCGGCCATCACCACCACCATCGTGGTTGGCGGTAAGAACGGCTGAAATACAAATCGACGGACTGCCCGGACTCAATCTCCGGTAGTCCGTTTTTTTGTTGCCTGGTTGTCGACTTGGTTCAGCGTTCCAATCCCGGAAAGTAATCCACCACGGCGTCTTCGTTGACCCCATCTTCGGCAGTCCACCAGCAGAGTGGGTAACGCGTGTCTCGCTTGGTGGAACTACTTGGCAACGGACATTCACTCGGGCGGATGTACCGCTCAGCAATCAACGGTTGACTGTGTGGATGCAACACGTCACATAGTCCGAGGATTTCGACAACGTGTTTCCGTTGCAACTTGTTGCTTGGGAATGTTCCGGTCAAGCACTTGTTGAGTTCGGTCAGTTGAGCGGTCGCGGGGAGATTTCGGATTGCGTCGAGAACACCCCGCATGGTGTCACGGTCCTCGTCGGTGGCATCGAACGTGGGCAGGCGATTGAACTGCTCGAAATCCAAGGCTGTATAAACGATGTCTTCGTGGCAACTCATATACGGGCCAAAGAATCGACGAAATTGGAGACCGGCCAAGACTCTGGTTTCGGTGTCCTCAACGTCACCAACAAAGCCGGGATCGTTTCGCCAACGATCAAAGTTCGATTCGTTGACGGCTCGGAAATTTGCATAGCTCCCCAAGATCGACCGCAGCGGCATGGCCGACGTTCGTAGCCCGATCATGAACGCTTCGCCAATCTTCTCGGCTGGCGGAAGTCGGCGTTTTTCTTCCAGAAACCATTCCGTCACGGTCTCGGCGGACATCTCACGTGACGGAACCCAAACGCCCTCCCGAATCGCATGATCGAACTGTTCTTGGGGAATCTGGTCTTCCAGTCGTGTTTCGCCGTCCATCCAACTTCGAGACGGAATATAGGATTTCGTATCGAGGTCGTAGAATACGCTGTATAACGTATGAAGAGCGTCTGCATCGACACCGCTTGCGGTCGCCAACCGGGTGATGGTTCGACGGGAGCTGGGTTTCTGATTCCGCTGACCAAATGCTGGAACAGCCATGATCGTCACCTCACCGATTCCTCTGGGGTTAGCCAAACAATCTCTGTTCGATACCGGCTCAATCTCCTATAATGTATGGAGTCCCCCTGTACAACATCCGGGCTTTTCCCAAGTGGCGAAGGAAATATGATGAACGACGATTATGGCGCTCTGATGGTGTACGATACGGGCCCCTCGACGCTCATCGGATTCAAATCATTGGAAATTGTCGATGACAATCAACTCGACAAATTCCGTGAACCGCTGCAACAATTGATCGATGAACACAAGACCGAATCATTGGTTGTCGATCTTTCAGGCGTCAAAAGTGTTTCCAGTGGTGTGTTGGGCTTCCTGTTTCACCTGCACCGTCAGGGCGTGAAAGTCAGCTTATACAACCCCTCGAGTCACATCCGCGAAGTGTTGCAAATCACGCAGTTAGGGAACTTGTTCCCCGAAGTCGACATGCCGCAGTCGTAGTGACCGCATCCCACAGCGAACCAAATCAACAGCAGCCGCCTGAAGTGTCAAGCACTTTCGGCGGCTGTTTTTTGCCGGTCAGATTGGTGTGCAGGGACGACGATGACTTCGCTGGCGTTGCAATAAACGTCCTGATCGCCCGGGCTTTTATTCATAAAGCCAATCAAGGCCTTCGCCAACCTGCGCCGATGCAGGCAAAAGCAATCGCGCCAGCCCCGATGCTCGAGAACCTATTTCTCAATGCCAAGTCAGTTTTGCGGGTGCCAAACCGCTGAGTGACTAAAGTAAAACACATGACTAGATGGAACAACGATCCATCTAGTCATGTGTTTGGTCAGTGGTGTCTGTCGAATGAGATAACGAACTTAGTTTTTAGTCGATGTACAAGAACTCGTTTGTGTTCAACAAGACGTGGCAGAAGTCGACAAGGGCTTGTTGCTCCACGTTTGTTCGAGACGGTTCTTGGAATGCCAATTTGTGCTGATTGGCATGATCGACGAGTGGCGTTTGACCATCGAAATTCCACACAGCTACGGCGGATTTGGCTGGTGATGCCGAGTTCACTGCCAGATTATTCTCCGGCAGAACGCCTGCAGATAGTCGCACAGAGTCGAGTAATCCGTCCCAACGATGGTGGTTCGTTTCTGCTCGACCACCAAGAATCAATGGTGCTGATGCCGTTGCAAGCGATACGACTTTATGAGCAACGTGTGCCATTTGCAGCGGGGCATCTGCAACGGAGAGATCTTTCAGATAGAACGTAATTCCCTGTTTGCCGGTTTCGCTCACATCGACGCTTGCCGCGACGTAATACGGCTTATTAAGTTCCGGCCGCAAATTGGAAGCGACAACCTCATACGTCATCTGTCCCTGTCCATTATGGCCGACAATTTGCAGGATGAGATTTCGCGGTTTGTACCCGCTGCGTGTGCTGGTCACGCCGAGCGACCACCCGGCGTGTTGCTTGGTGTTGTTCCAACGCGAGGCAATCGTGCGGACAGAAGCGTCCGCGTACAACGATCGCAACTGAATGACCGCCTCAATGGTGAAGTCCTGCGATGGGAACGATTTGGAAATGGCCGACGAATCGAAATGAACCAATCGACCTTGCTTTTCTGCAGGCCGCAGATCGAGAGCCGCACTCTCGCCATTGACTGTCTTGATTTTGCCAAGTCTGGCTTTCAGTTCGGATGAAGAATTCTTGGCTGCTTCAGCGGCCAGTCGACGTTGCGATTCCAGGAATGCTAACGCAGATTGCGTTTCCACCTCACGAGGCGACCGACCGAAAGTTAACTTGTATGCTCGTTCAATCGCTGTCGCCAGCCCTTTGGAACGGGCGATCTGCTCCAACTGTCCGGCCAGTTTGCGGGCTCGTTCGACGGTCCAATCACCGTTGATCAGAAGCAGTGCCTGCGTGGGCGTGGTCGTCACATTGCGATTAGGCGTACTCGTGATCCGCATCGCTCCGTCGAACGCCGCCAACAATGGGTCCGGCGAGTTTCGTTTGACTTGGGTATAGACGCTGCGGCGAGGACTCTTCCCCGAGACCGCGGAACCGCCCATCTTTTCGTCGAGTTCACCCGTGACGGCGAGAATCGCATCGCGGACTTGCTCCGCTTCCATGCGACGAACATTCTGACGCCAGAGAAATTTGTTCTCGGCGTCGATCATTTCGGCCGCTTCGGTATCGTCGGCGAAGGAACTTTGACGGTACGCCGCCGACATCACGATCCGACGATGCAACGGCTTGATCCGCCAACCATCTTCCAAGAAGCGTTTCGTGAGCCAGTCCAGCAATTCTGGATGCGTGGGCTTTTCGCCAAGATGGCCAAAATCACTCGCGGTCTCGACGATGCCTCGCCCGAAATGTTGTTGCCAGATTCGATTGACGATCACCCTTGTCGACAGCGGATTTTCGGGATCGGTAATCCATTTGGCCAACGCGGTCCGGCGTCCGGTGGACTCCAACTCCGCTGGTGGATTGATGTCCGGTTCCGCCGGATCAAGCACGGTCAGAAATGCCGGTTCGATCTCGCCCAGCTTTTTCTTGCCGGGAATCGTCACCGTGGGAGCTTCCGCCCCGACATCGGTCACCGTGATGGCTGCCGGCAGCGGTTTCGGTTTAATGTCGTCGAACTGAGCAAGTTGCTTCTCCAGTTCGGCTATCCGCTTTTTCTCTTCGTCCTTCAGCTTGGCTTCAGCTCGTTTCTCTTCAGTGATGACTTGCCGCAAGACGAGGTCGGCCAACTGCCGTTGCAATGGTGTCCACTCGCTTTCGGGACGTTTCATGAACTTGCGAATGTCCGGTGGGAATTTCTCAACCGCTCGCGCTTTGGCATTCCGCCGATAAGAAAAACGCAGCTGGTCCATTTCCTCTCGGATGGACGCCGTCTTGGCTTCCCAAACGGCGAGTTGCCGGTTGTATTCCTCACGTTCTTTCGCATCCGCAGCGGGCACATCATCGCGAGGCAAGACCGGAGCCAAGAAGGCTCGCAATGCGAAATAGTCTTTCTGCAAAATCGGGTCGAACTTGTGATCGTGACAGCGGGCACATCCCATTCCCATGCCCAGGAACACATCACCGGTAACGTCGGTCATATCGGTGACGATGACATCCCATTGCGTACGGCAGTCGCGTTGGTTGTATTCGTAAACCCAATGTCGCAGAAAACCGGTGGCAACCAGTGCGTCGGCGTCGCCGGGAGCGACTTCATCTCCCGCGAGTTGTTCGGTCACAAATTGATCGTAAGGTTTATCATCGTTGAACGAACGGATCACGTAATCCCGATATCGCCATGCATGGGGGCGATACGCGTCTTGGCGATATCCATCGGACTCCGCGTATCGGACCAAGTCGAGCCATTGCACAGCCGCTCGCTCACCGTAACGAGGACTTTCCAAAAGACTATCGACAAGCCGTTCATACGCGTCGGATGACGGATCATTCACGAACGCGGCGATTTCCTCCGGTGTTGGAGGCAGCCCGGTCAGATCCAATGTCACGCGGCGGATCAATGTTTCTCGATCCGCTTCCTTCGCGGGTGACAATTTGTGTTCTCGGAGTTTTCGCAGCACAAACCGATCGATATCCGTTCGGCACCATTCGTCATTTTCCAATTCGGGAACGGCGGGATCGGTGACTGGTTGGAACGCCCACCATTGCCGATCTTCTTCGGTGATTTTCTCAACGGGGCGTACGGGTTGGTCAGAAACACTGCCATGTCCGCCCGGCCACGGAGCGCCGAGTTCAACCCACTTGGTGAGCTTGGCGACTTCAGCGTCGTCGAGTCGTCCGCTTGGCGGCATCTCGTAAGAATCCCACCGAACTGCTTCGATGAGCATGCTCTCATCAGGTTTGCCCGGCACAACGCTCGGTGACCCCGACTCTCCGCCGACGAGCATCGAACCAATGCCGTCCAAACGCAGACCGCCTTTTTGCTTTTCTTCGCCGTGGCATTTGTAGCAGTTCTTCGCCAACAGCGGCCGGATTTCATTTTCGAAGAATTTGACTTCCTCGCGACTGGGCTCCTGAGGCTTCTCTTTGACCTCTGCCGCTGTAACAACGTGAGCAAACCACACGCAGACGATGAGACTCAGGGGGAACAGGCGAATGGAATTCATACGGTCTCCATCCTTCGACGGCGGGGAAATATTGGTAGGACGAATCATATTAGTGATTCTCAATCCTACCAGACGTCTGAAGATTGATCTACTACCTTTCGCCTTTTGGAAAGGAACGATCCCACAAAAAAAAGCCTCAGGGTTCACACCCTGAGGCTTTCCATGTTAAAATAAAAGGAGACGGCCGGAAGTATAGGCGCTCGCCCGGAAGAAGCACACACGCGGCTCAATCCGGCTACACTTCCGACCGATCTCCTGAGGAAGGTTGAGTTGTAATCACCCACACATGATTACAACCCTGGAGAGGAGAGTCGGTCCAGCTTAACGCTTCCGAAAGAGATGTATTGCAAGGGGTGTGCCAGTTCGGTTGGCACACCCCGAACTTTTTCTTAAGTCACTGTCTAGCAAGAAGATAAAATTTCTGGCTGATCATGCGCTTCGGCACCAAGCGCGCGATGTGTGCATGAGTCTTGGGCAATTCGTGCCTCGAAATCGCGCCATCGCTGGCGGGATGAGCATCCCCTGCGAATCGAAGGCGTCGACTGCCAATCAATTTCGCTCACCGCTTGTATAAACCGCGATCAACGGTCTTGCTCGATTGCCAGAGGAATCCTATGGTTTGAAGAGTCTGAGACGATAACTTCTGCTATTACGGTTATCGTTTCTGGAAGGATTCTCTGTCTTCAACGTTGTCACGGCTCATGAATCGCACTGGCAATCCACGCGAAATTATTGTTCTCGGCTCGGGTACGAGTGTTGGCGTTCCGGTGATTGGCTGCGAATGCAAGACCTGCATGTCCGACAACCCGCGGAACAACCGGATGCGATGCAGTATTGCCATCCCGGTCGGCGAACGTTGGGTGATCGTTGACACGCCGCCGGAAATTCGATTGCAGTTGGTGCGGGAAAGAATCCCGTTGGTGCACGCAACTTTGTTCACACACGCCCACGCGGATCACATTTTCGGTCTAGACGACTTGCGGATCTGCGGACACCGCATGGATGCCCCTGTGCCGTTGTACTGTGAGGAAGCCGTCGAGAAGGCTCTGCGGAAGTCGTATTACTACGCCTTTGGCAAAGAAGCCCCAATCAACCCGCACAAGTTCGCATTGCCTCGCCTGCGGTTTGAGCGAATCGGTTTAGAACCGTTCGAACTCTTCGGACAAGAAATTCGTCCACTGCGATTGATGCACGGTAAATTACCAGTGTTGGGGTTCCGAATCGGTGATGTCGCGTATTGCACCGACGTCAGTGAAATCCCCGAAGAAACGTGGCCACACTTGGAAGGCTTGGACACACTCATCCTCGACGCCCTCCGTCACGAACCGCACACCACGCACTTCAACGTCGAACAGGCGTTGGAAGTCGTCGAACGCTTGAAGCCCAAGCAAACCTTCTTCACGCACCTCGCGTGCATGCTCGAATACGAAGAAACCAATGCCGAACTGCCAGACAATGTGGAACTCGCGTACGATGGTTTGCGTGTGCCGTTTTAATTCTTGACGGTATCGTGCAGCGACTGATTCCACGGTCCGAGGGGCGTGATGGCGAAGAGGAAACGAAAAACACTTCCCAAGGATTTCGAAGCCCTCCTCGAGCGAGGAGATCTCGCCGAATTGCAAGCAATCTTCGAAAGCTGCGAACTCGATGCTCGTGGCGGCTACGACAAACGACCAGCGCTTGCGTTTGTCGATTGTCCCGACGAATTAGTCCGTTGGCTGGTCGCAGAGGGGGCGGACCTCAACGCCACGGACAAAAACGGCGATACTCCGCTGCATTCACGCCTTAATTACCGCCGGGGAAACGTGGGTGTGTTGCTCGAACTCGGAGCGGACCCCAACAAAGCCGAAAACCGTATGAGACCGCCGCTCTATGTCGCGGTCGAAAAGTATAATGTGACGAACGTCCGTGTCCTTCTGGAACATGGTGCTCATGTCGACGGCCCTGAGGAAGCGAAATTCACCCCGCTCGAAGCGGCGTTGGCTGGTCGATCCTACATCGAAGAGACGGTGGAAATCGCGGAATTGCTCCTTGAGGCCGGGGCCAAGAAGACGCCACGGATGGCCGAGTTTGTCGAGGAGATCGGCAAGCAATTCGAATTCCACCGGAGCAGATATAATCCCGAGTCCGTCGATGCCGCGAGTCAGGCTCTCGACAAGCTCTACGAGATTTTTGATGCCACACCGGCTCCTCGTCGGGAAATCCACGACGGCAAATCTCCGATCACAGTCCAATCAAAGACGTGGCAAAAACGATATGAGGAACTGTGGGAATTGCTTGTTCCCTCAAGTGGCCCCGCAGCTACGGTTCAAGGCGAGGTGATCCGCATCGCCGGACGGATCCGGCGTGAACTTGACGGAAACGGGGGGGTGAATTGGGACGCCGAATACAACAAGATGGCGGATGCGTTTCTCAAATGCATCGAACAAGGTCGCCCGCTATCGGCCGCGAAACTCAAAGACGCTGCAACGGTCGTCGCTGCGGCGAAACGCAAAAACGTCGACCCGACCCCCTTGGTTCAGCTGGCCGTTCGGTGGGTGTTGCAAAACCCCGATCCCATCGAACTGCCACCGACTCCCTACAAACGATAACACGATCGCAGAAGTTGCGTAGGCCGGAGTTCGGCACTGCTGCTGATGAGATCGTTCGGTTGAATGGCTGGGTCAATTCGCATCGTTGGCTGGCGGAACGAGGACGAGTTCTCGATACGGACCGACCGTGACGTGACCACTGCATACTACCGAAACCTCGTAGTGGTCTCGCTCTTTGTTCCGAACGAATTGAAGCAACCGCGCCACCACCTCGTCGATTTCGTACTGCTCTGGCATCGGATGCCATTTTCCACGGTCTCGGTAGTCGAGCAAAAGTTGGTTCCGATAGCGAACCACCTTGAAATCCATGGACCACCACGCGGATGAAACCTGATAGACTTGCGAGCGGCCATCACGGATCATGTCCTCGGCAACTGCAAACACACGCTGTCGCAATGCTTCCGCTTCCGGTTCGTCCCGCGTGATTGTGCTTTCGACGGCGTCCTCAACCCATTGCGCGAAGTCCGGGTGCCGAGAACGCCCATGTTCCGCCACCGCGATGCCGGTTTCCGGGCAGTGAATGCCAAACTTGGCGGCTAGCCAGTCTCGCAAATCGGCGGCAGAATCCGGGTTTGTCGGAGGTTGATTCAGGTTTGCAGCACCCAAATCATCGTAGCCGATTCCGAACAACATCAGGAAATCACGAATGTTGTTCGCCAGAACGACGGTCTTGTCGCCTTCGGAGCCGAGAGAAACCACGGGAGCTTTCGAAGTGTCTGGTCCGGCATACAACCACAGAGCCAAAGGCGACCCGGTGGAATCGGCACCAAACCCGGCGAGTTGGCACCAAGCGTCGGTGCCGTCACCAAACCAATGTTTCAGCGCGTTCCCTTCCGGCCGCAATTTCATCAAACCACTGATGGGGTAGCCGGTATCGTCGAGATAATCGCACAACTGACGCAGTTCCGCAGGCATCGTAACCCCCGGCGGAAATTCCGCTTCGATGTTGTCCGCTCGTCGCACGAGATACTCGCTTTCACCGAATTGCAACTCAGCGTTCGGGCTGAATTTCCAAGTCGCTCAGAACCGCACCCGTGTCGGATCGCAACGTGACCGTCGCGTCTTCGTCCTGCACGGTCTTGAGGAACCGCTTGGGCAGGCGGCACTGCATGATCATGCGGTTGTCTTCGTAGGTGGTGTCTTGGACGTCGGCGTGTTCGGCGAGGAAAGAGATTAAGCGACCGTTGCCAACATCGGCTTCGATTTGTGCATCGAGATAGCCGCCGCTGACACGTTCCGCGACCGTATTCCGAAGACGATCCAACCCTTCACCACTGCGAGCACTCACGCCGATCGCGTCTTGATGCTTACGGCGAAGCACGTCCACCAGGGAACGGTCTTCGATGGCGTCGACTTTGTTGAGCACGAGCAACACGTTCTCATGTTCGATGCCGATTTCATCGAGCACTTTGTAGACCGTGTCGATTTGCTCTTCGGCTTCTGGATGACTGGCGTCGACAACATGCAACAACAGTTGAGCTTGTCGAGCTTCTTCCAGCGTGGAACGGAACGACGCGACTAAATGGTGTGGCAGGTTCCGCACGAAACCGACGGTGTCACTCAACAACACTTCGCCAAGATTCGGGATGTCCCACTTCCGTGTGCGGGTGTCGAGCGTGGCGAAGAGTTTGTTCGCGACGTACACATCCGCCCCGGTCAGGGCATTCATCAGCGTACTTTTGCCGGCATTCGTGTAACCGACGAGCGACACCGTCATTTGGTCATGCCGATTCGCCACCAAGCGTTCGCGTCGGGCGTCGATCTCGCCGAGTTTGCGTTTCAGCTCGGACACACGTCGGTCGAGCAACCGACGGTCGGTTTCCAACTGCTTTTCCCCCGGTCCACGACCGGCACCGATGCCCCCGCCGATGCGTTCCAAGTGAGTCCACAATCGTTTTAGTCGTGGGCGGAAGTACAACAGCTGAGCCAACTCAACCTGCAATTTCGCTTCGTGAGTCCGCGCGGAATTGGCGAAGATGTCCAGAATGACTTCACTGCGGTCGACAATGACCGTCTTCAACGCCTCTTCCAAGTTGCGACCTTGCGCGGGCGTCAAGTTATTGTCGAAGACAACCAACTGAGCATCGGTCGCTTTGACCAAGGTGGCCAATTCTTCGACTTTCCCGGGGCCAAACGCGGTCGCTGGATGCTTTGTGTCGCGCGTTTGGGCGATTTCACCGACGACTCTCACGCCAGCGGTTTCAACCAGTCCGCGGATTTCTTCCAAGGCCCGTTCCTTCGGGACCGGGTCACTGGGGTCGAGGACAGCTGCCAAAACGGCGGTTTGATTTTCGACCCGAAGTTCTTCTCGTATAGGATTCGCCAAGTGATTCTCTACTAAATGAGGTCATAATCAGCCCGGCGGCATTCGCCTGGCATGTTAGAAAAGTTTGGGTTGGCCAAGTTCACGTCGGCAAGCCGACCATTGGGCCAGATGAAACGCGAGATGCGTCGTTAGAAGGTGAGCAATGATATGCTCGTTGGTTTTGAGAGGTGAATTCTTCAGAATTCCCACGTCATGCGGTGCGTTCAGATGCTCCGCAGAAGCAGACTGAGACAGTTCCCGTAACTCGGCATAGGCCGGAGCAACGGCGGTTAGACAATCGGTCGGGTCCACATGGGACAACTTCTCCGGCAGATCTTCTGAACGGGGTCCAAATAATGAAAGCCAAGCTTGATGACGGATTTCGCCGCCCAAGATTTGACATCCCATCTCCCCGACAATTGCCAAATGACCGGCAATCCAAATCGGCGAATGTCCATGACCGGAAAAACTCCGAGACATTTCGTCAGTCGGGAAATCGTTGGTGAGTTGCTCAAACATGCCGAGCAAGAAATGGTTCAGAACGATTTCATTGTCGAGCATGGGGACCCATATGACAAAGGAGTAAATAGCCTACTGTTAGTGTAGCGCTCACTCATCCGGGCATCAATAGGTTTCTTGGTAGAGGAATGATTCCGAAAAAAGGTTCGGTGGAAATTCAATAGTAACGGGACGTTGGGACGGTCACGCGAGTATTGCGTCTATCAAAGAAAGGAACCGAGACGATGCGGGAATCGTCTCGGTCCATTTGGGATTGGAGGCTGAAGAGCCTGATGTGAGGTGTGCAGCCTGTCTCCACAGGCCGGTGGGTCTGAGTCTCTCTCTTTCTCTCTCACTCGTGGTTCGAACAAAAAGCAGTGCGAGCTACTTTTTGTGAACTTCTGAGTCTCTCTGCCACGAACATATTGCAGACAGCGTGCCAGAAGTCCGAAAAACATGTCCAAAAGAAGCTGTTTTACTTGGGGTAATTTTACGCAAGTATTTTTGTAGTAACTTCTTGTGAATTTTCCTGGTGTGTTGTTTTCTCTTTTTGGGTTCCGAATCTCTTTTTGAGATTGTACTTTTTTCAACCAGATTGGTTGAAGATTTTGCAACAATGACAGTCAAATTGCACACCAAAGGTACAATATGACATCGACAAACAAACAGGATCATGGAAACGAACCGAGCAAGAATATCTTGCGCGGGCATTTGCCATTCGAGCACGAGACAACTTTATATGTGTTCGTCAGTGCGTTGGATGTCTTTATGACCTACATCCTGATGCGAACGGGAACGTTTCAGGAGGGAAACCCGGTGGCCCGCTATTTTTTTGACCGGTGGGGCATGAAGGGGATGATCTACTTCAAATTCGGCATGGTCGCATTTGTGCTCGTGTTGGCACAGATCATCGCCACGAAACGCCCGAAAGTCGCCGAATATCTGATCAAATTCGCCACGCTCGTGGTGGGAGGAGTTGTGGTGTACAGCTTCTATCTCTTCTTGCGGCATGTCCTGAAAGTGGTGTGATTCCAACTCCAATAGGTCACAACCTCTTTTTCTGCAGCTAGTTGTGTCAAGATGGAGCAGTCGCGGTCCCGTTTTCCAATCGGCGAAAACAGACCAAACACATGTCATCAGATTGCGGACGACCTTCGCAGAAGCGTTCGACATCCCCGATGATGCCCTGCACCAACTTCTCCGTGTTGGTCGGCCCCGATGAAATAAACTGACTCAGCAGTCGGGTATCATAGAGATTCTGGGCAGGATCCATCGCCTCGGTAATACCGTCGGTAAACAGGGAAACCGTTTCGTTGGGTTCGATCGGGATTGTTGTTTCGCGGAAGACCTGGTCCGGTTCGACGCCGAGCGGCATACCGGAAAATCCTTTGCCCACGCCTTCGACTTTGCCATCGGCACGACGAACCAACGGCAACATGTGCCCAGCATTGGCAATTGTGAGCGTATGAGCCACCGGGTCCAGAACGATCAGCACACAGGTGATGAATCGGAAACCCAGGCCGCTGGACGTGATTTCGGCGTTCAATCCCGTCATGGCTTCGGCCGGAGACGGGTGCATTAACAAGTGAAATCGTGCGGCGGAGTACAATCGCACCATTAGCAACGCTGCCGAAACGCCTTTGCCCGCGACATCGGCGATGGCAATGGCAACGCAATTGTTCGGCAACGGGATATAGTCGAAGTAATCGCCTCCCACACTTTGAGCTGGTTCGTAGTAGTCGGCAAATTCGTATCCTTCCAATGTCGGCCGATTGTTCGGCAGAAAACCGAACTGAATCCGTGTGGCGACTTCCAAATCGCGTTGGACCTCGCGTTGTTGCATCACTTGCTCGTGAAGTCGCGAGTTTTCCACAGCCAACGCGGCCTGCGATGCCATACTCGTGAGCAAATCCAAATCGTCTTGAACGAATTGTTCCTGAGTGATCTGAGTGACGATTTGAATGGCACCGAGGGGTTCGCCTTCTTGGGACATCAGCGGAACGCACATCATCGATTGAATCCGCAGACTGCGAACGCTTTCGCTGTGACTGAATTCCCGATCACTGATTGCATCGGCACTGAGGATTGCTTCGCCGGTCTCGATGGCCCGCTCGACCATCGTTCGGCTGTAGATCTCGTCGGATTCCTTGTGAGGCAGCGACGAGCGAGTAGCTTTCACTTGCAGGTTGTCGCTCGCAGGTTCCTTGAGGAGCACGATGCCGTAACTCGCGCGGGGGAATACCTTGAACAGGCCATCCAACATTTCCTTGAGCACATCATCGAGCCGGACGGCACGAGACAACGCTCGACTCATCTCCAAGACCGCACGCAATTTCGCTTCCGGTTTGACGCCCAACCGCAAATCTTGGCTGCTGCGAACGTCGAGTGTGCTGATGATCGACGAACTTTTTCCGGAGACGCTGTCATCTTCCTCAGGCTGTGAGGGGATTTCTACGGTTTGTCGTGCGGGATTGGAATGCACATCGGAATCGCTGGAAACGACTCGGCTGGCCAGGGTTGTGTCGTCTTTGACTGGCTGATCGCTGGTCGGCAAATCGGTGTGGAATCGAAACAGGATTCCGCAGACTTTGACTTCGTCACTATCGCGGAGTTCGGTACGCCCCTCGACCCGATCTCCGTTGAGATACGTGTAATTCCGACTTCGCAAATCCTCGAGATAGAAATGCCCATGCGTTTCGAGAACTTGGGCATGATGCCGGCTGACGGAGGCATCGTCGAGGATGACCTGACAATTAGGGTGTCGACCGAGAACGGTCCGTTCGCCGTGCAGTTCCAGGATCTGACCGGGAACGGCTCCTTTGACGACTTTGAGAAAAGCCACTGTGAATTCCGTCGTCTGAGTGGATCGTCGCGGAATCGCCAGGCTGCGAACGGAACCCGAAACGCGGTCTGACGGATGAATACCACGATTGATCTTAACGGCCATTTCCCGATTCGGTCAATCATGGTTGGGTTTCTTCTCGTATGGTTGCCCCGTTTTCCATGGGGTTTCACTAGGGCGTCGATGGGTTCTGCCGCGAACTGGGAAGTTGTCAAAAAAATGTCTTGACCCGTTTTGCGGACCGACTTATAGTCCCGCCCCTTTCAATCTATCGAGAGGGCTGGCTCGCCCAGCGGGACGTTGAATGCCGTCGTCAGGATGACACCGCAATCAACAGGACGAGCTTCGCCAAACTGACTCACTCTATGTTTCTTCATCGGATTCCAGGGAATGCCTAAGGCGGCCCTTTGGTCTCAATTGCGCGGTCTGTCGATCGCCACCGTTTTCGCTGCGCTTGCCCTCGCGGTTGCGGGAGGTCTGTGGCACAGTGGACTGCGTGGACAGACCGAACTGGAAACCGAATCCCAAAATTCGGAAGCGTCTCCGTTCCCGGAATTTGATTCGGCACCATCGCACTCAACTTCCCCAACGACCGACCGGTCGATTTCGGAAGTTGATTGGGACTGGACCCCAATGCCCAACCAAGCCGAAGCCGACAGCGAGCCGGCGGTTCAGGGCGGGTTTGAATTCTTAGAAGAAAACGATGCGATCGAACTGACCGCGGCAAATCCCGGTCTCGTTCCGCCACCAGCTCCGGACCCCGAAGCCGGTGAAGCAATCCCACCGGCTCCGTCGGTCGGAAACGGACCCGAAACGACACCGCGACGATCTTCCTCACCGCTTCGGTTATTCGATCGGTTTCTGAATCGGGACACCGAGAATATCACGGCGGAAGCGGGCGTTGCGTCGGACTACGAGGAAGCACCGGCTCCTTCGGAAATGCTTCGTGAAGCCACGGATGAAGATCCGATTTCCATCGACGCAGACTTGGCACAGAAGTGGTCCAACGGTGACACCACAATTTCCCTCCTCCGCGGACGCTGCCGAGTTGTGCAGGGTTCCACGGTGATCTTCGCACAGAAGATGGTTGTGTGGCGAACACAGACCGAGCGTGGTGAAGAGGTCCGCGACAACTTGCAGATTTACCTCGAAGACGATGTGCTGGTGCAACGCCCTGGAAGTTCGGTTTCCGACTCGCCGTTGGTTGTTGAAATTGCCACACGGGCGGGGGTTGTTGAGCACTTCAAGCCGCTCTTTGAGCCGGCACCACAAGACCCGGTCTTTCTTCGGGCTGAGAAGAATTTGGAAAAGACAACCGGTCGGCGGGAACTCGATCCGACTCAACTCCGTATCCCACAAGGTGCGGCTCCGCCACCGAGTTTGTTGATTCAACAATCCCGTCCTGCGAGTTTGCGACGCATTCGCTTCTTCCCTCGCTACGGACCACCGTTCAACTTGGATACCCGTGAAACCACCGATTCCACGCCACCGGAACTCATCTGGCGATTGACCGGAGGGATCAACGTGGTCATCGATGGCGTCGAGGAGTTTGGCACGATCGATTTGAAAGCCGACCGTGTGGTTGTGTGGACTCAACCCGGTGGCGGTGCGGACTTCCAAGCGGAGAGCTATCAAACACGCGACACTCCATTCACGATCTACCTGGAAGGCAACGTCGTCATCCGTCAGGGTGAAAACGTCGTCCGGGCGGCTCAGGGTGTGTATGACGCACGCGAAGACCGGGCACTCCTTGTGAATGCCGAGTTGCGAACATTTTTACCATCGCTGATGGGCGACGTCCGTGTGCGTGCCGATCGACTGCGGCAACTCTCGCGGGATTCGTTCCACGCCCAGAATGCCTATGTGACGCCGAGTGAATTTGCCAAGCCGGGATACCGGATGCAGGCCAGCGACATTTACCTCGAAAACCGAATCATGCGACCATGGTGGGGGCAGGGGGCACGCGCTCGCGATCCGATCACCGGTCAGCCAGTTGTCCGTGACGTTCCGTTCGTGACGGCACTCAACACGAAATTCCTCGTCGATGAGGTTCCGCTACTCTATCTGCCCAAGATTGCGGGACCGGCTGAAGATCCAAATATTCCGATCCGTCGGTTCTCGACCGGATACGACCGCATCTTTGGATTTCAACTCGGAGTCGGTTGGGACATGTTCCAACTGACCGGCATCGACCAACCGGACGGCACCGAATGGGAGTTGCACACCGATGTGTACACCGATCGAGGCGTCGGCTTGGGAACCGGTGGCACCTACGGCGGCGAAGGCTTGTTCGGCGTGCCGGGGTCGTTCTTCGGTGAAGGATTGGTCTACTACATCCATGATGGTGGTGAAGACAATCTTGGTCGTGAACGCCAATCGATTCCGCTCGAAGATGAAAATCGCTACCGATTAAAACTGCGGCACCGACAGTTTCTACCCGGCAACATTGATATGATTGCCGAAATCGGGGTGCTATCCGATCCGAACTTTCTCGAACAGTATTGGGAGTCGGAATACGACCGCGACAAAGACCAAGAAACGTTGCTGTACTTCAAACAACAGTACGATGGCAACGAGGCGTGGACGGCGTTGTTCCAACCACGATTGAACGATTTCGAGAACGAAACCAACTGGGTGCGTGGCGACTCCTACACGCTCGGCCAACCGATCCTCGATGGTTGGGTGAATTGGAGTCAGCATTCATCCGCCGGGTACGCCGCTTTGAGACGGGGAGATCCTCCCACATATTCGCAGCAACTGCTCGATATCTACACGCCGATTCCGTACATCCAAGACCGCGAAGGTGCGGTGTTAATGACGCGGCATGAACTCAATGCACCACTGCAAGCGGGGCCGTTCAACATTGTGCCCTTTGTGATGGGAGAAGCCGACTTTTGGGGCGAAGACCTCAATGGCGATTCACTCACACGTCTTGTGGGAAGCGGCGGGATTCGCGGGAGCTTGTTCGCGATGCGGACTTTCCCCTACGTCCATAGTCGAATTTTCAACCTGAATGGTTTGGCTCATAAGATGGTCTTCGAGGCGGAGTATTCTTACACCGCATCGGACACCTCAGTGGATATGATTCCACAGTACAACGAAATCGACGACAACGCCCAACAGCGATACCGTCAGCGGTTTCCGAGTTTGATCTTCAACGGTAGTGTGCCAGCCCAGTTGGACCCACGCTCCTACGCCATTCGTTACGGAGCCGGGCGAAATGTGACCGACCCGTATCACGAGTTAATTGACGATCTGAACGTCTTGCGGTTGGCGTGGCGACATCGCTTGCAGACGAAAGTCGGTCCGCCGGAACGCATGCGGATCAAAGACTGGATGGTCTTTGACGTGGCTGTCTCGTACTTCCCAGATGACGAACGCGACAACTTTGGTGAGCCGCTCGGATTGCTCGACGGGCACTATGAATGGAACTTCGGCGACCGGACCCAATTCGTCGCTAACGCGATGTACGACTTCTTCGACGGTGGTCAGGAAATTTGGAATGCCGGTTTCAACACGCAAAGAAGCGAACGCGGCAGTTTGTACGTCGGGGTGCAACAGGTCAAAGGTGGTGCTCTCAATAGTTTGATCGCCACCGGAAGTTACAGCTACCGCATGAGTCCGAAATGGATCAGCACATTCGCGACGGCGTACGACCTCCGCGAGGAACGTAACGCCGGGCAATCGCTGACCGTCACCCGAGTCGGTGCAGACTTCCTGTTCCACTTGGGAGCAAACTACGACGCCGGGAAAGACAATGCGGGTGTGATGTTCGCACTGGAACCGCGATTCGGTCCGCTCTCGCCGTACTCGATGACACAACTTGGGTCGCTGTTACCCACCTTCCGTTGATCGACATGATGATGTGATGAGGTGCGGGGTGATGACGTGAGACGTTGAAACTCATCCCCGAATCCCGAACTCCCAAATCCTGATTCTTAGCAATGTCGCAACCGCAACTTCGTCTGCAAACATTCGCCGACCCATCGGCGGAAACCAAACCGGTCGAACCGCCGAATCCGACGGAATTGGACGCGGAAGAAACCCTTTGCCGTGCCGAACGTCGTCGACCAATGTGGCGTCGTCGTCTGGTCGATGCCGAACGGGGTTTGACCGAAGGATTTCGCGGCGATAGCACGTTCTTCGTCTACTTCTTCGGTGGAACGGTCGTATTGGCCGCTGGCTGGGTTTTGGGGATCACGCTGGTTCAGTGGTGTTTCTTGGTGTTCTCGTTGACGACGGTCATCGGAGCGGAGTTGTTCCATCGGGCATTGATGCAAACGCTGGAATCGTTGCCGGAAGCCGCCCGTCCCACATCACCGACCGTCCGCAAACTCCGCCGCATCAGTGCCGCCGGTGTGACGATGATTACCCTCGGCACGCTGCTTGCGATCGGTCTCATCATTGGTCACAAACTGTGGCAAACCTTCACCGGCTGATTGTTCATCAAAAAGTGAAGTCTTCGTCAGCGTTGTAAACTTTGCAATAGCTTGGTGACGGCGGTCAGAGTTTCTTGCAGAACTGCCGGTTCTGGCAATGGAATTTTGAGATACGACTGACCATTCTTCTCGTCTTGAATGGTTTCGATGGACTTGGCGTTGCCCGACGCGAGTTGTTGCAGCACCGTCACGCCATTCTGAATCAAACCGTTCCACGCATCCGCCGAAACACTCGCGGTTGGCTGTGCGGGTGTGGTTTCCTGACCGGTCGGTTGTGGTGTTTCGTAGGGCGTGAAGGCCACCGGGTGCGGAGCGGGTGACTTAAGCGTTTCCGGCTGTGTTGCTGGTTCCGGTGGTGTCTTGCTGATGGAGTCGGTGACGGACTCCACGGTTTCCATGAATTGCTGAAACCGACCTTCGCCGAGAAACACTTCGCTTTGCCCACCGTCGAGTACGCCTTCCATGAGGCTCTTCTTGAATGCGAGCGTGTGCAACATGCCTTCTTCGATGGTGCCTTCGGCGATCATATTGACGACTTGCACGGGTTCGGTTTGGCCGATCCGGTGGACCCGCCCGATCCGCTGATCCAGAATCGCCGGGTTCCAAGGCAAGTCGAGATTGATCACCACACTCGCGACCTGCAAATTCAAGCCGACACCGCCGGCATCGGTCGAGAGAAACAGCCGACAATTGGGATCGTCGTGGAACTGCCTGACAAACTCCTTGCGACGTTTGCTGGAAATTCCACCGTGGAAAAACACATGGTCGATTCCCGCAATATCCAGGCGACGCACGATGAGTTCGAGAGTTCGCGTCCATTGGCTGAACACGACGACTTTCACATTCGGCGTTTCGAACAAATCGGACAACAACGCCACCAGTTCGTCCGGTTTGACGCTGTGATCGGTTTCCTGATCGAGCAAATACGTGCTGTTGCAAGCCATTCGCATGTTTTGCAGGGCGATCATCAGTCGGCGTTGCTCGGGTTCACGAAGCACGCCAACGCGTTTCCAACGCTGCACGATGCGGGCGACGGTTTCGCGGTTGTCTTGATGCGCGTCCCATTGCGGTGGCGTCATTTGGACGAAGAAATTCTTCTCGATCCGCTCCGGTAATTCATCGAGCACGTCAGCTTTGGTTCGCCGAAGAAAAACCGGTTCGAGGGTCTTAGACACTTCATCGAGATTTTGATACCCGACGACACGCCCGCTTTCGTCGTGTTGTTGGTGTTCGTCCAAGAACCGATATGTCGGCCCCAGCCGATGTCGATCGACAAACTGCACGATCGAGATCAGTTCTTCCAGCCGATTCTCCAACGGCGTGCCGGTGAGCACGATGGCATAGGGAGAATCAATTCGCTTGACGCTTTTCGCGATTTGCGTGTCCCAATTTTTGATTCGCTGAGCTTCGTCGACGATGACTAAATCCGGAGCGAACCGCCCGATGAGGGCCAGATCTTGCGGGACTGTGTCGTAGTTGGTGATTTTGTAGAACGAATCTTCGGCGTAAAGATCGGCACGCTTCGTCGGTGTGCCCTCGACAACCACACAACTTCGATGCGTGAATTTTTTGACTTCGCGTGCCCATTGATGTTTCAGGCTCGTCGGGCAAATGACGAGCACTTTCTCCACACCGGACTCACTCGCCAAAATTTCCGCCGCCGCGAGCGCCTGCACGGTTTTGCCGAGCCCCATGTCGTCGCCGATCAAACATCGGCCGGCGTTCGCCGCGAACAATGCCCCTTCCCGCTGATACCCGTACAACGGCAATCGCAGCACATTGTTCAAGTTCGCACTGCGTGCACCGACCGGGAACACGGTTGCGAGATGCTGCTTGCGATGTTGTTCATCACGAACTTCGGCAACGAACGCCAATGCGTCATCGTAACAGCGAACTTCATGATCGAACTCGCCCGCTTTGCTCAGGAATGCAGGAAACTTGCCGATGGCGTCCTGCTTGAGTGTGCCAGTGTCGTCGAAGTATTTTTTGGCCAGTTCTTTCAACTCATCGGGACAATCCGCCCCTGCGCGGAAAACGACTTTTCGTTGCGAACCGTACTTCAGAAAGACTTCCGTGTAGGGCGGAAAGAAGCCGTCGTGCAACCGCTGGGCTTTGCTTTCGTCCTGCTCAAGATGAGCCAGCATCCACTCGATGTGTTTACACGTGCCGAGATGATTCGTCTCGAAATCCGGACAGGAGCAGTAATTGTCGCCGAGTTGTGTGCCTCGAATCGCAACTCGATAGGTATTCCCACTGGCGGCGTTGTGGACTTTGAACTCGGAAAATACCGGATCATCGCCGATGTTGGTGACGGCGAAATCTTGATCGCGTCCGTATTGGCGTCGCAATGCGATCTGCCAATCTTCAAGCGACATGCCCTCCGGTCGCCGATTGCGGGAAACTTTGGTTGGGTTTGCGTGTGAATCCGATGCCATTTCAATTGCCGTCCGCGAGTGTAGGCCGTTTGCGAGTGAAACACTCGTTATCGACCGTGATTGTACGCGGTTTAAGCGGACGCGCCGAACCCGTCAACCAGAAACGTTGACAACCCACCATCCAGACGATCGCAGCGGTCCCGGCATCCAGTGCTCAAGTGCATGCTGAACGCCGGGATTCGTTGCATTGAACTCACGTGGCTTACAAGAATGCCGCTCGGTTTTCGCCGGTGACGGGGTCCCAGAAGAACAGCTTGTCTTGAGCCCCCGGCGCGAACACCTGATCCGTGAGGCGGCTAATTTTAGAAAATCCGTTGTTGATCGCCCCACGTGGAACGACGTCTTCGACAATCATCGGTGGCATCATAATTGGACTCGTGACAGACATCCGGTTTTGACCGCTGGTCATGTCGAATGCGAAAATGTCGTCCACACCGTCGCCGTTAAAGTCGCCGATTTCAATTTGCTCGAAGTCGTTTCCATTGAACGAAGTCGGGGGCAGCATGTTCGTTTGCACTTCGCCGGTCATGGTGGACTCACCTGCCATATCGGCTAACAAAGGCACAAGCCGGTTCGATCCGGTACCCAGATTGATAAACAGAAACTCCGGCAACCCAGCGGATGTGAACTGCCCCAAGTGGAGTTGTTCAAAGTCGTTTCCGTTGATGAACGTTGTGTCGATCACTGAGGTTTGGAAGTTGGCCCCGCTTGTGGAACTACCAACGATGACTGATTCAAAGTGAATCAAACGGTTTTCCCCCGTCAGTGGATTCCAGAAGTAAATATCTTCGGCTCCGCCACCATCGAGATCGCCGGACACGAACGTGGTGTACTCGTTCCCATTGATGGCGATTTCCGGCACAACATTGGTTTCGATCGTGCCGGTCACGTTGCCAGTCGGCCCGTTGGCGTGCATGATTCGGTTTCGGCCGGTGAGCGGGTTCCAGAAGAACAAGTCGCTTCCACCGCCATTATCGAAGTTGCCGAACACGACAACCGTGAAATCGTTCCCGTTGATCGCCGTGCGCGGGAATGGATCGTCTTGAATCGTGCCATCGCCGAACACAATGCGGTTCTGGCCGGTACGTGGGTCCCAGAAGAACAAGTCATCTGCAGCCGAACCCGGTGTTCCGGAGGCGTCGTTGGTCATCACAGTGTCGAACGTCATCGCGAGATTGTTAGGCATGCCCAAGCTGTCAGCTGACGAGGATGACGTGCTGACGACACCGTCGAAGTTGCCCGCTCCGACTTCTTGGAAAGCGTTGCCATTGATCGCTGTGGGGATCACGGGACGCGGTTGGACGCTGGCCACACCGGTCGCCACTTCATCGTTGAGAATGGTTCCGATTCCCTGGGCATCGGCAACAAAGACCGTGTCGGATCCGTTTACGATCAGATTGGAAAGATCAATCGTGAATTGTTCGTCAGCTTCGAGTTCAGTGTCCGGTGTGATGGCCACATCGAATGTGGTTGAAGTGGTCCCGGCGATAATCGTCGCGGTTCCGGAGGTCGCCGTGAAGTCGGTTGCATCGGCCGTCCCGAATGCCGTCGCGTAGTCAATCGACACATTAGATGTGATGACTTGGGACAACGTAATCGTCACCGTTGCTGTTCCGCTGTCTTCGACAGGGAAGATGTCGTTGACAGAGATGTTCGGGAAATCGCTGAGATCGTCATCATTGAGGATGGTACTCGCGGCCAAACCGGTACCAATTTCTGCGTTCGTCGAAGGGTTGCTCAACTGCACGGTGAAAAGTTCGTCGGATTCGGGGATGATGTCGCCCGAGACTGACAACGTCAGCGTTTGTGTCGTTTCTTGATCAGTGAAGGTGATGGTTCCGCTCGGCAAGATTCCACCGAAATCATCGGAGTCGATTCCGCTGCCCGAGACGGTGTAATCAACCGTGGCGATGCCGTCGACATTTCCCGTCCGTGTGATGGTGAACGTGAAGTCGGTGAATCCGGAATCACCTTCCGAAGCACTGGCAACATTAGCCGCGATACTGATCACTGCGGACTGGGTTTCGAAGGCACCGATATCGACGGTCCCGAATTCGATTCGGCTGAACGGCACTTCGTTAGCATTAACGCCCCGTTGGTCGGTGATCAGTAGTTCTTCGTTGGCGTCACTGGTTCCGGGAATGCCATCGTCACCCGGTGTTGTCGCAAAAGCGTTGTTTCCTGCGTTAAACGCCGGTCCGTCCGCCACTAACGCGTGAGTTTCCGTGGGGCCGCCGTTCGGAGCCAGGGTGATATCCAGGACATTCGTGATTGGTAGGAGTTCGCGTCCACTGCCACCGTCGTCCTGTCCAACGATATTGCTATCGACGCCGTGTGTCAGTCCACCCGCAGAATTTGGATCACCAATTAAATTGCTGGCACTGTTGCTACCAACTGGCAATCCTTCGATATCGGAAGGAAAAGCACTGGAAAGGCCTTGGTCGTTGCCGGCGACGATCGTGTTATAGAGTGATGTAACGGCGACGAGTGTGCTTCCCGGATCGTTCGTGAAGACCCCACCGCCTTCCGCTCCGCCGTTGTCCTCGGAGTCGGCTTTGTTCCCGGTGATTGTGCCGTGAACGATGTTGATGGTACCGAGACCGTTGAAAATCCCACCGCCGGAACCGAATGCCGAATTGCCTGAGATCGTGGAATTGATCACAGTCGTCGTGCCGTCGGAGTTGACGATTCCCCCACCATCGCCATCGGTGATATTGTTGGCAACGAGCGATTGGCTGATCGTTGTGACGCCGTTGTTGACAATTCCGCCACCGTTGCTGACTGCGGAGTTGTCAGTAACGGTGGAATCGGCCAGCATGGTCGTTCCTCCGTTTTCGGTCCACAGTCCACCGCCCACGCTGGCATCGTTATTGGTGAGTGTCACACTCAAGAGCGCAGTTTCCCCGCTAACTTGCGTTGCGATTCCACCGCCGGTAACGCCATCGTTCGAGTCCAACACTACGTTGCTTAGGTCAAGAGAATTGGTGTTGTAGACGCCGCCTCCGAAAGTGAGTGCTATATTGCTCGAAATGGCACCGTTAATTTGACCGTATGCTCCTCCGTTGAAGATAGCCCCACCGGTATTGTCGGACATGTTGTTGCTGTACGTCAGGGTATCCGCGAGCACAGCACCGTTGGTGGCGTTGTAGAATGCACCGCCATCCGCAGACGCAGAATTGTTCATGAAGACTGAGGTGGCGATATTAATAATCCCGCCATCGTTGTAGATTCCGCCGCCATCCGCGAGCGCGTTGTTTCCATTGAAGTTCGAGTTCATGATGCTCACAACGCCGCCTTGCGTGTAGAGTGCTCCACCGCGTTCGGCTTCGTTGTTCACGAACAATACGTCATCGAGTGACAACGTCTCGCCCCGGTTTTGGATCGCACCACCATTCTGCGAGTTGCCAACGGCACCAGCCACGAATGTCACGCCGCGAATACCGACGTCGATCGTGGTTTCTCCATCAACGCTGAGGATACGTGAATTGTTTTGTCCGTTGATCGTGAGTAAGGATGACCCCGGTCCCGTTAGTTGAACCGATGCGGAAATCAATAATTCGGGACCACCGGCGGCACCTTGCGACTGTAATGTCACGGTTCCACCGCCGAACGATTGGTCGAACGAGATCGTGTCGTTCGTGCCGAATGATTCGGTGGTGTCAACTTGGGCTTGTTCCGAAGCAGTCAACGCCCGATCCAACGCCGCAATCGAATCACCACCATTGTTGACCAAAAGAATCGCTTCACGTAGCGTCAGGAAGGCATCGCTGTTGGTGTTATCGTCCGTGGAGTTCACCGTCAGTGCTGACAATAGCGTGCGATCTTCCAACACTTCGGCCGTCATCGGCACGCTACCGATTCGGCGACGCGAGCGAGCGAAGCCACATCGTCCAAAGCGAAACTTCTCAGCAAGATCGTTTAGCCAGTGGGTCAACTGCATGGAAAACCTCAGCGCTTCTTTGAGAAAATGACTTGCAAGCCGATTCGATCGGCTGGATCAAAGCCCTTCGATGAGAATAGAAACTATAGTTCGTTTGGGACATCAAACACAATTGCCATATTTACGGCGTTTCCAACGACATTGGCCAAACTGGCGGCACCCAGGAAAAGTAGTACATGGCTTGTGGAACGGTCGCGGTTAGGACACGCTGTCGATCGTGGTTCGGTTCGTTCACTTCCATGAATCCGAGCAGTTGTTGCAGCAACGAAAGCGGATTGGAATACGTGACCACTCGAGCATTCTCAAGCCCGAGTTGTTTCTGCAACGCGTCGAGGGCGTCGTCTTCGAACCCGATCTCATCGACGAGTCCTTTTTCCAGTGCCTCCGTTGCCGGGAAGATGCGGCCGGTCGCCAAGTCTTCGCTGGTCGCTTCACCATTGGAGTACGCCACCAACTCCAACGAATGCGGAATCACGTTGTCACCGGGCTTCTCCGCAACAGCGGCTGACTCTCGACGGACCAGCGTTTCACGGTTTTCATCAATGACCGTTAGGAAGCGTTCGAAGGATTCATTCAGAATTCCGCCCCACAATTGCCGTTCTTCGGCGGTGAGTTCGCGAAATGGACTCAGGGCATCTTTGAATCGGCCCGTTTTTAGCGGATCAGACCGCACTTTCCAGGAATCCGCCAAACCGCTGACGTCATAACGCGGGATAATCACACCGATGGACCCGGTCCAGGTGGTCGGTTCAGCAAAGATTCTTCCTTCCGTACCGCACCCCATCGAAACATAGTACCCGCCCGAAGCGGCGATCCGTTTCATGGCCACGTAGATCGGCTTGCCGGTCTCGCGGAGTTCGACGAGCCGATGATAAATCTGGTGACTGTCCGCCACCAAACCACCGGGGCTGTCGACCGTGAGCAACACACCTTTGACGGAATCATCGTCCGTCGCTTTCTTGATTTGCTTCAACAGATTCGCGGTAAACGGCGGCATGATCGTGCCTTCAATCCGAATCACCGCGATTTTGTCTTCGGATTCCGCATCCCCCGATAGAAGCCGTTCAGATGGCGACTTCATCGCCGCGAAGTACTCGCGGTATTGGGAGAACATCACAAAATTCACCGCCACCGAAATCAGTAGCAACAAGACCGCGAATCGGAACCCCCAGCGTCGCGGTTTGCCCGGTGGCTTGCGACGTTTTCGGGAACGGGCCGGTTCGTCTGGTTCCAGAGACGATTTCGCGGCAGAGGGTTTCGCGGTCGGTTCTTTTCGCAACGGATATCCCCCTTCGGGTGGAGGGGGATACGGTTCGTGGGGCGTACTCATAGGATTCCTTCCAGAAACGAGATTTCCCGTACTGTAGTGACCGAACGCATCGAGGTTAAGGGGGGACAGATTTCCCGTCAGCCATGCATTGGCAAATCCACATGTGTTGACCGACGTGGTCGGGCGTCGTTTAATGGAGTGGTCAACGCGGCTGTAGAAAATGGAAGACTGCTCATGATGAATTCATTGTTTCGGACAACCTTCTGCCTCTGCGTAATTGCGATGTGGGGGCAGACGACCGTCGCAGACAGTCCGCCGATTGAGTTTCAACGCGACATCGAACCGCTTCTCACCAAACATTGCAGTGCGTGTCACGGTGTGGACAAGCAAGAGGGCGGGTTGCGTCTCGATCACCGAGCGACCGCGTTGCGGGGCGGCGATTCCGGGCCTTTGCTCGAACCGAAGAAAAGTGAGAAAAGTGAATTGTGGAACCGGATCAGCAGTGATGACGAATCACTCAAGATGCCCCCACCGTATGAAGACGACATCCATCCGCTGAGTGACGATCAAATCGCGTTGATCGGACGATGGATCGACGCCGGTGCCGATTGGCCCGATGACGGCAAAAAACTCGTCGTCAAATCGGATCACTGGTCTTATCAACCATTGCAACAGACCGCACGGAAAGGACTACCAACCTCCGATTGGGTGCGAAACGACATCGATCGCTTCGTACTTGCCAAGTTGCAGGAAGCCGGTGTGGAACCGTCACCACGAGCCGATCGGCATGTGCTGCTCAAACGGTTGTTTCTCGATCTCACCGGTCTGCCACCCACACCAGCCGAGGTTGAAGAATTCATTCGAGACAAAAGAACGAATGCCTACGAACACGCAGTCGATCGGCTGTTGAGTAGCCCGCATTTCGGCGAACGGTGGGGGCGGCATTGGTTAGACAAAGCCCGATATGCCGACTCCGATGGCTACGAGAAAGACCGTCCGCGAATGAATGCCTGGCGGTATCGGGATTGGGTTATTGATGCGATCAATGATGATCTGCCCGTTGATGAGTTCACCATCCAACAACTTGCCGGCGATCTACTTCCCAATGCAACACCCGATCAAAAATTGGCGACCGCGTTTCACCGCCAAACGCTAACCAACACCGAAGGCGGGACGGACCAAGAGGAATTCCGCGTGGCAGCGGTGTTCGATCGCGTGGACACCACCGGCACCGTTTGGTTGGGGCTGACCGTCGGGTGTGCTCAATGTCACTCGCACAAATACGATCAGATTTCGCAAGCGGAGTACTATCAACTTTTTGCCTTCTTCAACAACGGTGACGAGACCAACACTGAAGTTGCCAAGAGCGAAGCCGAACTCGAACGGTACCGACGCGACAAAGCCACCCACGACCGCCTGCTGGCCGCTCATGCGGAAAAAATCCACAACGCAAAACAGGAGTTCCGCACCAAACTCGATCAATGGGCGGACAACTTGCAACAGGAACTCGCCAAGGCCGACCCAAACCGAATCGAATTTCACCCGTTGGAAATCGTCCAAGTGAAATCAACCGGCGGGGCAACATTCGATACGCAGACCGATGGCTCGTACTTGGCCACGGGGAAAAATCCCGCGTCCGCCACATACACCATCATCGCGAAAACCGATCAGAAGAACGTCACAGGTCTGCGATTGCGAACACTGGCCGATCCGAAACTTCCATCAAAGGGACCGGGACGGACAGCGCACGGCAACTTTGTGCTCAATGAGTTCCAGGTCCAATCCAGTGTGAACCAAGATTTCAAAAAGGCCAAGCCTCAACCCATTCAATCCGCGACGGCTGACTTCTCGCAGAACAAATGGGACGTGGCTGGGGCATTTGACGGTAAACCGAAATCCGGTTGGGCGATCTCACCGCAGATGGGCAAAGACCATGAAGCGGTTTTCGTCTTCGCGACACCCGTGAATGGCGATGGAAAATCGAATTGGATCAAGATCGAACTCCAACAGAACTACGGCAGTCAACACACCATCGGCCGCTTTCACATCGAAGCACGCACGGGCACCGAACCCGGTGAAGGGGTGCCAGCAAAGATCCGGGAGATCGTTCAAATCCCGTCCGATCAACGCAGTGTGAAGCAGAATCAAATGATCCTGGATTACGCATTTGCGGATTCGGATACCGGACGAGTTCTCCTGAAACAACAAGAACAGCTCAAGAAAAAAGCTCCGCAATCGCCGTTCATGACCGTTCGTGTGATCTCTCAACGAACCAAGAGCCCCCGCACGACACACTTACTCCGTCGGGGAGATTTTCTTCAACCGCAAGGAGAAGTGGAACCGAACACGCTCGCGGTTTTGCCTCCGTTGACGTCCCGTGATGAAAAGTCCCAGCCGGACCGATTGGACCTTGCGTTGTGGCTGGTCTCGGATGAGAACCCGCTCACGCCGCGTGTGCTGGTTAACCACATTTGGCGACCACTCTTCGGACGCGGTTTGGTACCGACCATGAACGATTTCGGCGTCCGTGGTGAACCGCCGACGCATCCGCGATTGCTTGACGACTTGGCTCATCGGTTCCGGACTGAGTTTGGCTGGAGTCGGAAAAAACTCATCAAATACATTGTGATGTCCGCGACCTATCAACAGTCATCACAAGTTCGGCCCGACCTTCAAGAGCAAGACCCGCAGAACAATTGGCTCGCGAGGCAGAACCGTTTTCGTGTGGAAGCGGAACTCGTGCGAGATGTGTATTTGGCGGCTAGCGGGTCGCTCTCTCGAAAAGTCGGCGGGCCAAGCGTGTTCCCACCAATGCCTTCGGACGTCGCCGCCTTGAGCTACGCGAACAACTTCCGATGGAAGACCAGCGACGGCGAAGACCGTTATCGGCGGGGAATGTATACGTTCTTCAAACGAACGGCTCCGCATCCGAATTTGACAACCTTTGATTGTCCCGATGGCAACACGACTCTGGTGGAACGTCGAGCGTCGAACACACCTTTGATGGCCCTCACCACATTGAACAACCTTGTGTTCGTGGAGGCGGCTCAGGCGTTGGCGGAACGCTTGCTGACTGAGTTGCCCTCCGACGACGATGATGAGGCTCGTATTCGTCGTGGGTTCGAAATTTGTACCGCTCGCCCGGCGTCTTCGGAATCAGTCGCCGTCTTTCGGAAGTTGCTGCAATCCGCTCGCGAGTACTACGAAGCTCACCCAGAAGCCGCGATCGAGTTAACGAAACTCCATCGCTCCGAATCGGTCTCGGCCGAGGAATCCGCTGCATGGGTCGTGGTGGCTCGTATGATGTTGAATCTCGATGAAGTCATCAGCCGCGAGTAGAACCCACAAAAAAACGGACCCGTGAATCCACGGGCCCGTTGCGATCAATCGTCTGCTGCTTTAGTCGTCGTAGTCGATTTTGACGTAACCCTTTTTCGATGTGATTTCGACTTCGTAGTCACCGTAGTCGTATTCAATTTTGCTGCCGTCTTTGCGTTTGATGTCGATTTCCGGTCGGCAATTCGGCGGAACACAGATTTCGATGAACACATAGCCCGGACTTCCGCAGGCGTGGCAGTTGGGGCGAGGGTCTTTCACCCGGATGATTTCCTTCACCGCACACGGATGGATGTTGTCTCGGTCTTCAACCCGCACATTCGGGAACAACGGCAGCGGTTGGGCGACCGAAATTGTCCGTGGTTGCACCGGGATCGTGCGGATGGTGTTCGGCCGTGGGAGCACGGGCAGTTCGTTTGGTAACGGCGTGCGGTACTCCGGGTCCGGCGTTGGAGCCAAGACGGGGCCTTCAGCCGCATTGGCGACCAACGGGCCACCGATCGCGACCAGTGTTAACATTGTCCAAACGTTCTTCATGAGATTTGATCTCCTTGTTGCCTATTCTTGTTACCCGTCCCATTCTCACACTTCCGTGTCCATGATCCGGGGAGAACCGACGTTTGGGAAGTGGTAAACCCCGATTTTTTCTGACATTGGCAACGATTCGCGGGTTCTGTTGCCTTATGGAAACACGGCGAGCATCCGTTTGACATCGGAAAAGTCGTCAAACAGATGATCCGGCTCGTATTGGGCAAGTTCCTCGCTGGTGAACATTCCAGTCGCGACAGCGATCACGTTGGCGTCGATGGCTCGTCCGCAGGTGATGTCATGTGGAGTATCACCGATAACCCACAGTGTATCCTCGGTGCTGCACTCGGGGTGAAGTTCGCGGTACGCAGCCAACGCCTCTCGAGCGACATCCGCTCGGTCCGTGTGGCGATCCCCGTAACCGCCAAATTGAAAGTAGTGATGCAGACCGAAGTGCTTCAACTTCGCTTCGGCTCCCTGAGCATAATTTCCGGTGAGCAAGCCAAGTCGGACATCGTCCCGTGTATGCAGGGCTTCCAAAACGTCTTCCACTCCCGGCAGCACAGCTCCACCACCGGTGGAAAGATGTTTCGGCAGATGCGTCAAATAGACCCCCAAGAACCGCTCGTAAACAGCGTCGTCGTGCTCGATGCCATAGAACGCCATCAAGTCGGTGACGATGGCTCGATCCGTCCGTCCAGCCGCGGAGATGCCATGCGGTTCCTCCTGGGTTTGGAACTCCGCCACAAGAGCCGCCTCCATGGCCGCCTGCCCCGCACCGCCACTCAGGAGCAGCGTGCCATCGATATCGAAGAAACAAATATGCATAATCAGACTTCCTAGAAAATTCGATTGCCCGCCAGAAACTGTTGAGCAAACCGGCCGATCCAGCAAGTGAACATAACACCTCTGAGAGAGTAGCGTAACGTGTCCGATGAATTTCCTCGTTTGCGAGTCGATGACCGTGGTATCTGGTGCGATGACCGCCCCGATTTGGCTTCGGGGATTTACTGGGAAGCCATCGACGCAGTGTCGGGGTATCAACGGGAGAGTTCGTCCGCGAGCGCCCTTGTGATTGAACTTTTTCACCCAAGCGGATTCGTGTTCGAAATCTTGGAGGAATGGACCGGGTTCACGGAGACCGTCGAAGCGATGACGCAAAAACTTCCCGGCATTCCAACTGACTGGTGTGACCAAATTCGGAATCATCGAGATCGATCGCAACGCAAAACGGTTTGGCAGCGAAACCCCGTCGAGTGAACAAGACGATTTCCGAAATCGGGTTGGAAACTCTGTCTTGACCGGAGTATCTTGGGCTCAATTAGCGACCTGCGTTCCAAAGACTTACCACCAATGGCCATGCAAGGACCAACCGATGAGTGACGCGAATCCATCGCAAGACAAAACAAGCAAGAAAAAGAATTCTCAAAAGGATTGGATTGTCCGAGGGGTTGTCTTTGGTGTGCTGGGAGTTCTGCTTGTCTTTGCCTTGATGGACTTCTTCGAGAAAAAGAATGCCGAAGGCACCTACGATGCCTGGCAAACCGCGATGCAAGAACGGGAAAACGACGGCAGCGAATTATACGCCGAAGACTTGGAAGGCTTAATGAAAGGGTCAGCCGATTATACGGAGGAGAAGCTGACGACGGGGACCGTTCGCAGATACACCTGGGGCGTGATTCGGGAATACCCAATTGAAGTGCTCTTGGATAACAGCGTGAAACCGGCCGTCGCAGAACTCATCCCACCGAGCGAGGTCAGTGCTGACGGGCCGAAAGAACTGCCACCTGTCGTCGAAGATGAAAAAGTCGAATTGAAGGACCCCGTCGAAACCGAAGAACCTGAGTCGGAATGAGCGTCGGCCCTCGAATCATCGTGGAATGATCACAATGTTCATTCCGCGGGTTCGCGGTGGGCTTCAATCATGATCTTTTCCATTGTCTGCACGATCTCCGGATGGTCAGCGGCGATGTTGTTTCGTTCTTTCAGATCGTCTTTGAGGTTGTAGAGTTCGAGTGGTCCATTGGGATTGCGAAGCGTGTTCAACCGGACGGCTTTCCAGTCCCCTTGGCGAACCGCTTGTTTGCCACCTTGCTCGAAAAACTCCCAATACAAATACGGATGTTGCGTTTGGTCGTCTGCGTGCCCCGTGAACGTGGGAATCATGGAAATGCCGTCAATGTCTTGCGGCGGATCCACTTTCGCAAGTTCACACAACGTGGGCAGCACATCTTGAAACGCTGAGATGTGGTCGCTCGTCGTGCCCGCCGGAATCGTCCCCGGCCAACGGGCAATGAACGGAACACGCACGCCGCCTTCATACACATCCCGTTTCGTTCCCCGAACCGCACCGCTGGAATTGAAGAACGTTGCCGAGTGGCCTCCCTCTTTGTGCGGTCCGTTGTCGGATGTGAAAATGACAAGCGTGTTCTCGTCCAAGCCGAGCTTCTGAAGTGTCACGAGAACACGATTCACATCGCGATCGATGTTACGGATCATCGCCGCAAATCCCTGCTCGGGTTCTGGCCAATCCTTTTGATCGAACTCGTACTGATCGGGAACTTCCATTCCCTGCCGACCGGCTTCGTTGTTCGCATGCGGCACATTCATCGCGAAGTAGAGAAAGAACGGACGCTCTTGATTCCGTTCGATGAACTGCACCGCCTCGTCTGCCACCAAATCCGGCACATAATCCAATCGTTTGATGGCCACCCCCCGACCATGCCGGGGATCAGCCAGATCAAGAAACGGCTTCCACTTTTCCGCCACCCGATTGCGTAGTTGCACTCGGGTCCCGTTTCGGATCACGAATTCGGGATAGAAATTGTGAGCGTGATACATATTCACGTAGCCGTAGAAATAATCGAACCCCATCCGCTTCGGGTCGTTCAACGGTGGTGGATTGCCCACTCCCCATTTGCCGACGCAACCAGTCACGTACCCGGCGGATTTCAGTCGATGTGCGATCGTGACATCTTCATCGAGCAATCGACTAGGGCCGTTCCCACGAATTCGAGCATGACCCGTGTGCTTACCCGTTAACAGCACGCAACGTGATGGAGCACAGACCGTCGAACCCGCATAGTGCTGAGTGAACCGCATCCCCTCCCGAGCCATCCGATCCAAATGCGGCGTACGCAACGTCTCCTGCCCATAGCACGACAAGTCCCCATAACCCAGATCGTCCGCAAGTATTAGCACAATGTTTGGTACACTCCAGTTTTCCGCAGAAAGACCAGTTTTTGCCGAACATATTGACAGAATCGATGTCAGGGTGATAAGAGTGAGTGTAGTTATTCTATGTAGTAATCGGGTGATCAATTCTCGTTGGGGTCGTGGTTTCCAGAATTGCATGGGCCGATCTCCAGTCGAGCAATGTTCCGAATCTCGTGGGATATGAAGAAGTGAGTATCCGGTGATCGCCGTCTGAGTTCAACTGCGGCGACACCTTCGGGGGGGAAGTCAATGGGGCGGAAAGCGAAGAAGCGGCGACAATCGCACGGGTCCGCTTGGCATTGGAAACAAACGGACTGCTGGTATTACACCCGGCCCGGGACCAAGAAACGCGTTCCACTCTTCGATGAGCAAGGCGAGCGTATCCGTGGTAAAGAAAACCGTGAGTCTGCAGAGGTCGCGTTGGCCCGGGAAAAACTCACGTGGCAAGACGATTCTGCAGGGGCAATTGCGGGAGGCGAATGGCTTGTCGCGCGGGTATGCTCCGAGTATCTGCAATACTGTGAACAGGGGTTGGCAAAAGGCTCCATCAGTCAGAGTCATCGCAATAACTCCCGAGCTTGGTTGAACGATTTGTGTGGTTACTGCGGGGCACTGCCGGTGCCTCAACTCAAGAAAGGGCACGTGCAAAAATGGATGGACGATCATCCGACTTGGAAGAGTCCGGCCACCCGGGCTGGTGTCATCTCGGTGGTGCAGGCGGCGTTCAATCGAGCGGCCGCGATGTATGGTGTGGCCAATCCGATCAAGGGTTTGAAGAAGCCGAAAGCTGAACCGCGATTGGCTTCGCTGACTCCCGACGATGAGCAAGCCATCTATGGTGCTACCGAACGGTGTTTCGAGCAGTTTCTGTTCGCGGCGATTCACACGGGGCTGCGACCGTTCTGCGAGTTGGCCACCATCACGGCCGATGACGTCGAGGAAATGCCCCGCGGAATGATGTGGCGGGTGTATTCGTCCAAGACTAAAAAGACGCGAAAAATTCCGGTGCGGCCGGAGGTGGCGGAGCTGACACGCACGCTGATGAAAACCGCACCCAAGGGGTCAGGCTTGCCACTGTTCCGAAATACCCATGGCAACCCTTGGAAGCGGACGACGGGTGTCGTGCGGTTCATCACCATTAAAAAGAAGTTGGGATGGGACCAGGACCCCGTCAAAGGCAATTACTCCTGCTACACCTGCCGTCACACGTTTGTGCATCGGATGCTTTCCGGCTATTGGACCGAGGGTATGGGATGCTCGATCGAGACCCTGGCGGAGTTGATCGGTGATACTCCGAAGGTGGCCTTCAACCACTACGGCCGGGAATGGGGCCAGCATTATCAGGATCCGCTCTGGAACGCGATTGGCGAGGGCGGCAACCGAAGAAATCATGCTTCCACAATACTCGCTGACGACGAATCGGACGGCAAAGCCCTTCGGAAATCAACGCCGACGTCGCAAGCGCCCCGGAAATCGGCTAGCTCGAAGGAATCGTCGACCGCGTCGAGCAAGAGGAGCCGAGCCAAGGAATGACAACGAAACACTCAGCTCGCCAACGGCGTTCGCGTGGAAAAGCCTGGCATTGGAAACAAACCGACAGTTGGTATTTCACGCCGCCGGGAACCAAGCAACGCGTTCGACTGTATGACGAAGCGGGCCGTCCCATCCGCGGCCAAGACAATCGTCAGGCGGCGGAACTCGCGTTGGCACGCGTCAAGGCGGCCGGTAATTGGCGTCCGTCTCCGGAACACGCTCCGGAAAACCAATGGCAGGTGGCCAAGATCTGTTCACATTACATCGACTATTGTCAACAACGCGCGGCGGCGGGAACCATTCGGACCGAATACCACGAGGAAGTCGTGCGATATTTGAACGATTTCTGCGGCTATTGCGGAGCATTGCCCGTCAACGAGTTACGCAAAGGACACGTGCAGCATTGGGTCGTAAGTCACGACTCGTGGAAATCCCCGGTGACGAAGCGGAATGCGATGACGATTGTGCTGGGAGCCTTCAACCATGCTCAGGACATGTACGATGTTCGGAGTCCGTTGACTGGACTCAAGAAACCACCGCAGAAACCTCGGCTGCACTCCATCGATCCCGAGGAAGAGGCACTTCTGTATTCAACCACCGACGAACCGTTTGCGAATTTTCTCTTTGCGGGTATTCAAACGGGCTTGCGGCCGTTTTGCGAACTAGCCCGTTTGACGGCGACGGATGTCGAGGAAACCGACCGTGGAATGCTGTGGCGGATTTTTTCGTCCAAGACCCAAAAAACTCGAAAGATCCCTGTCCGATCGGACGTCGCCGAGTTGACTCGGAATCTGATTTCGGACAACACGGATGGTTCCGAAACCGTTGTCTTCCGCAATCCGCAGGGCCGGCCTTGGAAGAAGGGGACCGGTGGGACACGTTTTCGAAAAATCAAACGCGAGCTGGGCTGGGACCAGGATCCTGTGCGGAAGAACTATTCGTGCTACACCTGCCGACACACTTTTGCTCATCGCATGTTGGCGGGCTTTTGGAACGATGGCGTCGGCTGCTCGATCGAAACGCTCGCCGAACTGATGGGCGATACACCCAAGGTTGCTTTTGACCACTACGGTCGCGAGTGGGGTCAGCATTACCAAGAACCACTCTGGGCCGCATTGGGAATCCCTTGAACGGCCTGAAATGCATATTTGTCGCCTGGATCCCCACGAATTCCCCGACGCATGTTGCAAAAGCTGTTGCAACGAGGTGACACCTCAGTTTCACAGCGTTTTTTCAACGCAGATGGTCATCGGGACGTCCCAAGGGGACGGTGATGCCGGGGTACTGAAGCGGCTGCATCCTTCGAGGTGGTTTCTCGGGCGTCGAACGCGGGTGCACTCGCATGGCGTTTTGAAGGCGTTCGACCTCGGCTGCGTCAATGCGGATGCGTCCCTGCCCGTTCCGACCGCCTTGAAAATACTCGATTGTGTATTTTTGCCCACGCACGAAGAACTCGCCCACATTGGACTCACGCAGCCAGCCATACAAGGTGGCGACGCTGATGCCTAAGCGGCTGGCGGCTTGTGCGGATGTGAGTCGTTCAGTCGACATGGTTCGGGGTGAGGGCGGACGATTTGGTGACAGCGTTCCCAACTCCCGCCAACCCTATCGCGGAATCCTCGCACGGCGCTCGCATCGCGCTCGCATTTAGGCGAGAATTTCGCAGGCCGCGAGCGTAAAGCTTCGCCAGACATGGGAAATTCCGCTCGATGGATGGAGTAAGAGTCGTGGACCGACTAAAATTGACCTAGCAGCATTGAAATTCGGCTGGAAATGGACTTCCATCAAAAGGAACTCATCCATGAATCGCCTCGAAACTGCTGAGCGTCGCTACCGTACACTTGTGTCGAATGAACTTTTGTGCAAGTCACGAGTCGATCGATATCGCGAACTCCCAGTCACAGAACTGGAAGCTTGGATGGAGCAATACGTCGTGCCGGGCGTGGAGGAACTTTGGGAACGGCCAAGCTTTCAAGAATTGGCCGCTTGGCCCCAGCACAATCTTGTGGTGAACACCGGCACGCCGGAGCGATTAGCGATCGAAGCGGTGGATAATGCGTTGGTAACAGCCGCTCGGGCGCTGGAGACTTTGTCGAGGCCGAAACGTATTGCCGCAAAGCTTGTCGAACAGAACCCACCACGGGAGCTAGTCGCCAGCGGAACCTGCGTCATTGGCGACAATTCCGAGGTCTCAAGGGACGGCTCGGACACCTTCGATGAACTGGCGATGGTTCGCCAGCAGGTCATCAACATTCGGGAGAAGTCTTGGACCGACTTGGTATGTCCGCTGGACTACTTCACGCCAACCGGCGATCGCATGTTTCAAGATGTCCTCTTCACGCCAACCGGCAGACGTTTACAAGCGGCCGAATTCGTAACCTCTTTGAACCCCCGTTTGTTGCCGGTCGGCGACTTTATCACCCGCTGCCTCATGACACGTATTGATGGGCACGTGACGGTCCTGGAGAGGTTTCGGCGGATGCTCTACACGGCATTACGCGCGAGCGGTGGAAGTTATCGGAAGCAGCAGAGTGCCGAACAAGCAGCCTGGAACGAATTGCAGAGCAATGTGAATCAGACACGCGAGACCTGCATGATGGGACCGGACTTCCACCGACGTGATGCGGCAATCGTGTTGGCCCAAGTTTTTGTTTCCTATGTTCCCAGCGCGGATGCGGCTTGGCTTGATTTACCGGAGGAGATCATCGACGCACACCGCGGCACGTTGCGTTATGAGGTCTTTAGCCGTCGAAACCTGGAGGTTGTTGAACGCGTGGCAAACGCGTTGAATGAGATTCACCGGCTGCTACAAGAACTGCCAGAGGGATTGTCGGCGTTCGAGGAGGCCGTGGCCAGCGGCGGTCTTGTATTGCGAAGACAGCCCCGCGTTGCATACTGGAAGACCGAAAAAATCTCAGCCGATTGGGAAAAATTAAAGAAACCGTGGGAGATGCTCTGGCAGTTGGCGAGCAAAGCCAGGTCCGGAAGTGAGGTCGATGCACACGATCTCTACGATCAAATTCCTGCCGATTCGACAATGTACAATCGTTGGCGTCGACTGGAGGAATTACTGCCGACGCCCCTTGCGAAACACGTCGCGCCCGGTAACAGCCGGGCCACCTACCGTCTCCGCCTCAGTCGCGACGAAGTCCAGCTATTCACGGGGCGTTTGCAAGAGCGGTCGGATTCAAACGCTGCGTTAGGTCGAAATTCTTCACGAGTTCACCATCAGGCCCCACGCCGCTAAATTTTGCCGCGTTTTGCGTCAAGTGAAGTGTGGGGGAAACTCTAGCTATTGCCGCCTCACTGTCGGGACCAAATCGGCTGCCATCGACGCGTTCGATGCGCGTCCAGCTGAGTCGGCTCCCCGTCGTACGCTTGCCAGTGCGGTCACTTTACCGGAATTGCGTCGGTTGTCTTGCCGTGATGCTTTCACGCAGGACTCTTCTCATCCGTCCCGGATCTCGAGGGCGGTAATCCAGCCCCGCTAGATTTCTCCAGCGTCCCGTCACGCACGGTCTGGAAGAATCTTCATCAAGAAAGTGGCCGCGATCCGCTTGGTCGGTGTCGCTCCGCTCGCTCGTCACGCCCGCAAACTTGTGACATGACCCTCAAAAGTCTCGCCTAGATTCCCGACGCATGCGAGCGCCATGCGAGAGCCGCGTTCTAGATTTCGCGGATGTCGCCAACAGGCGTTTCAAACTGTTGGGCAATCGGGCTGATCAAGTACGACCCGTTGCCAATCACCGACCAAACAAGAAAGGTCAACGTCATGACATTTTTGTCAGCATCAGTGGACAGCCAAATCAAAACTATTGCTCCGAACGATCACAAGACAGGATCTCCACAAACGGGTGTTCCGCTACCGACTGAGAACGAACACGCCGCCGCCAGTGGTTGCGCCTCCTACAGTCGCTATAGCAGTAGTTTACAAAGCAACGAGAGCATCGAGACGCAGCAGCAGGCCTGTCGGCAACGGGCTTTGCAGGATGGCGACGCCATCGACCCAGACTTGGAGTTCTCGGATGCGGCCATTTCGGGAACGAAGCTGCAACGGGATGGGCTGGATGCAATGCTGACCGCCGCGGAGACGGGCCGAATTCGCGTCCTGTATATCTACAGTGTCAGCCGACTCGCCCGGGAGTCTGTGATTACGATGCCGTTGCTTAAGGAATTGGTGCACGTCTACAACGTCCGTGTCGTGTGTATCTCCGAGAACTTGGATTCGAAGCACGCGGGCTGGGAATTGATGGCCCATGTCCTGAGTATCGTTTCCGAGCAATTCATTCGAGACTTGGCCGCCAATGTCCACCGGGGGCAGACTGCGACGATCTTGGCAGGATTCTCCGCGGGCGACTACTGTTTCGGGTATACCTCCAAGCCGGTGCCGGGCAGCGAGAATCAACGTGGCGGTCGCAATGCCAAGCCTCGAAAAGTCTATGTGATCGATTCTTCGCAGGCCGAATGGGTCGTCCGCATCTTCGATTGGTTCGTCGTCGAAAATCGGTCGATTCGCTGGATTACTCGCGAATTAAACAAACTGGAGGCTCCGAAGGACCACCGCGCGACGACACCCGACTGGCATCATGCGTATGTCGCGCGTCTGCTCGACAATCCAAAGTACATTGGTCAGTGGCCGTGGGGACAGAGAAAAAACCAACGCAATCCCCTGACGGGGCAGGTGCGGCAAGAACCTCGGCCTGCTGAGGAGTGCGAAAAGTGGACCCGCTCTTTTCCGCATCTCCAGATCATTGATCAAGAGACATTCGACAAAGCCCAAGAGCGGCTGCAGGCGAATCGCAAAAGTCAATCGAAACGCCGCCGCCCGAATGGTCAACTCAACGGCTCGACGGCTGGTGAGACATCGGACTCACCGCGACATCTGTTACAGGGGCTGATCGAATGTGGTGAGTGTGGAGCCCGGTTTCATGTCGGCGGCGTAAACGGGAAGTACCTCGCTTGTCCGAGCTACACGAAGGGACCTTGTACCTGCCAGACGGCTTTGCCGCGGACACGAGCCAAGCGGATGATTCTCGACTTGATCGGTCGACGGATTTTGGCCAATCCCGAATGGAAGCGGAAAGTCTTCGATTGCCTCCGCACAGCCTGGCAGCGTCATCAGAGACAAGTTCCTGGCGAGTTGGCATCCGCAGAAGAACGGCTCCGTGGTGTCCAAAGGAAAATCGATCGATTGGTCGACGCGATCGAGAATGGTGACGCGAGTTCCGATGTCGCCGCACGATTGCAAGATCGTCGCAACGAATGCGATTCGCTGGCCCGTCGCGTCGAGACACTCCGAACCCGCCAAGAAACGCATGGAACTGAGCCCACACTGGAGTGGGTCGAGCAGCAACTGCAGCAGTTGGGGAATGTTCTCCACGAGGATACCCCGGCGGCGGCTAATGCCTTGCGGAAACTCGTCGGCGGCCAAATTGTCGTCAATGAGATAAAACTCCAGGATCGGAAACGTCATTTCCTGCGGGGCGTGATTCGCTTTCGACCCGCCGATACGCTGTCGATTGGCGATTCGTCCCAGGCAGATCACGACAGCAACAATGCGGATGATGATTTCGTCGTGGAAATCGATTTCGTCAAACCCGATACCTCGGGCGTGCAAGCCGAGGAGGTCAAACGACTTTGGGATGAAGGCTTCATGTGCAAGGAGATTGGCCACAAGATCGGTGTCGGCAAGAGCCGTGTCACTGCACTTCTAAAAAAGTGGCACGAGGACCGCGGGCTTCCGGTTCCCGATGGCCGGTCGCGTCGAGCGACGCTCCAACGCAAGCACACCGAAGCTCCGCTTTATCAGGCAATTGCCGAAGACGTTCACCGGTTGGCCGAAGCCGATCAATCATTCGGTGAGATTGCCGACGAGTTGAACGTCGACCGAAACACGGTCACAAAAGCCTGGAAGTACTGGCACAAGTCTCACAACCTTAACACACCCGACGGAAGAACTTTACGCCTGGAGCGAAACAAGAAGAAATGCCAGCAGTCCACATAGTGAGCGTCTGCTTTTGGGTTCGCTCAGCTGACTGAGGGCAAACCACAATTTCACACATAGTGCCCGACCAAACGGTCGGGCTTTTTTCATGCGCATGCGGAGAGAAACCATGCTGACCGACGACATCCACCAAGAATTTGCCGAGGCGATTGCTCCGACCTTGCTGCAACGCTGGCTTGCCGAACAGCGAACAATCGAACCACTTGATGAATCGTCTCGACACCAGAACCACGATTTAGCGGAAAACCGCCGTGGCTCGACAAGCGAGTTACCGGCTCAAAGAGATGACGGATCTCAATCGAAGCCTTCAGGCAAAGCGACAAATTCTCAAAACAGTTGAAACGACATTAATCGGTAACCGTCGCCGTTGTCTGGGAACCGGTCTCGGCTTAAGTCTCGGTTTCGAAGGGATCACCGACCAATGGAGCTTGGCTATGTCCAACCCGAAAAGGTGGCAAGTCGAATAATGCCCGACATTTAGCTTTCGCGAACGTCTTTGTTTCGCCCACTCGGCCTCCCTGGAAAAGCGTTTTGCTTCCAAGGGGCCGCTTTTGTTTTCGCCCAACGCATGTGCGTGGGGCGGTTGTGTTTTTTCACAGCCGCCCCACGGGGGCGGCCTATCTCGAGGTTCGTCCCATGCCCGAATCCAATGTTTCATCCGCCGTAGCGACTGTCGCATGTCCCTGTGCTACGGATTCCCGTCCAGGCTGGCATCGCGATTTCTTGAACATGCTGCCGACAATCCAAAAGCAAGCCGACTTCGCCTTTCGACATCTTAATGCCAACCGAGCAGAAGAGGCCATTCAAGAAGTGGTATGCAACTGCTTCCAGGCGTATGCCCGTCTAGTCGAGCAGAACCGCTCGCACGTCGGCAACCCCACCAGTCTAGCACGATATGCGATTGCCCAAGTCCGCAGTGGCCGCCTTGTCGGACAATCGATGAACGTCCATGACGTTACTTCCCGGCACTGCCAACGCCAAACAGGCGTACGCGCGCAGTCGCTGTGTCGCTGGAATGATCGCGAACACCAATGGCAGGAAATGCTCGTCGAAGACGGGCACGCCACTCCCGCAGATTTGGCCGCCAGCCGGATTGATTTCCCTGCTTGGTTGAAGACGCTCGATCCCCGCGATCAACAAATTGCCCTTAAGTTATCTAACGGGGAAAGCACGCAAAAGGTGGCCAAGCTATTTCGCATCTCCGCGGGAAGAGTCAGCCAACTCCGCCGAGAACTGCGAGACGCCTGGCGGGCCTTCCATGGCGAACTCGATTGTGAAGCCGCGTTCGCCACGGTCTAACTTGCAAGCCGCCGAACGGCAACTGCGGACTAACGTGAGAAGAACCAAGAGTCTCGATCTTTCTACTTACCAATCGCCTAGCACGAGTTAAGACTGTCCGCGTTATTGCTTCGCACCGCTTTCTATCATCGGAAAAATCGGAAAACGGCCTACTTCGGCAGTCCCTGGTCGGTTCTCGATCAGGGGCTGGTATCTCTCTGGAAACAGTTCGAGTCACACGAGAGACTTCAAATGCTCAACTCCTTGGTGCGTTATCGGAATCGAAACAATGTTGGCCACTTACTGACCACGGCATGAGCGAAGTGTGCTCAACGCCTGTTGGCGTTATCGGAATTGAAACTCGCCGCTACCGCGTCGCCTATGTAATCGCGTGCGTTGTGCTCAACGCCTGTTGGCGTTATCGGAATTGAAACTCAATCGGGACTACAGAAAAATCCAAATCAACAATGTGCTCAACGCCTGTTGGCGTTATCGGAATTGAAACTAGTTGCCCTCCCCTCTCGCAACTGCACGCGCCCCACGTGCTCAACGCCTGTTGGCGTTATCGGAATTGAAACATCCCACTTCCAGCTCCCCCCTGGTTGATTTCCTGTGCTCAACGCCTGTTGGCGTTATCGGAATTGAAACAGGGTGGTCATGGACTGTCGTTTCGGGGACTATCGAGTGCTCAACGCCTGTTGGCGTTATCGGAATTGAAACTTGGTTCTAGGGGTATCGCTGTTCGTGCTGGAGTGTGCTCAACGCCTGTTGGCGTTATCGGAATTGAAACGTCGCCGGTAGTTCCGCAGCTTCCTGGCTCCAACCGTGCTCAACGCCTGTTGGCGTTATCGGAATTGAAACGCGGTCGAGGAATGGTTCCAGAACCGGGTGGGCCGGTGCTCAACGCCTGTTGGCGTTATCGGAATTGAAACTCGAGACTCGAATTGCCTGAATAACGCTGTCGATCTGTGCTCAACGCCTGTTGGCGTTATCGGAATTGAAACTGCCGGTCTCAAGAACACCGACAAGGCGGTGGAGGGTGCTCAACGCCTGTTGGCGTTATCGGAATTGAAACACCCTAGCCGAACGAACTTTTCAGGCTGGCGGGGTGCGTGCTCAACGCCTGTTGGCGTTATCGGAATTGAAACCAAAAACTCTACTGGATGGGGAAACAGCCCCTCGTGTGCTCAACGCCTGTTGGCGTTATCGGAATTGAAACCGGCATCTTTGCGAACAATGCTATCGCAGTTGATAATGGTGCTCAACGCCTGTTGGCGTTATCGGAATTGAAACCGCAATCCGACCGGAGTATTGCGGAACACCGTCAGGTGCTCAACGCCTGTTGGCGTTATCGGAATTGAAACCAGTGCCAGTGCCGTTCCACGGTTGCCGTCTGGCTCGTGCTCAACGCCTGTTGGCGTTATCGGAATTGAAACACAAATAAACTGCCACCCAGAAAGCACGGCGAAAGTGCTCAACGCCTGTTGGCGTTATCGGAATTGAAACTGGACGTTTGAAGAGGCGACCTACGCAACCCAAGAAGTGCTCAACGCCTGTTGGCGTTATCGGAATTGAAACACGATTGGCAGGAGGCGACGGCATGGCTTTAAGCGAGTGCTCAACGCCTGTTGGCGTTATCGGAATTGAAACCTCGGGCTCGCGTCAGAAACCGCGTCAGGATTTCGTGCTCAACGCCTGTTGGCGTTATCGGAATTGAAACTCAAGTCAACGTCAGCGTCGAACGCGGTGTTGTTTTGGTGCTCAACGCCTGTTGGCGTTATCGGAATTGAAACTGGCGAGATGGACCAGATTCGCGAACCACGGGAATGTGCTCAACGCCTGTTGGCGTTATCGGAATTGAAACTCAACTGCGATATCAAAGTCATTTCCCGGCGGTCAAGGTGCTCAACGCCTGTTGGCGTTATCGGAATTGAAACTGCCCGTTCGGGTGCTTGCAATACTTCGGGATCCTGTGCTCAACGCCTGTTGGCGTTATCGGAATTGAAACGGCCGCAATCGCTTTTTCCGCATCGTGCTGGTCCCAGTGCTCAACGCCTGTTGGCGTTATCGGAATTGAAACGGCATCGGTCGTAAACTGTTAAGCGGTAACAGGTTAATGGGGCGTCTTTCACGCATCATGGGGCTTACACTACGGATTGACATATTTCAGCTCACGTGGTCGCTTAACATGCGTTCGTTTTCCTCCTAACTTCTGCCTGGAAAGGCAGATCCATCATCCAGCAGGCCTTTCATGAACCTCAATGACCCAATGTTGGCCGTAACAGCCGCAGTCCACTGGGTTTATGATCAAGATGATACACGTAGTTCGTCGGCCACCCGACGGTGCATGAGTCTGCAGCTTGCAGGTCCAGTCTCAGACGATTTTGAACGATTGGGGCCGATCGGTCCAGTCACTCTGGTCGCCCGTGGAGTGGAGCGGAACTTTGCCGGCACACGTTGGGCAGAGGGGAATGACGAGGAGATCGTCTTCGTCGGCGAGGATTTGACCCAGTTCCCAATGCAGTCGCTCCAGCGTATTCGCATCCAGCCGAATACGAAACACGCTGTACTGAATCCGGGTGCCGTAGCCTTCGAGAGTTTTCGCGGCTTTTCGCAGCCGTTTCGGATCGCGGACGTCGTAGGTGATGAGATGCCAATGTTTCATAGGGCCCCTTGCTCTAGACCGTATTACGGTCTTCTGTGTCCGTGAAGGACGCGAAAAGATCTTTGTTCCCTGACTTCCACGAGACAGAAACCGCTACGGTCAAAAGTAAACTGTGCTAGCGAAGGCGGAATTTCGCGAAGTGGCCGGGGCAACCGGTCCACTCTTTCTCTAGCAAGCGGACTTCAAGTTCCAACATCCGAGCATATGTGAGGGCCTGCCCGGTATGAGGATGCTTGGCGGATTCTTCGAGTCGCTGTTCGAAGAGTGTGAGGGCTTTCTTGCGGCCGGTGTCGGAGAGCCAAACATGTCCAGGACGCAATTCGAAATCGTCTTCGATTTGCCACTGGCCCCGGTTGAGACTGCCGACCAGCGGCATGTCCCACAGCGGCACGCGGAACAACTCCATCAAGTCCAGCACCAATGGGTGAGCGGCGGACCGTGGACGGTGATAGAAACCCAATGACGGCTCCAAACCGACTGCCAGAATAGCCCGGGTGACGGCCGATTGCAGCAAGCCGTATCCAAAGCCGAGCAGACAATTGAACCGGTCCCGCGGGGGGCGTTTTGTGCGACCGCTGAAGTGCAATTCGGACGGCACGGACGCGCTCAGCAATTGCGGGAGACCGGCGAAATAGGACTTCGCGGCGAGTCCCTCCAATCCCAGCAACGTATCGGGCGATTGAGCGGAATCGAGTTTCCGCATCGCTTCACGAATCCGTTCGATGTCGGTTTGAACGGCCGAACGCGCCGATTCATTCCCGCGGGTTCCTCGCAGAATGTATCGGAGTTGCGACTCGACTTTGGCGTGCACCAGTTGTCGAGCCAAGTTGATGCAAGTCGTTTCATCGGACAAAGCTTCATACTGTCGCAATCGTTGTTGCACGCGCCCAAATGAGTTCATGGTCGACGCTTTAAAGCGGCCGCCGGCTGTTAGCCAGTGGACTCCGATTCCATGATGAGCACACAAGTGGATCGCTTGCGTCGTGACTTGCGCATGACCGTGAACCACCACCGAATCGACGAGACGAATCGGGACGGTTTGACGCTGACTATCATCCTGACGCACGACCAGAGTTTCCCCACTGCGAGACACTTGAGCTTTGGGAGAAACCACATGCAGCGTTTGCCCTTCGCGATTCGCCGGGAAAAAGGTCGGCGAGTGCGGACGCTCTTCCAGGCGTTCTTCCTCCGGCAGACAAACGACTTTAAGCGAACAACCAGTGCAAACGCGTTCGTTCTCGTGAACCGGCGGTCGGGTCGTTTGTGCTCGCAGTTCTCGGGCTCGCTGAATCGCTTGCCGCAGTTCCTCGCGAGCAGCCTCATCGACGGCAACCCTAGCGGTGACGTTGTCGCGATGGTATCTCACCCGAGCCTCAGGAACCGGCTGTCCGAGTTCTTCTTCGAGCAGCACGGCGTAAGCGACCGCCTGCAACTGATCGCTTGGCCATGCCCGCGGTTCTTTGTTCGGTCCGCGTCGGCAACGCCCGCGTTTGTGTTCATAGACGACCCACGGCCCATCCCGCCGACGAGCCGCATCGACCTTTCCGAAAATGCCCCAGCGAGTGCTGGAGAGTTCCCAACTGCGTCGTTCGCTTGCCTGCTCGTCATCCGGCAGAAGATCGTCGTGCAGCCGTCGGCCGGCATACACCGGCGCATCCGCAACACGAATCTCTTCGACTTCCTCCAAATAGAACAACCGCTCGCAATAGGAAAGCGCATGCAACGCCATCACCCGCACCAACGGCTCGTCCTCGGGCGGCTCGACCGCGGATGAAGCCTGTGGCATCGTTATTGAAGAGTTCGGCTCGGAACGCGGTCGATTGCTCATGGCCATCTCTCTTTGTAAGGGATGCGTAGTTCAGGGACAGATTTGAGGCATTCGATTTCGATCTGGTGGCGTCATCGCTGGTTGTTCAGTGAGCTGGCCGGTGACATACCGCGTCTGCGCCGATCCCACGTGATCGACCCATACCGGGAAAGTCAGCCGCCCACGTTCGGCGACTGCGAACATCTGAACGGTCACCTGATTCGATTTCAGAGACGAACAATCTTCGATTCGGCGAAGATCATTGACTAGATGTGTACTTTCGCCGAGGCTCAAGCCGCCGTAGCGTTGGATCGATTCAGGAGATTTCAATCCCGTCGCGACGCGTTCCTCCAAACTCGGTTCGTTCCCCAATTCCTCAGCCGAATCGATCCAGATGGCAAGTTCCAATCCGGTCAAAAGCTGCTGGAAGTCCGGCCGCATATTGCCGGATGCTCCCGGTTCGCGATCCCGATGTTTGAGCCGCCAGACCGTGCGGAGCACCGTGCTCGTTTGCGGCTCACGAGCAATCAAAGCAGCGGTCACGCGGCAACCGACATGATGTTGCCGATCGGACTCCCCCACGAGAGATAGCAGGAATCCATAACAAGTTGATGGCGGCGGGAGAATTTCGGTTTCTAGGAACTCACGTGCGAACCCTTTCCGAAAGCAGGCCACGGGCACGGTGACATAGAGGCCGAGCATTTTGTTATCCTTTCACACCGGAATGTTCGTTGATACGTCGAGCAGCCAGCTCGACGGCGTTACGGACCCCGTGGATTTCCGTCACGCCTGCTATTCGGAGTGAATCGACTAACGGTGCATTCAAGTCGGAAACACCGACGATTAGTTCATCGGGTCGGATGTCGCCCGCTTCCATTTTTTTGGTCAGCGGAGAAACGCGGACCGTTTTTCCGCCTTCCGCTGGTTCGAAGCAATACAGCAACCGGGGAGCGGGGTCGTTGGTCAAGCGGATGACGATCGCGTCCGGGGCGAAGTCGAAGAGAAAGCGAGCATGGTTACCGGCCACGGTGCCAAGTTCGCCGACTGCCTCCAGTGCCTTGGCCGCACGCGAAGGCTTCTGAAGAGCGGCGGGTGTCATTGCCAAACCGTATTGATACCGCGTGGCGTGAATCTCGGCCATATAGGGGACCGGGTTGTCACCGTCGCCCTTGGCTGCCGAAGCGGTGGCTCGGGGAGATGCTGCATTGAAGACCACATCTCCAGTCCAGGGAGTCAGCGAGACCGCCCGAGTCATTTCCAGAACGGCCCGCCGTACATTTGCAGAACCTTTCGTATTCTCTTCCTTGGCAGCTTCGGCCGACATGAAACCGAGCAAATCGTCGTCGATAAAGCCGGCGCTATCAGCTCCCCAATCTTTAAATTCGGCATCTTGCCAATCATTCTTGCGAGTGACTTCATTCCAAGTCCGATTGGTACCGGCTTCCTCTTTGTCGGCTAGCAGTCGCCGCAATGCAAAGCGGATGGCTTCCGCACTGACAGTCGTGTGCGGCTGCCCCTGCCAAATGAGTTTTTGCAGCGTGGTGGTGTTACCTTCGGTCTCACCGCGGTTGTTCCCCGCGGTACCGTAACTAGTGACAATGTTGGCGAAAACATGTAGCGTCATTTGGTATTCCCTGATACGAAGACTATTTGACCGACGAATCTCTTTTCTCATTAAGTTTCAGCAGAGTTCTCGGAAGAATCTTTCTCAACGCGTGAGGTATGGCTTGCAACTGCGAGCATGGTGAGATCACGAAGCCGCTGCCAATCGTCGTGAAAGATCAAGTGATGAACATGGTTGAGACCTTCTTCATTCTTGATGCCCTCGATCCAGCCACCTCGAATGAGTAGTAGGTTGATAGCTCCACGCACTTGTATTTCTGTTTTTGCATTGATCAAGGACAATCGCAGACGGTTCATGAAGTTGTTCCATCGATTCTTAACCGCTTGTGAAAGTGGTGCATTCGCGTTGGCTCCTCGTCCAAGCGTCTCAGACTTGATTTTGCCAAGTTGATTTGAAATAGCTTGATGAATAGCGGCGATAAAAACTCGCTCATTCTCTTCGGTCATTTGATGTTGGTCTTCGTTGATCATGGCATAGAGACCTTCCGCTTCATAAGAAACTCGTTCGTGGTTGGGGTGATGGGAACTATCCCGTTCAGTCATCAATCTTGTGAATCCGGTGTACCAGCGACGACCGGATGCGAGGTTATCGGCCACTAAAGGTCGGACGATGCTATCCGTCCACCGCCAGACATACACCGTTCCTTGAGTCCGTTTGCTGCGTCCGCGGCTGCGGACCACCGATTCGGCATAGGCGTAAGTCCGCGGTGGAAGATGTCGCAATACCAAATCGAATCGACTTAGAACTAAATCGTTGCCATTAGGAACATTCACCGTCGCCACACGTGTTTTTTGTTTCTCGTTCCATTGTGTTGGACGGAGACGCATAACGTCGAATCCGCTCAAGCCGTGCCGCTGCATGACTCCTCGAGCACGAAGTCGCGTTTGAGCTTGTAAGGCAGCATCGCTGGTACCCGCGACGCGACATTCCCGAAGCGTCGTCGGTGTCATCCTTGGCCGGGCCTTGGCAAATTTCTCCAGATCGTCGACATTTGGAATTAACAAGACCCCCAAACCTCGATTGACGGCGAGCGAGAGACAGCCCACGAGAGCGAAGCAGGCCGCGATGCCCGCAGGCGGAAGCTCTTCGATCCGGGTATCAGAGCCATAAGCGTTATGACGGACAACGGCTCCCGGATTAAACGCGCTGGGGGTCTCGGTCGCCTTCCAGACAATGCGTTCTCGCTTGTCCAAAAGTTTCAATCGTTTGATCGCATCTTGATGCAGATACGACTGACACGCCCGGAGTCCGACGACAACGGCTGCACTTCCGTCACCATCGACATCGAAGGATTGCATTGTCGCTGTATCGAGTTTGCGATGCGGACCAAATTGTAGAAAAGTCAGAGTCAGCCCATGTTGCAACTCTGCTCGCACGGCGCGATTCGATTCGTCTCGGTAGGTGCCCGGCAGGTCGATCAGTTTGTCTTTGATGGCGAAGGCGAACGTGAACAATTTCCGGAGGTAATCACCGGCTTGCTGAGGTTCGCCGAAGTGTAGTGTCAAACGATCGGATTCTAGCGTCCAGGGAGGCTTGTGATCGGACCAATCGCCCGGTCGAGCTTCCGCAGAGATCAGACCGAGTTTGTTCCGCCGTTCCATTGCAACGAGCGTTGCGGCCAACCCTCCTAGACCTGCTCGATGCAAGGGAGTCATGCCGGGAGCAAACAGGTCGAACGTCAAGTCCGGAGACGGCTTCGGTTTCTTGGTCTTGGTTACAGCCATTGGGCACCTCGATGAGGATCGTACTGATAACTGCTCGAACGGGCGACAGCCACGCCGTTGAACTCGACGGGCCGACCAAGTGAATCCTGAAGTTGCCAATCGTTTCCCGGTCGGACCGGCATCGGGACAGCCACCTCGACTAAATCCGCAGCACACTGAGGGTCCTTCAGCCGAGGCCAATCCTCTTCGAGCACAATCGTGAGTGTCGGCGAGCCATCGCGAAGTTCCAGAACCGGTGTTGCCGGGCCGTAGTCCAACCAAGCACTTTGCCAACGTGGCGGCTCCGTCGATGACCGGCTCATTTCGAGGCTTTCCCAAGCTTCGGCCAAGTCGCGTTGGGAGATCGGCTTGCTGCCCAGCGTTTCCAACCACTCCTGGCTGATTTTGAGATCGTCCTCCTCATAGGGTAACGAAGAATATTTACCGTCCCGCCCGACAGACTCGACGATGACAAACGGTCGCGGCCGCTCGGGATTCTCCATCCGATTCAAACGACCAAGGCGTTGGATCAATGACGGCACCGGTGCCTGCGCCGTCACGAGCAGAGTCGCCGATAGATCGAGTGACATTTCGGCAACCTGCGTGCAAATTGCCAAAGCGGGAGTTTTCTTCTCTCGTAGGAACGCTTCTACAACTTGGCGGTGTTGTTCGACTCGATCGCAATACCGAAAGCGGCTGTGGTAAACAATCGGACTGAGTTCCTCCAATCTTTCAGCCGTTCGCAAAGCTTCAGTCACGGTATTGCAGACATAGAGAATTTTTCCGCCGCGGGCATGTTCCTCAAGAATAAGAGCATCTACTGTTTTTGTGTCTTTGAGTTTGATGTCGTCTCGCCACTGATACCGCGGTGCGGTTTCCAAGCTCTTGGGGCCGGAGATGGTTGCAAGTCCTTCGCCTCCGGCTTGCAGAATTTTTTGAATTGCCTCGAATCGGTGGGCTTGCAGGCTCGCCGTCATCAAGAGGATCGGTACGCCTCGCAGTGCAGAGAGAAAATGCAAGAGGGCGTCGAAGAGTTTATCATCGTAGCTGTGAATTTCATCAAAGACGAACCCGGCTTGAGCAATCGCCGGCCAACTGAACAGGCCACGGCGATTATTCTGAATCACCCCCAACACAGTGTCGACAGTGCAGGCGACCACCGGAGTACGCCAGATATCCAAGGAGGCAATTCGGGCAATGACATGGTTTCGGTCTTCATCTGCTTCGAGGATTCGGAAATCAACCGATCGGCGACCATGCACGAGATCCGTTTTCACGATTTCCGCCAACTTGGGGTCCATCAGATAATCATGGAACCCCTCAGTTGCTGTGCCGGTGGTCGGATAGCAGACAAACAGGCGGCGACTGTCGCAAGTGTGAGCCGCCCACCAGTAGGCGGCGATTGTCTTTCCTGTCCCACAACCGGCCCGGACCAGCGTGACCCGCGACGCCGAACTCCCGACTTGCTTTTGAAACTCCCGGAGAGACTCTTCGATCGACTCCAATTTGCACGACGAGTTCTTTTTGTGGAGGGTTTGAAAGGTAATCCTTCGATACTGTTCGGAGTTCGGAAGCGTGGCAGAATTCAAGACACCGGCGACCCAGTTTTTACGTTCTTCGGTATCTGGGACATCTTTAGGAAGGGCCGATCCAGCAACGTCAGCGGCAATCAAAGCGTTCTTGACAGCCGCGACAAACCGGCGTTGGTCGGGGCTGAAGTCATCAAACTCGTCTTCCGCCGAATAGTGATGCTCTGCCAGTTGATCGAACCCGTTTCCCGGTTCGAAGGTCAGTGAAACGGAACGCGTTTCTTGCGGTGGTGAGCCGTCCAAACCGAATGTTTCTTTCAACCAAGTCACGGTTTTCGTGAAATCCGAATCGTCGAGTGGCAAACGAATAGCGGCCGGCCCGTCTTCGGGATTCGGCGGCGCCGTCCGCCCGTACTTCGGATGATGACCGGCGACCGCCCAACGTACAATTTCCCAATCCGCCTGATTGCTGAGGGCGGGCTTCAGCCATTGTGTCCACTCGGGATGATCGACGATCAGCAGCGTGACCCACTCGTGCCTTATCGCTTGTCGGCCGCGGTCCTTCAACATCTTCTGAAAATGACTGCCACACTTTCCTAAATCGTGAATCGCCGCCGCGAGCAACACGACTTGCCGAAATCGCGTGTTCCAGAGTTCCGGATCAAGTCCCAATGCCCGCAGTTGAGCTTCTCCGCTACAGTCCAAGATTTGCGTGGCCGCCTGATAGACGTCTCGCAAATGTTGGGGCAGGTACAGGGAGTGAATGCGGGGGTCGTTATCGTCCCAATGATAGGGCTGACTCTTAGCCCAAAGGCGTTGTGGATCCACGACTGATGGTCTCCTGATTGACTCTAATTCACGGGAACGAATACACCGCAACCCAACTTACGCCTCCCACCGATGCCTTCGGATTGCACGGCGAGGGATTCTTCGGCGGTGAGTCCTTCGATGAGGACTTCATAACCGATGATTTCTCGCTGCTTGATTCGAAGGGTGCGGCGTTTGACGAGAGTGATGATTGTCTGTGAAGAAACGTCGAGGGCATCGAGTTGGCGACGCACGGCGGCGGCGAAATCGTCGTCCGTCACCGGCTTGGGAAGTTTGATTGTCACCGATCGGCTGCGAAGTGCAGAGGTCGGTCGTAATGCCGCGACCTGCGGCACGCCGACGTGTAGCGTGGCTTCGCCAATCCGCAACGACTGCCCCGCCAACGGCAGCACTTCTCCGACACGCCCGTCCGGCACTCGGAGCGTGAGACTGCTCCACGGCATCACCGCCATCAACCGTCCGCCGGTCTGCCGACCCGTAATCGGATGCACCGCGATCCCGTCGCTAGCATGAATCTCCGGCAACACCCGCGAAATCGCCGAATACAAAAAGTAACCGTGATCTGACGGAATTGATTTTTGAGTTGTCAGTGTGAAACGAATATCGAGGCATGACATCTTTGTCATCTCCATCCGAGGCGAATTCAGCGACGACTTTTCGCGTTGCTAGTTTGGGGACGATCCGATTTTGATTCATACAACTGCAGAAGTTTTCGGAGCTCAGCCTGTATCTTTTCCCGAAGTCGTTCTGGTGTGAGTACGATGGCTTGGGCGCCGAAGCTTTGCACCCAGCTTTTGAATTCCTCGGTCGCTGCCAAGTGAAATTCGGCGATGACGCTGCCGTCGCGTTGCCGCGTGATTTGTTGCGTCGGGTGCCAACGGTGCTCTTCGAGGTATCGCACGGCGGTGGAGAGAAAACGCACTCGAACTTGGGTGGGTTCGCTGCCGTCGTGATACACTCCAAAGGTTTGTTCAAAGTACGTTGCCAGATGAAAATCCGCCGGCTTATTGAACGGCAAGGCTTGCACCTCGACATCGTGCATGCGGTTAACTTTGTAGTGGCGGATCTCTCGGCGGTCGGGGGCAAAGGCGACCAGGTAAAGCGCCTGCCGATGCGACACTAATCCGTACGGGTACAACTCGTAGGTGACCGGTTCGGTTGCATGCACCGATCGATACGTGACGAAAGTGATTTTGCGATCTTCAATGCCGATCATTAGCCGATCGATGAGTTCCGCCTGGTCGGCATAATCACACTGGCCGAGGGTCGTGCGGTGAAACGCCCACGCCATCTTTTCCAGGTACCTGAGCGCTTGATTGCCCAACGCAGAACGAATTTTGCGAAACGCTTTCTGCGAGCCGTCCCAGAACACCGTTCCAGCGAGCGGTTCCAGAAATCGCCGCCCCAAGTGCAAAGCCGCGACTTCCTCCAGCGAGAATGTCAGACCCGGCGAATGCAACTCGCCGTCCAATCGCCAGCGTTTGCGGCCATGTGATTCTTCCACCGGTTCCAGCGGAAACCCTACGGCTTGCAGCGTTTCCAAATCCCGACGGATCGTTTTCTGCGAGATTTCCAGGTCTGCAGCCAATTCGCCGACCGTCGCCCCAAACCGCAACGCATTCAGCCGCATGAGCAGGTTCCACTGTCGCCGAAGCGGTTGCGAATCTGTCATGGGATGCCTCTTCACGGGTAAGTTGAACTACAACCACTTGCCAGTTGGTGGTTTGTTTGACTCCGCGATCAATTTTACGTCGTCCGGGACCAGATCCTGTCCAACGTAACAAACGATCCGTATGTGGATATGTGTGCAAGTCGACCCATTGTGCTGAGAATTCCGCAAAGTTCAACGGTTGGCGACGGATTCCTCGACTGCACGCCCAGGCCTGGCATAAGGACCCCAGCGTGACTGTCAAACGGCAAAAGTTCGAGTTTCTGCACACTTTCGAACACCATGTCGTGTCCGCCGATTTAGTGATGAAGCAAGTGCGAATCGTTGCCAAGGAACTCGGTGCGTTTTGGACAAAAGCGGGGGGACCTGTTGTCAGCATCTGATCCGTGAGTGAACTGCAGAACGTCAGGCATATTCCATCGCGCGTCCAGCACGAGTTCTGCCAGATCAACTAAGAACAGAGGCAAAGCGATAAATCTGATTCTTGAAAATCCGGCTGGTCGTCTTATCAGCGAGATTGTCATTCGATTGAGGGGGGATGCCGATCCGCTGCCGAGTGCGACCTTGAGTCTTAGCGGACGCAGGGCATAAGTCATTATCTCGAGGGAACTTGCAATATTACATGAAAATGATTGTTACCGGCGTGGTCGTGTCCACAACTACGCCAAGAACAAGCAACAGAGTGAACTGGCGAGAGTATCGGTCTACGGAACCGAAGGTTAGAGGTTCGAATCCTCTGGGGTGTACTCGACTTACGACGATTCGTGAGTCACATGCACGATTGACATGCACTAAAAACCCCTGCCTAGCGGCAACTGGACAGGGGTGAAACAAGACCTTTCGGCCTGCTTCGAGTGTTTTCTCAAGCCGGGAGGTCATCCATGTCACGTCCGAACAAACCGTGGTTTCGTAAGTCCAACAAGCGTTGGTACGTCTGGTTCGAAGGCAAGCAGGTCAATCTAGGGCCTGATCGCCAAGCCGCTTTCCAGCGGTTCCACGAGTTGATGGCTCAGCCAAAGCGGAGCCGATCTGCCCCCAAGACGACCACCATCTCGCTGCCCGAAGTCGTCGATGCATTCCTGGATTGGGTCCAGCGACATCGGGCGGCCGACACTTACGAGTGGTATCGCTACCGTCTAAAACGACTCTGTCAGGCATACCCGAAGCTGGTGGCTCATCAGCTGCGGCCGTACCACGTCGAAGATTGGGTCAGCGGCTACGAACTGTCGACCACGTCTCGGCGGAACTACTTCCGCTCGGCGAAGCGGTGTTTCAAGTGGGCCAGGAAACAGGGCTACCTCACGGAAAATCCGATTGCCGATCTGGAAGTGCCCAGCGCCGAAGAAAAGGAAATGCTGGTTGAACCGGACGAATTCGCTCGACTGCTTTCGTTCGTCCGCAATCCGCAGCTACGAGACTTGATAACGGTCACGTGGGAGACGGGCTGTCGTCCGCAGGAGTCTTTGAAAGTCGAAGCTCGTCACGTGGACGTCACCAATCAGCGGTGGGTGTGGTGCTACGTCCCCGGCCGTACCGAGGAGGGGATTAGCGGCGTTTGTTGTTCTCTTGCCCTGCCGTGAGTGGTATACTTTTCACATGACGCCGAAACTGAGCAAAGAATTGGCTGACGCCCTGCGTGACTCCCAGACGGGGGAACTGGAGGTCGTCAATCCGGAAAACAACCGCATCTATGTGGTGGTCGATGGCGATACGCACCGTCAAGCGATGGATGCATTGCGTCGACAACAAGACCGTGACGCCATTGCTCAAGGAATTACGGAAATGGAGGCGGGCGAAGGCGTTCCCCTCGGTCAAGCCTTCAATGAAATTCGCGCAGAATTGAGCCTTCGACAACGGCAGCAATGAGCTTTCGCGTCATCGTTCTTCCCCAGGCCAAGGGTGAAGTTTTACGCAACGCCCAATGGTGGGCTGAGCACCATTCGGCCGAGCAGGCGGCGCACTGGCTGGATACGGTGGAAACGCAGCTGGAATCTCTGCGTGATTTCCCGGAGAGCCATTCGCTATCCATCGAGAATGACAAGTTTTCGTATGAGATTCGCGAGAAGCTGGTCGGGCTCGGTTCACGTCCCCGCTATCGTGCCGTGTTTACGATCAAGGGCGACGAAGTCTTTGTGCTCACCGTCCGAGCGGCCGAGCAAGATCGGTTGACGCCGGATGAAATTACGTTTGATGGTTAGTCGTATCGAACGCATTCGATCGCCGAGATGATCACGCGTTATCTGGGTTCCTCTTCACGGCTAGAGGCTCGTAGAAGCCCACAAGACCTCGGTTTGACTAACGTTTATTTGCCCGTTGTGCCTCTGCCCAGACTGCCGAGCAATCGTGGTTTGAAATCGCCCAGCTGAATAGATTGTTTCTCAACACGCTTTACAATGTAGTCTTGTTTTTCTTGTCCGGGACTTCATATCGGTTCGCGGGGCCTCACGTGCCTATCAGCTTTGAAGAGAAAAAGACCAAGACACATCGCGCCTTTCGCTGGAAGGTCGTTGATGATGATCGGCTTGTCGAGTACGTCGGGATGCTTATGCTCGGGCACTTTCACCATGTGTCGAACGTATTGACAGGACTTTCAGCGGGACGTTGGACCACCCGAAAAGCACCTGTTGAGCGTGCGATTGAAGAGCTGTCCAAAACTGATGTCGGATGCTTGGAAAACCGTGATGGCTGGCTTTTTCAATTCGTCTCGTGGATCGCATTGGCATTGCGGACGAAGGGAAAAGTACTTCTTGAAGCCCCACACCCGATGCCGTCTCAAAAGGGGTTCGATGGGCTGGCAATTCGTATTGCAGATTCCAATGAAAGGGTTGAATTCGTTCTGTTGACGGAAGACAAGGCGACTGAGAATCCGAGGCAAACGTTCTTGAAGAAGGTTGTGCCGGAGATTGGAGACATCGAAAGTGGAAGTCGAGAAAACCAGATTCTTACAGGGGTAACAACCTTGGTACGAGCGCACACTTCAGACGAAGAAGAACGTCAGCGATTGTTGGAATCTTCACTTTTCGGAAAGACGATTCGGTACCGGGTCTGTATCGCTACGAGTGAGTCAGAACTGCCAAAGAAGATCGATCTCTTTAAAGGATTCGACGATTGCGTATCCGGCGATATCGAACGGCGTGGCGGCGAATTGATCTTGGCTGATGATGTTCGCATTTGGCTCCAGCAACTCGCTGACAAAGTTGTCGAACACCTGAACAAACTCCCAACGAAGTAGAAACCAGAAACATGTTCGATCAGGAAACACGACAGCTGATTCAGAATGCTCCTTACCTAGCGGACGTTGACACAGATCGCCTACCAGAGGAACTGTCTCAGTTTTTCGTTGAGATCGCTTCCCTCCGGCTGACAATGGCATCAGGAAGCGCTCAGCTGGATAACGAGCTCGAATCTCGGCTCACAAGGCTTCGGGAAATGGCCTCAACGTACGCAAGTTATGTTGCTGCTGGCGTTGCAGTCGAACAAACCGAACCGGCCGCGTACGTGTCTGGCACTGCGTTTCGCCTGTTGGCGGAAGCTACCGTTATCGCGGAAACGTCGACGTTCGTTAGTTCGGAATTCTCAGCACATCAGGTTCCCGATGCAATGTCCGCGATTGTGTTGCTATTGATTGCTGGGTATCCCGCCGATGCGAGCGAAGTCGCTAGGTTTGCGACAAAAAGCGACGTGTCGTCAGCAGAAGCGGCGGTCCTGCGAGATGCGATCTGTGCGCTCGCAGTTACCCGTTTCGAAGAAGCCGTTGAGCACGGAGAATCCGCCCAATCATCGCGGTTCGGGTACTTCGATACAGTTGAAAATGACGAGCAATACGATCGAGACGTGGCCACTGGCCTTCTATGGCTGCGACTGGCGGAGGGGGTCGGACTAATGTGTGCACAATTACTGTCAGAGGCGACCGCGACAGTGGCACCAGCAAACGTTTTTGATGAGGTCATGACACTCTCGCTTGAATCGGTAAGTCTTGATCAGGGCGATGATGAGCTGACAATCGATTCTATGTTCTCAGGACCTTATTTTCTCGCGGCTCTCTTACGGCGGTTGTCAGACGAATTGCCTCCGCGCGGTGTCGTGCATACTCCGTCACCAAGCGGGGTTGAGCGGGAAAAGTGGATCGAATTCGTACGCGGAATGGCTGCCTCTCGTCCCCTACTGTGGCACAACCATCTGCGGGCGGTAAAGTCCGGGTTCCTCAACTGTGGAGTGTCATCAGTGATCAGCTTCCCAACAGGAGCTGGCAAATCAACCCTTGCGGAACTGAAGATAGCACCGTGTCTGCTGTCTGGCCGGAAGGTCGTTTTCCTGGCACCAACACACGCACTCAGCCATCAGGTACGTGCCTCGCTTACGTCAACTTTCCCGAATTACAAGATTCATGACTCCATAATCGGCGACGGATTTTATGCGGAGCTGGGAGATGACGAGTCGACGTTCGCAGATGTAACTGTCATGACGCCCGAGCGGTGCCTCATGTTGTTGGACCTGCATCCGAAAGCCTTTAAAGAAATTGGTCTTGTCGTCATTGACGAATGCCACATTCTCCATCCATCGAGAGGCACCGAAGACAGGCGAGCAATCGATGCCATGCTGGCTCTCCTGCGGCTTGTCGAGGCAACGGATACTGCCGACTTTGTCCTCCTATCCGCAATGATTAGCAATGCCCACGAAATCTCCGATTGGATTTCGACGAGTTTCGGGCGGAGTTGCTTGGCTCTTGATCTACGGTGGAAGCCCACTCGTCAGGCCAAGGGGTGTCTTGTCTACGGGGCTGACGAGATCACTGGTCTAAGAAGTGACATCACGACAACACGGAACTCTGCGACAACCAAGGGGCCGCCAAAGGCGCTAAAGCAACGGCAACGCGCAACTCCATATGGCCTGTTCTCGTTGCGTCAAACCTGGAATTCGAACGATGTTGACGATTTCCGTTTCTGTCGACTACCTCCACAGAAACTGCCGCTGGACATCAACGCGAGATGGGAACTAACGAACAACAAGAATTCAGTAGCGGAGTTGCTTGCTGCCGAGTTTGCCAAGCGCGGCATCAAGACGATCGTTTTTTCACAGAACAAGTTGCACTGCGAGAAGATGGCGGCCAACGCGGACGGCAGTCTCCCGCCTGAAGCGACAATCACTCTGACTGACAACGAAAGGGTTCTCCAGGATGCAGCAATTGAGGAGGCAGGAGGCTCTGAACATGCATTGTTGCCTCATCGCAAAGGTAGCAGCTGTCACCACGGCCTGCTGAATTCTGTCGAACGATCGTTAGCGGAATGCGTGTTCCGAAGGGCCGGAGGTGGTCGTATTATCATTGCCACTCCGACGCTCGCTCAAGGTATGAATTTGCCTGCTGAAGCCGTGATCATCGCCGGTGCCCACCGATTTGACACGACGAACAATGCTCGAGCGTTGATGGATGCCCACGACCTACTCAACGCCGCCGGTAGGTCCGGTCGGGCCGGATTTCGACCTGAAGGGATTGTGTTGCTGGTTACGGACTCGCCGATTGAATTCGACATCAATGAAGAAACCACGACGATCGGACACGCCTGGTTTGAGTTAAAGGATTCGATTTTTTCAAAGGAAGACCAGTGCCTGTCGATTGAGGATCCAGTCGAATTGATGCTTGATGAAATTGCGCTTAGCACGGAGGCGCTGCGCGGGACTCCAGCATATTTTGCCAATCGATTGCCTATCGGCAGTGACAAGGAGCCGACGGCATCTTTGCTGGGACGTTCACTCGGCGCGTTCAAGGCCCAATCAGAGTCGCGACTTCAGGAATTCACCGAACAGATCCAAAAGGCAATCGGGAAGCGAACAGAACTTTTGCTGGATGGCAAGACTGTCTCATGGGCAGATGAACTTGCTTCATCCAATGGTGTGCCGGCCGTCATTTTCAAGAGTATCGGCGAAGAGTTGAGTTTTCAATCTGACGTTGGGAATTGGACTGTCCTCCAATGGATCGAGTTCGCATTCAGGTGGGCGAAATCGCACCTGAAACTAGCTGATCGCATGTTTGACCGGTCAGCTGTAAAGAAGATTGTTGGGACACCAGAATCCGTTAACCCAATTCCTTCAGATGCAATTTCGACACTGGAAACGGTGTTTAACAAGTTTCTTGCGGGTTCCACGTTGGCGGACATAGAGGCTGCTTGTCCTCCAGCGAAGAGAAGCAATTCACATTGCCACAGAGCCCGAGAACTGACCCAGCGAACAGCACTTGACGTCTCGTATCTCGTTGGTCTGTTTCCTCAAATTCATCGGGCTTTGCAGGAACATGATTCGGTGGCTGAGCTGCAAGTGCCTACACCTCTTGCCGTCGCGAGTGCGTGTGCTCGGGACGGCCTTAGCTCACCGGAGATGCTTGCACTCTCGATATTACTACACAGACGCTCACCCGAGATTACACGTTGTCGGGTACATCGCGAGTTTCACGCTATTGAGCCACATCTTACACCAGGTGATCTGGGCGAGAGCTTCGAGACTGTCAGCCAACGAGTGTTGCGCGCGCAGGAATCAGCGCGCGACTAATATGGCTTTCTTCATTTTGACAGTCGGAAAATCGGTTGGGCCGATTGTATTGCGTAGGGAAGATCGATCAGCTCAGTGACCAGAGGCTTTGCACGATTCGATGCACTAAACCCATCCAAAACTGCACGAAATCGTGTAAACTGTGGAAAGAGTTTTGGTCGAAAAGCCTTGTTTTTACGGTGTTTGCAGCCTTCCACATCCGACCTACGGAACCGAAGGCCTGCGTTCCCAAAGCAGAAAAGCGGTGCATTCGATCTTATAGCCGAGTGCCATGCAAACGAGATCGAACCTCGAATCAGGGACCTATATCTCGGTGTCGCTGACGGGTTGCCCTCTGCACTTAGTCGTACCGAGCTTTGTCCAACAGTCGGTTGCACAATCGGCTCAGGATCAGCCCTCACCTGATAGCATTGATGTCTACACAAGTCATAAACCGTTTAAGAAAAAAACTTATGAACTAGTGTTTTGACGGTTCTTTTGTGCACTTCGGCCTGAGGGCTGCGGTTTCGCCTGGGTTTCAAACTGTTGACAATTGGTTCAGTTTGTGCATTGAAGAAGATGTGTAGATACTAATGGCCTGATAGAAGGCAAACCTCCACCGAATATGCTGATGCCAGACCGCCGCCAAATTATTCACGAAGGATGATACACGACAAGAAACCACGGATGCTCGTGGCAACATTTCACGGCTCGCAGAAACTTGCCAACCAAGGTCACGTTTGCCTGCAAGCTCAATCTGTTAGAGTTCGATCAAAGACGATAGGCAGCAGATTCGCTCCTCATCTTTCAGTTTGGGTCCCCGGTCCTACAACGAAATTACCAATAAACAACGTTGCATTTGCTGGTAGTTTCAGTTTGTCTCTCGGCTGGGCTGGCCATGTCTCGCGACTGCAATGTGGACTTACAACAAACCAAGGGCGGTGAAGCCGTGGAGGAAGGTTGTGCGATCTAGTGACAACAATTGCTGCAACCATGCCTACAACCTCCAACAGTCATAAAGTCGCAAACTCGGTAAGCGTTGATATTTGTGTTCGCTACCCCTCGGTCTCCGGAGACCCCGAGGTCGAGTTTTACAAACTGTCGTCAATACGGCAGTTCAGGCGACTCAATCGATTCTGGTTGCAGTACTGCTTTTAGGGGTAACCTAGCATCAGCAACATCGATCGAAATAGAATTACGCGATATCGGGAAGAAAGACGTCGGGACAAACGCCGATGTGTAGTTAATCTACTGCCGGATGGAGATGGGAAGTCGTCAAACCTGTGGCGTTCTCGTGATTGTTGAAGAAGATCAGTTAGCAGCTACGCCTTTCAACAAACAGCAAACTCAAGGAAGCAATTCACCTTTGGCTCTCACTACTTGCCGCAAGTCCGACAGGCACTCTTCAATAGCTTGACGATCGGCACTGCCGCCACGAATGAACGCCGGTCCCACCACACCAGACAGCCGCTCGTCGTTCAGCACGTCTCTAAGAGTGTCTTCCGAGGTGTCCAATTCAGCCGCTATCATATGTGAGGACAGTTTTTCGCGATAGTGACTTACGATGTAAACGGCAGTTGGGGAATCGTATGCGTTATGCGGTTGCGTGATAAGACAGCGTCGTTGCGCTTCGCGAATCAGGGAAATGTCTCTTGACCTTGCCTCAGCTAGGGAATCTTTGTCTGCATACAGTTTCCCAAGACCTTCCATTTCGGTACTTGAAAGACCAAGTGCCTCAGCGCCGAATGCTTGTAAATACGGCATGGTTTCGTCGAATTTTCCAATCGAATGAATCGGGGAGGATGAGTGGCAGTTAGACAAGCAATCCCGGCCAGCGATCAATCTACCAAAAGTGCTTTGACGATGATGCAGTGTTCCCATCCGCACTTGGGGGCTGCTTTCTTGACCATACGCCTCTGTAGTAGCGTCAGCCCGCAAACCGTTTCGATCAGCGAGGAAGAATGCCTGCAGTCCATTCGGCAAATGAAAGTGAATTTTGCTGCCACTGTGTTTGAAGCAGATTTCTTCGTTGCCTGGCCCGAAGGGATATCGAAAAATATTGCCTCGCCCACTCCCATCGCGGAAGTCAAATGTCCGCCAATAGGCGCGACCATCCAATGTGATCTCGTGACGGTCGATGATCCGATTCACCGTTGGTTTAAAGAACGTCGACCGGGAGATGCCTATCCGCAGGATGTCACCAACCTTGGGTTTCTGTGCTGCTCGAACGCTCGCTCCAATCCGGCGTTCCAGCTTCTTGACTGTTCGAGGCAATCTCAGCAACCTATAATACGCGGGCGGCTGAAGACATGCATGGAGAAACCAGTCAGCTGGCAAGATCGATTTATTGCATCCGGTGTGCCGTTCGATCCCGTTCGTTGTCCAGCGAGCAATACCTCCGGGATCCGGGTGCATAGCGGCAACTTGATCCCAGCCTAATGCTGTCCATCCTAGCTTTCGCAGGTCCAACCTAAACACAGTTCGTCGGGCATCAATTATCCGAGGTACAAAGATCTCCGCCGAAGTCGATAAACTATTTACACCAAATGTAAGCTCGTTGGCAAAGCTCTGCGCATCACTAAGGCGCAACGAATAGCCTTCTGAAAGACTGTTTCTGAGACCGACAACCCTATTCCGATACGTCAAATACCGCATATGCCTGCGGTCTTCGTTAGGACACGTTGAAAGATCCTCAAGGACCAACGCTGCTACAGCATTCGTAATGTTCTCCTTGCCATTTCGAATCATGCCTAAATCTGAAATGGCAACTGCACCTAGTGTTTGTCGCCTGTGAATATCTGTGGGCTCCACATATTCGTGCGGTGATCCATCGGAACCATTGTGGATTGTCCAACGGATATTTTCGTGATCGCCGTAGAAGCCTCCAGTCGGCAACCAGGCCGCAACAGATGCTTTATTAGCAAAGATCGCCAAGAGCTCTTGGTTCCATTCAGGGTCCCAAACTCGGACGACTCCGTCGGCCGAAATAGATGCAATATAATGTCCATCTGGTGACTTACAGAGATCATAGAACTGAATGTCGTCAGCATTTAATGTCACAATGGCGGGCTCGGCACCATTGCTAAAGTTGAAGCAGAACAATCCGCGTGATGTCCCAACGACTACCCTTGACTTAGTGATGAGCTTGTGGCACGTGATCTTTCCAAACGGGCTCTTGAAAGTACCAACTGTCTCAGAATCACGGAGAATCTTAAGCGTTTCGCCATCGTGCGTCACTTCAAAATCTTCGTTACCGGGAGGATGACAATAGGTTTTTCCAGGACTCGCTGGACGCAAAACAGGACCTTGAAACTCGAATTCCGTGTCGAAGGTTTCCGAGTTGATCGGACCTGGAACTTGTTGGTACTCCGTTGACCACGCGAGCGATGTCCCATCGTTGGACCACGCGATTGCCTTTGGGCCTTCGAATGCTGCAACAATTTCCCGCCAATCGCTTAAGTCCGGTTCCTGCGTAACGGCGATCCGGCCGTCGTTTGAAGCAATTGCAACGGTATTTGAGGAGCTAGATGTGGCGATAAAATCAACGCTGGTGAGACGAACTGGTAACTGAACCCTTTTGGCTTCTAGCGTATTTAATGTTACTTGCCAGAGTCGTGCTTCACTGTCTGTGTGCCCACCAACCAAGAACGAACCAGCTGTGCCACGTTCCGCGACCAACGTTCGAACGCTCAACAAACGACTTGCCTGACCGTCGCCAAGTGCTGCTGTTGCCTCAACACCACCTTCGACTGTCCAACGGTGAAGATGCCCGTCAGCCGACACAATCAACGCCGAGTCGCCTTCCGGTGTCCAACACACACTCGAAATGGCACCTTCTTCTGGTCTGAAAATTTCCTCAATATCATTCGTATCGCTACGCCACAAACTACAGCTACCGTTTTGCAATACGGCTAGCACGCGATCACCGTCATGGGTGACGGTAACATCCGTAGGCGTGGCACCGAGCTGGGGGGACGTTGCCAAGAGACCGCCTTCGCTTACACTCCATAGCCTTAATGTTCGATCATAGGAAGCCGATGCCAGCACTCGACCATCTTTCGAAAGCTCGATGTCAGTGACAGTATCCTGGTGGCCACGAAGGACGGATCGTATACGATTCTCCATCGGCTCGATCAACAGTATCAACCCCCAGTTCGATGAGTTACCTTGATATCCGTTAAAGTCAGGCACGAAATTAGATCCCCAACCGGCGAGCCAACCGAGCGCGGTCAACCCTCCTTCGGTGGAATCCGATGTGAAAGTTAGTCCACGTCCAAAAGGACCAGACGGGGGACGCATCATGGCAATTAGATCACCCTCACATGACCAGCAACGCACTCGCTTATCCAAAGCCGAAGTCACAAGCATCGTGCCATTTGCATCATGCTCGACGACGGAAATACCCGTTAGCCGGCCGCGGTGTAGCGGAAAATCAAACGAGACACGTGGGTGAAGTTGCGGAATTTCCGCAGCATAACCTCCGGCCGACACGGAGTTAAGAATTATTATGCAAAGGCAAACGAACAGGCAGGCAGAGCGAATCGTTCGTAGATCTTTCATTGTGACTAAGATAGACTTTCTGCAACGTTGTTGAACTCACTGACGATCGAACTGATGAGTCTTGTCAGACTTGTCTTGGCTTCACTGACAGTCACGAATTCTTCTTCCACGTCCGCGAGTTGGTCATCTATTTGTGCAGACCACGCATGGCACAGTTCACGAATTTGCCCAGCTATTTCAGGTGGAAGTGGCTCCAACTCGGAGAATAGAAGTGTTGTGCAACCAAGCCGAAATTCCGCCAATCGGCGCCCAATGTCAGAACGTGACGTCGTGTCCGCCTCAATCTTCTGCCAATCCCGTTCAAGGACACTTGCAAGATTGCGCAAGTACTGGGCTGGTGAAGTCTCTTGAGAAAACACATTAGGTTTAATCCAGCCCCACGGCTTCGCAACACTGATCTGTTCCGATTGCATTTGCACTTTCGCCGAAAGGTCGGAGACATTGCTTGCACGCCACATAGACAATGCCGTGACGCCGCCGAAAAGTGCTACCGAAACGGCCCACAGGATAGGCGTACCAGCACGCCAAAACCGTGCAATTCTCTCTGCAATGTGCAGCTCGCGAACTGAAGCGAGGTAACTCGAAACCTCCGGATTGCTCGAATGAATCTCCTCAAACTTCCGTACCTCTTCTGATCGCAACCCCTCTTCGCTGATAAGATCGACGTACGCCATCAGTATTTCGTCCACAGGTTCAGTCGCACCACCAGACATGAAATATTCACCTCAATCTCAAGACGTCCGTCGAACTGCAGGCCAACGGCCGTTTCACTACATCGCTCTGTTTGGGCACTCCAAAGATTCCGTTGAGGAAGAGTTCACGCAAAGTTGGGATTTCTCTCACAGCAGCACCCATAGTCAAAGCTTTCACGAGCGAAACAAACGACACTTTCGCTAACGATGCCATCGGATGGCGAAACCAAATTATTCGACGCGCCATCAGTCACTTGTCAGAGATACCAAGAATTCTACGACCCGTTTGTGAGAAACCGATCTCAGCACCTTTCGAAGCGGACCGCTGATGTAACCGTGCTTTACACCACCGATCTTTCCCTTCTCCAAGTCCAATAAAAGTATTACGAGAATCTCAGATTCGCGCGAAAGCTTCCTCGGCTCTTTAAGAACACGATACGCGGCGGCAATTCCAACAAGAACGCTGATACCCATAACGATTACACCAAACAGCCAGATGTCGGATGAGTTGGCTCCCCGCAAGGCGGCCAGGAAGAACATCAAGCTAATGATGAGGAACGCCCCAGCTCCTTGAGCTGACGCGGGAAAATAATCTAGCAACTTCGTAAACAAGGAGTCCTCTGTCCGCTCCTCGCCACTAGCATCCTCGGCCACGGCCAACCTCGTAAGTCAACTGAAGAGTTATGAACTTGAACACACTGTTGGGTCATACACCCCTAAACATTAAACTAACGCCTCTGCCGTTGCAACTCCGGGCTGGCCTGCCCCCGGAATAGTAGTGCGGATATTATGCGAGTCGATTGCCGATGAATTTGGCAAGGAGGGCCTTTGCATGCACTGTCTCGCGAAAGGGGCATGAGGTTTCGCATACACCCTGCATTACCAAAACAGACTTCCGCCTTTGATTCGGGAATCTTGACTTTCGGGTGTTTGGCGGGACCGACGAATGAAGCAGTAGCGGTTGCCTCAACATCCCCGAGCTTCTTGTTGATCTCAATTGTTTCGTCAATTGTGATAGATTCCCCAAAGGGTAGCTTGATCTTTTTGCGAATTGGAATGGTTTCGCGAATGCGCACTTCATCCTTCCCACTGGCCGAAAACGTCCTTTCATTGAACTCCTTGATCGCCGCATCTTGCAGAAGAGCTGACAGAGTGCTCCTGTTCTCTTCCGACGCATTTGGACCGAGTTTCACTGCTGGCGTTTCTTGTGCCCAAATCTGACTGACGCTGACGGCAATCGCAAGCAACATAGAAACAGTTGTTTTTCCTTGCATAGCCCATCTCCGGATCGGATAAACGCGTTTCAAACGCAAGTTTTCGTTATCGTACAGTGTTAGAAAAGATTACCCACCGTCGTTGTCGCGGACCTCGTCGGGGAACTTGAACAGACCAGCTCTGGCTTCCACATCTGCGACTTTTACGCGACGAGTTTTCCATATACTCGGCAAGTCGAATTCCAAAGGTACGTCTGACAAGTCTTGCTCAAGTATGAATGCAAACGATTCGATCCCGTTTCCGTTGCGGGCAACGATGACCTTCCAATAGGCCGCAGGAATCTGGATCAGAACCTCACCAGAACTATCGAGACCACGAAAAAGTTCGTCGGCGTCGGCGAGAATTGGACCGGAAAAGACGCATAATTTCTCGTCCTCCGCCTGCTCAAGCACGACTTCTTCAAGTTCGCCCCACAAACCGTGGAAGCCGAAGATGGCTCGATTGAATTTGGCGACTTGCGGCGAGCAGTTGGTAGTGTGAAAAGTGTCGCCGTTTGCTCGGCGAACTTCGTCGTAGTCACTTCCCCAGCCGACGTCCGCCCGCATTGTTAGGTGACCTTTGTCAAAAGCAGTCCCGTCATTCTCGAAAAAACGATCCGGTAGCTGATGCGATGACGAGATTCGCGGGTCTTCAAACCATCTCTCTCGGTCATTTCGTCCGAGGCCGCCAAGTCCTTTTCGGCTGTAGTTTTTCCCCAGCTCTGGTCGTTTTGCGGTCGGCGAAGCATCTACGTTCGCGGCAGTGAAGATCGCTAACCGACGCTGCTTGTGCATGACGACCGAAAAGTGTTCGTAGGTCAGCAGATACTTCGGGCTCGTTGTATCTGTCCGAGGAGCTGCAATGCTTGCCGCGTCAGTCACCAGTGGCATCCGAATACGACGACCAAGGAACTCGTCGTCGTAGCCTTCGCGATTGTCATACGGAAGTTCATGGAACGGTTCGACGAATCGCTCCACAGCGGCACCGACACCGTCGCTAGAAATCGTGACCGGAACATTCGATGGCGATGGCTCTGTTTCCAGCCGATCAATAATGCGGGCTGACGTTTCACTGCCGGCATCCGCAGCTTGTTCGAGCCGCTTGTAGATTTCGCTGACTCTGATTCCTCGATTGGCTACATATTCGCAGGTGTTGTAGTAGTCAGGAACGCTGCGATGATGAAGTGCAACTGGGAACCACTGGTCATTGACGACGGGTGAACCCGATGATCCACGATTCGTATCTGCATAGTAGTATATAAAGGCATCTTTGCGTCCGACCACGGTGCTTTCTCGTATCGCGATCTGTTTTGGGAGCCCTTCAGGATGTTGAATGATTGAGACTTCCTCACCTTTCAAGGCCTTACCACTTTCACGGACTAGTCGCATGCGCCCGTAATCGTCAATCTTCGTACCACGGCTCCCGACCGAAGCGACAGACACGAAGGTAAAATCGAGTTCTTTGTCGGTCAGGAACAAATCATCGGTTAGGTCAAACCGTTCGGAAGTCTTCAAGCGATTGTCGGCATCGTATTCGTAGTCAAACAAAATGTAGCTTCCAGAACATGCGCGATCCTGAGTTCCGATCACATGGTTGTTCGTCAACAGGAGCCCTGGACCAACCAGAAACCCTGAGCCTGTGCCTGCGGGGATACCGTACTCAGTGAAGATCGACATTCTGCCAACGGTTCTCGCAGCGCGCTCGCCACGTGACAAAAAATTAATCTGTTCGAGGTTTGAGCGTCCGATGATCCTCTCTTGAAAAAACAAGTCACTCTCGGGTAAGAGTTCGAGCCGAGTCTGAACGCGACTGTTAGGCTCTTCCTGTTCATACTGTCGCCGCACTTCAACGAAGTCGTTGTACGACCGAAGTGTTTGAGGGTCTTTGCGAAGGTGAGCTTGCCAGACTGCCAGCGATGTACAAGGCGGTAACTTGCGCAACTGATCGTCAGTGCGTGAATCGGATGTGACGACTTCAGAGCCAATTCCCGAGTACGGCATGCAGCAACGTTCAAGCACGTTGTCACGAACCGCTCGAACAATTGCGCATGTCCTGTACGGAGTATCGGCTTCAGGATTAGCATGCAACGTATCTGATGGGATGTCCTTCCTCGATATATCGCTTGGAACTGAAATAGGTGCCGGCGGCAGCATCGGACCTACTTTCGATCGTCCAGAGTCGATAATAGCTTCGTCAACGAGTCCCCCATTCGACTGTTCATACGCGTGTACGTGGGACGGCATGCCGATCGGACGACTTCTCGCAACGAACTGATTTGTTACCGCCAGCGGAAGACTTGCCGTCGTGCTGGAAAATACCGGGACAGAAATGGTTGCGGCGACTTCGTGCGTCGGGTACTCTGCCGCCATCGACTCATCAAAGGACGAGTCCTTTCCAAAGTGATCCGCGATGCGTTGCGCGAACAACTGTGCAACTTTCTTGTAACCTGTGTCCTTTGGGTGGAGTTCATCGAACCAACTGTTAAGTGACTTTCCAACAGTGCCACGACAATCGACGTGCACGACTCTTCCTGATGACGCCGCGGCCAGTGTCTTTTGTGTGTCATTGAATTCATCAATCAGAATTTTGATCACATCCGGCCACAATTCCTTCGGCACGCCTCGCGACGCAAGAGGCCCACCAAGCCATTTACCGTCCACACGGGGAATCGCGTAGTCATATCCGTGACAGAATGTGACCACGCTTGAAAATCGAGTTGCGACCGCGTGGAAGATGCCCGCGTATGTCGATCGCAACTCTTCACGAAATTCATTCCACCGACTACGTTGCAACAACGCCTGAGCATCCATCCCATCCCGGTAAGGCTTGAGATACCCGGCAAGCCGTCCGCTGTGCAGCATGTCGTTTCCACCACCACTTAGAAGAAAAACGTCAGCCTCTTCATTCTCAATCGCGTTCAGGTATTCGCCCTCAGCGGCCATATTGGTCAACAAATCACCCGCTGCACCGAGCGAAAGAATCAAATGATCTTTGAGCAGTACATCTATGACATCATCCAGCCGGACAGGGTATTGGAACCAGCTGTCACCTTCGCTAACAATGACGGGGCGGCGGAAGTTTGTCCATTTCTGCTGATGGTAAACAATTCGCCGCTTGGCTCGCGAGAGAGCGTTAGCAAGACCGAGAACCCGGTCCGACTCGACAGCAACTTTCTCGACGTCAACAAGCTCGGAGTTCAGCTGAATATCTGGTGCGAGCGGAAGCGGCCCCGGCTCCCTAGTTGCGCGAAAGCACTTCTCAAGTTCTTCTAGCCGTTCGAGGTCTCGCCGTTGACTTGCGATCCCGATTTGGCTGGCAAGTTCTTCGATCGAGTGGATCATGGTGCTACCCCAACTTGTGAATGCCTGCAAAACTGCTCAAAAAATTATGGGGAAGCCTGTTTGAATTTACAACAAGCTCTTTTCAAACGCACTATCACACTGCAAGCAGACTCCGTGTGTGTCTCGTGAAAGTTGGTGGAAAATTTGGGATGATTGTGTTTTTTGGGTTGGCATCAGTTGAAGTGGATGCGTTTTTCACGGAGGTGTGGCGATGGATGGGATCGAATTGACGAATCAGCAGCGGGCCGAGGCCGAGCGGATTGCGGATGTGTTGACAAGCACAAATTCCTGCGTCTCTATCTCGCCCAGACCTTCCGCGAGCGCGCCAAAGTCGACGACGAAGTCCGCCCGCTTCGCCATCGCGATTACGAATGTTTTCATCTCCATCGCTTCGCTCCACAACCAGCTATCTTTGCCGATCCGCAAGAACGGAGCCGAGTAGCGGTCGTATTGGTTGCGATGATCTCCGGCTTCATCGATGGGATCGTCGCCGGTTCCCCCCTCAAGCGAATTGATGCCGTCCTCATTCTCCTTCTTGAAGTTCTCATATTTCATCACCCGCAGACGATAGACGCGGGCATTCGAACCATTGAGAACTCGGAAACCCGTCACCTGGTACAATGACACTGCAGATGGTCCTCGCTACAACGTAACCTTCGACAAGCTGTTCAATGAAGCCGACCAATACGCGGGAAACTCGGCGTTTCGTTCGCAATGATCTCCCGCTCGTCCAAAAACTCGCCGATCGAGCCCATGACTTCTTCTACGAGCAGTCCCCGAGAGGAAGTTCCATGGGCGAAGTTGAGTAGTTCATTCAACCTTCGCTCCACAACTTTGGAACTAGCCTACCTGGTTTTTCTTGCAGGTGTGCATCTCCTAATTCCTTCATTTTGTCGTCGCAAGTGACTCGCGAAGCTGGTTCTGCAAAAGTGCAAGAACACGAAGTTGGTGTGTCGGCGAGAGTCAATGACTGACAGCAATTCCTGCAACCAAAATTGTTAGTATCGACTGGCTCAAGTTTCTAAGTTTGGATTAAAACATAGGTTGCGCTAGCGGCCCGTCGGTCTCCGGAGACCGTGGTAACGAATCGAGGGTCATTTGCCTGGGCGAATGGATAACACGCTGATAGCACCATTTTGTTTGCTTGGCTCGTTCTGCTCGATGAACTGGATTTACAAGCGCTAGTGAGGATTAATTCGATAATGTGGTTTTACCCGACCAATTTTCAGATGACGCACTGATGAACCGATGCCATTAGTGAAGTTGTGTGATGTTTCGAACGTCCGCGGTAATTAATTGTGCGAGTGGTCCATGTCGAACTTAAGGTATTTCTTTCTAAGTATTTTGCTTTTGCGAGTATTTTTGACCGCAAGTTTTGCGGAAACTCCAAGCGGCCCGCTCTTGCAGCGAGTTGAAACTCTTCAGCCAGAATCTGCTGCTCTCGTACCAACTCCTACCGATGAGAAAGTCCCAACGATATCCGCAGCTGGAGTTATTTCCAAAAGCGAAGGCTCCAACAGTACTGACCCGAAATCTCAGGAAGTTGGTGACTTGTATCCGGTCATTGAACAGCCAGCGATACCTCGAATGGTGACGAATGATTCTTCAGGGTTACCGTTCCTTCCCGTGAATCCGCGTCTGCCCCCTGGTGTTTCCAGCTTCTGTCATGGGATGTCTCCAGTTCCGCTGGCCTTTAATCAAGTCCCTGAAGTCACGCCTGTGCCAACTCGACTAGAGCGATCGCTTCAGGTTGAACTCAAGTCAAACGAAAAGGAGGATGACCAGCTCATTCCTCAATGGCAGGCAGTCTTCGAGCAGTCAGCTCATTTTCCACGTTCGTACTTCAATATCGCAGGACGAAAAGAGATTCGACCGGCGGCGATTCTCTATGAAGGAATGACGGTTGCAGTCACCGAGGGCGGGCATTACGAGGTTCGCTTCGTAGTTGAATCGCCTCGGACACCTCTGGTAGTTCGCCTGCAATTCATTGTTTACATCCAAGGCCAAGCATACTGCCCTCCCCAGCCCTGCGGCACGATAACGCTACCGCCAATAACGATATGTCCTGAGCCAACAGAGTCCAGCCATCCCACCAAGGCTTGGAGTGTTTCACATCGTGGCTGGTCCCCTGTGCTTGCTAAAACCACCGGAAGAGACGCTGCACGCTACACGATCCAAAGAACCGCCACCGCCCGATTCGGCAGCGAACCCGACTTCGACTTCTTCAAGGCAGAAATCCGGTGAGAAACTCTCAGGTCCAGCACTTCACATCGTTGGTCGTCGTTGCACGGTCAACAGTTGCAGGTTCCATTAATGATTTCTAAATTCTTCGGTAACTTAGCTTTGAGAATATCGCTTCCATCTTGGCAAACATACACAATTTTTTGGTCGTCAGAAATGCTGTGCACGCACGCTTTTGAACCGTCTTTAAGCTTCACTCGTTGACCCGGTTTGGGAACCCCCGTTGTCTGAGCTTGAATGTTAGTTTGGAGGTTGAGGCTTTTAACGATTCCAATCGGGAACGAAATGACGAGGTTTTTCTCCCAAATTTCGACATGCACGACCGTCTCAAATGTCTTAACAACCGTGCCTTTCCCTGTTAAATGCTCACCTCCATCAATGGAGACAAGTTCGCCGACCTCAAAGTTGCTCACGGATCTCTCCTCATATCGCACCGTCTATCCAAACTTACACCAGTTTGGATCGTAACACCAAGACTTTTGTATATCAATTGCTATAATCCGCAAGATTTAACATCTCAGCGCCGATAGTGAACAGTGGGAGCGATGAATGGATCGTCGCTGATGTGACCCCACAAGCAGGACGCGATTATGCGGAAAATCCTTAGGGCGCTAGGGAATGCGCTACTCATTGGCGTGGCTGTCTTAGGCGGTATTATCCTTGCTAACAGCTACCTAAAATGGGAAGAACACCAAGCGCACAGTACGGTGGCCGAGACGGCCGACCCGAATTCAGGAAGCGTTTCACGGCGTGATTTGGCCTTTCCTGCCGAACGCTCAGAGCCTCTGAGGCTTGACAGCTTACAACGGTATCGTCTGCCCGATTCTCACACGATACCGTTTTCGAGTTCTCCTGCCGAGCGCGAAGTCGCGAGACGTGTGCAACAAGCGGCTTTCGTACAGCCTTCGACAGTCATGGCTCCCGCGCTGCTTGGCGCGACGTCTCTTTTCGAACTGAAGGAGGTTCACGTCAAGACCGGCGGCGTCACGACAGTGACGGATCAGGACGCAACAATCTCGGTGTATGTTGACAAACCTGGAGAACTTTCTCTCAAGTTCGACAAAAAGCTGATGGGAACGTTGACTGTTGATGGAGGGGAAGCGGAGAAATTGCCGGGAACGGAAATCGTTCCAATTCCTGGTGGCACGCTTTCTGGGAACGTTCAGATCGCTGTAACCGTGGATCACGTGGGTAGTGACGCGGTCACAACCACGACCAAGGAGTATAATTTACAGATTGTTGAGCCTGAACTCGCTATTACATCGATCGGAGATGGCGTTCGAGCTGATCGGCCGATCAATGTCTCGGCTGAGAGTAATACGGTTAGAGTCGAAGTCTATAACTCTCGAAATCTTTCGATTTCCCTGAACAAACCGATTGCCAAGGCAAAACTCAGATTTTTTACTCCCGACCAGCGTATTGTCTCTGCCGGCGAGTTCGAAGGGGGTGATACAGCTGCGTTTACGCCACCAGCGAGTAATACCTATACTGCGAAGCTTTATATTTCGAAAATTGGAGACACGATCTTTCCAACGGGTTCCGTTGTTCGGGAACTAGGTGACATTCAGCTTGATGTATTGCCGTTTCAGATCGAAAAGGTGCTTGATGACGGCAAGCTGACTTGGCCGGGAACTCCTGCAACAGTTCCGATTCGAACTAGCTCACGCGATATCAGTTTGTCGTTTCCCGCGGTGACCGTGACGCCGGACAAGTCGGTGCTCTTGTATCGCCAAGTTCCAGGCTCCAATTTCCCTGAGAAGCTACCGGACACTTCGGTAGTGGTTGATGAAAACGTGCATCAATTCTCGATCAAACTACCAAGCCGCGCCTACACGTACAAAGTTGTTGTTCTTAACAAAGCTAAAACAGTGGTCGAGTCGCCGCCGCTGACGCTAGTTCCACCATCGGATGCTGCCACGTTGCCGATCGCGATTCAACACGCTCGTGTCGGCGTGTATGGATCGCCTGTGACAGATTTCAGTGGCACGGGAATCACAACGGCCGGGAAGATGCTGGTGCAAGGTGTTGGAAACATCCCGACTGTATTCGAGGTCTTTTTGGGGCCATCCGGTGCAGCGGCACATCAGACAACTATTCCGCCGATAACACGTAACGTTCCAGGTGGTTGGGAAGCCGAATTCTCATTGCCAACAACGTTGCTAGGCGACTTGCCGAACGTCAGTGGTTTTGCATATCCAGTTGCGCAAAATACAGACATTCATCGATTTGCTGAATCTCCCGTTAAGTTTCAATTCATCAGGCCAACTCAACTTCCTCAGCCAAGTTTGCTCGGTGCCGTTGAGCCTACGAGTGGCGGAGGCCGCGAACCGTCAGTTCTAGAGAAGCCTATGAAATCGATGCTGTTCACGAAATCCGATGCCGTGTGGCTCGTATTCGAAAAGCCGGATGTGACAGAAACCACGGAATTGCTCGTCATCGATTCACGAACCGGCAAAGTGGTCCATCAAGAGACGGCCCCTTTCGACGACAAAGCCAATGCCATTGTGACGGACTCAACACAGTTCGCCGTCAAAATGTCCATCCCGACTCCAGGTGAGTATCAGTTTCAGGCGTTGTTCGCACATGCCGGAGTTACTAGTGCGGCGTCGTCACCAATTCATGTTCATGTTAGACGTGTTGGACCGGTAGTTTCCAATGTCGATTCCCGAGATTTTAGTTTTGAGACCGGCGGTGACTCAGTCGTTATTCAGTTCAATTCTGAAAACCCCCTCAACCCGGAAACGGCGCTTGATACTAAGAAATTCACGCTATCCTCAGCGGTTGGCTTGAATGATGGACAACGGATAGACCTTGTTCGCGATATCATCAAGGCAGAAAATGTTGACACTGACGAAGGCCTGACAGAAGCCATTGCCAAGGCGAATGTTCTTCTGCCGAATCCTTATCCAACCTCGGTAGATTTCGATCCTTCGACAAACTCCGTCAAACTTACTTTCACGGATCTCAATCCGGGTATCTATAAGTTAACAGTGTCCAAGGAACTCATTGATGTCTTTGGAAACGAGCTGAAGAAAAGTTCAACGCAGCCAACGGGAGCACGGCACACGATCGAACTTGTCAAAGCGGCTGGAACTCTACCACCGACCGTCACACGCGGGATCTCCGGTGTCACGGGACCTCCTGTCGAGTTTCCGGAGTATACGCCGCCGCGTCCTCCCACTAACGGATTCAACCCGTCGGATAAGGTCGTGACAGCAGTCGCTCGACTCTACTATTTTCGAGATGCTCACCGAGTCGCTCAAATTATCAATCGCAAAGTGAAGTCCTACAATCGGCAGCAAGCAGATACCAACCAAGTGATTGCCGACCGTGCCCTCTCAACTGCCGAACGTGCGGTTTTTGAACGGCGAGCGGAGGAACTCCGGGCTGTTCGTGCCGCACAATCCGCCCGGCAATCCGAGGAAATGCTCGAGTCCTTACAAAAACAGCAAGAACAAGCGGAGCGATCCGAGGACAGTGCCACTAGGCAATTGGTCAACGTGCGATCCAACATCGCGCAAATTCAACGTGATTTGGAAAACCCGAATTTGACTCCGGAAGTTCGTAGCGATCTACAGAAACGCCTGCAAGACGCAGAGCGAACGCGTGATGTTCTGCAGCTCAACGTCACCGGTGCATCCACCGACTCGCAGCAACTCCAACAGCAAATCGCTAGCTTGCAGGCTACGGTCCAGGCGAATCGCCAGAAGGAAATTGAGGCGATGGAAGAATGGGAGGCCGCCGAAGCCGAAGAGGAATTGGCGTTCCGCGAAAGCTTCCGACGATCCGTCACAGCCGCCCGAACCGATCCGGACACCTACGCACCGGCAACACTGAAATCAGTCGATCCGGTGATGCAAGTTTCCGTTTCAGTTGTTGGGGAAGGTGAAGTTCATCTGCGTGGTCCTCGTAAGGGTGTCAATATTGTGCGGTTAATGATTAATCAACTTGACGCACCCGTCGGACAAGTTCGGGTTCAAGTTCATACCGTGCAGGTGAATGGAGAGCATGGCAACCGGATGGAGCCGGTCGTCACGCGAATTCAACGATACATCGATCATGCGCGTTTCCTGACGACTCGCTCCGCGCAGATGCTTCGCAACGCAGTGGTTCTTGTTGCCAGTCGACGAGCGGAAGCTGTCAATCAAGCTTGTCCGAACGATACTCAAGCAATGCGTGATCGAAAGTATTTGATTGCCTTTTTCGGGCAGGACATGATCCGTGAGTTGGAGTTGATGGATTCGGAGTTTCTCCACACCGGCAACAAGTTGCTCTCGATCCATTCGATGGATACCACAAGTCTCGCGTCGGCTCTGTTCATGCTGGCGCTTGCTAAGAACGATGTTCGGCACGAAATCCTATTCGAGTTTGAACAGCTTGTCGGTTCGAAACTTCCCTGGGAAGAGCAAGAGTACTTCACGGCCTCCGGAGCCGAATTCCAGTTTGGCCCGCCACTCTGCAAAGAGGAATTCAAGTTTTTTGCGCATAACGCCAAGTTTGTTTCCCTGCGTGGCATGTTCGATGCGGAACTCGCCGGTGCCGATACACTCTCGCCATTCCAACGTGAATTCATACGCCTCGCGCAGGTCTTTAAAAGTCGCCTGATTACAGAAGTTGAATGGCGGCAACGCGTCATGCAGCGGTCCGTTATCGAAGAGCGGCTTGGCGACTATTACGAAGAGTTGTTGAAAGCTCGTTCGCAAGAAGACCAGGCGATACAGGCTCTCCGGAAGCTAGAATCCGAGTCAAACCAGCAACGAGTGATCGTGCTTCGGGCAGCATCCCGAGTCGTCGCCGAAGCCAAAGTACAACGCAATGCACAATTAGCAGCTGAGAAGACGTCGGCTGAACTTTCGAAGTTCTTTTCTAATTTCGTGGAAAAAGTCATCGAAGCATCAATCAGTGGAAAAATCGAAGAATTAGAGGCGACTTTCCCAGACTCTGAGACAGAAGAAAACAAGGAACTATTAGAAGCCATACTAGAACGAATGGTCAATGACGAGGAATTCGCCAAGTATAAAAAAAGTGCCCTGGACGAGTATCGTTCTATTTACAAAGATGAAAGTTCCAAGCTTGCTGAGGCCGCCTTCAATTGGCGGACTACTCAATGGGGGCCGCTTGTTCGTGAGTACTATCGGGCTATCAACGAAAGATTGGAAGCGTCCGAAAATCCAATTGTTAAGCATTTTCGAAAAATGAATCCTGGCGCGAGCAGACTTCGGCAGACATTTGAGTTAGGTGAGAGTAAATTAGTCGTCGAGCTAGACGATAACAATGATGCCAGACTCATTGAGCACGAGAATTGGCAAGAACTTTCAACGCAGTTGGACAACCAGCTAGCACGAGCAAGCCAGATTCAACGTGCAATTCAGCCGTATGTTAGTCCGGGCGATAAGCGGTGGGAAGGTGCAAACGCTCTGCTCGCTATCGCTCAGACATCTGCCGCGAATTTGGCTGAGTACCCTGACAATGTCTTGCGCTTACGAGCTGCTTGCTATCTCTACGGAACGATTGCAGCGGACCAAGCGGAAAAGGTTGGAAAGATCGCGTACGATCTGGAACAGCTCATCGCTGCGATGAGTCGTCAAGATGCAGATATCACGTTGACTTATCGGAAATGGATCGCGGTTCGCACAGAACTATCTCAAACGATCAACTCCACTGGCGAGGGGGATGTCTTGTCTCAGCATCTCGGGGGCGTGGACCGGGGTTTTCAGGAGCTTCTTCTTTTCGAGTTGAAGCGGCAGTTCGCTGTGGCGGTCGCCAGAGATTCGCGCCGTGATCTCGACCATAAGAAGTTCTTGGATATGTTCGTTGATGATGTCGAGGAGAAATATATAGACCTGCTTGAAGGTACGCGGGCACATACGGCGGTTGTTGATGCTTACATCAAACGAATCGCGACTGCTCTTGAAGATGATTTCAATACGCAATTCTACTTTCCCGCATTTCGAGCGTTGCGAGAAACGAGTCGTTACTGGGATGTCAATCTTTCGGCCATTCAGACGGAGTCCGTGCTAACCAATAATCGCGAATTTGCGAAGGTGATGCCGCAAGCCACGATGGAGTTTGATCTTCCTAAGCGGGACATTCTCATCAACGAGGCTTTCGAGTCGGCGTATGCCGCCTATAGTGACTATGGTGCGTTGATGGCCGACCCCAATTTCCTGGCGTTGACCAAGATGTATAGTGGGCAACCCCCGGCTTCGGCTTTTAATGTCCCATCGAGTTCACCGCTGGTCAGAGATGTAGTGCCATCGTCTCTACCGACAAGTGTTGATCAAGATCTGATGATTCAAACGCCGGGTACACCACCACAATTTGGTTCACAACTTGAGGCACTCATTCCTGACCCCGCAGTCTATAAGTTTGAGACGGGAACCGGCTTTGAAATTCGCCCTGTGATTCAGCCTGATGGTCAAGCAGTCGTTTTTCGTCTGCATTACATGTATACCACAAATGTCCGTGAACCGGTCCGGGCTGACGAGAAGCATCTCGGGCGCGTGAAACGACACTTTGTCGATACTGATGTGCAACTTGGAAACTATGAACTCAGAGAAGTGAGTCGATTCCAGGTCGGACTGAAAGCCTCACGTACCTCACGCGGTGTCCCCTTTTTAGAGGATGTGCCAGGTTTAGGCTTGCTATTTCGTCCGTTGCCGCAACAAGAGTCGTCATTGCAAGAGAATCTCATTTTGGCTCAGGCGACGATTTACCCCACACTATTTGATTTAATGGGCTTGCGATGGGCACCCGCAGTTGCGGATCTCGATCCATTGGCTTTGATGGAAACCGAGCATGTGGCTCGAGGACGTCATCGGAAACTCGAAGAGCGGGTTTATGATTATTCGGGCTGGGCGGTCGACGACTTTTTGCGTGTTCCCCCCACGGAACGACGCCCCGATTTGTATCGTGAACAATATACCGTTCCGCATTCCCACCCGAATGGATATGAAGGTTCAGGGTTGAACTTTGAGCATAGTAAACTTCACGAAGGCTATTCACCAACCGAGGCTTATCCGGAAACGCGTCTTGTTCCTCGATTCTCTTCTGAGGGCAAATCTGTCATCCGATCTCTAGGCGAACCAACGAATCGTGATGGCGTGCCTCCACGACCCATGTCGTTTCACGGTGATCCGGGTGTTCAATTTAACCCGAATACTCAATATACTCCTCAGTTGGAATACCCAACGCATGACCTAGCATTCCCCGAGTCCTCGATTGATTCTGGATTCCAAGACTACGAACATCCAACCGAGGGGGCACTGAATCCGGTACTCGATACCTCAAGGAATGGTAATACTGTGGTTCGACCATATGTCGCCGACAGTCCGGGTGATACAGCGAGAATACCGTCTGTGCCATCACCGAATCTCAATGGCGCGTATGGGCAGAAACCATTGGGTGTTAGCCAAGAATATCAGGGACGACCGATTCGGACTTCAGTTCCATCATCGGATCAAGGGCGTGCCACCATTTCGCTACCTGAAGTTCCAGATCCCATTCGTACAGACGAAAGCATACCTACAACCCAGATGCGGAATAAATCAATTCCATCGTCTATACAAACACCGCCTCGAACCATTTTCGAAGATGGTGCGGTTGTGCGAGCGAACTACGAACAACCAGTAAAAAAAACGAAGTCAAACTGGCGCCGTTGGCTTCCGTTCAAGAAATAGTCTCGGCTCGCATTCTATTGTTACGGGTTCGATCTTGCCGAGGCGTGTAAAACATAGTTTTTCGTGTTGACTACGAACACTGTCGACGTGATTGAGTCGATTCCAACAGCCGCATCCAAATCGAAGGGTGAACAGACCGAAATGAGATACGGAAAATATATTGTGTTTGGCGCTGTGTGCTGGCCCGCCATTCTGCAGGCGCAATTGCCAATACCGCATTTTGGGATGGCACCTCGGCGTTGTTCAGTGCCTTTGTACGACTATCGTCAATTGCGAACATCTTTACCGAACGCAGCCACGACATTTACAGCTGTGTTGCTAGAGGCACCATCCGAGGATGCAATCTCCGATCGCTCTGGAACGAATCTGCAGAACTCGCCTCGGCTGGCACAACAGGTGCCACGCGGACCTGAAATCCGTTTCTTCCAGCTTGCTCAACCGCGGATTGTCGTGAATCATTGCGCAATTTCCCGTGTGGCGGTTTCGCTATGGGAAGACGGGCGATGTGTTGTTAATTTGCTAGCTGAACAGAGTCCGCCCTACATTCCCCTTGATATTCTGGAACCCGCGATGCGTTTCAAGCGCAATCGCTTTGTTGTGACAGTTCGAGGGTATGGTTTTTATCCGCTTCGCAATGACGCTAACGACGGAATTCTATCCGAACTCGGACAGCCGGAAATCTTCCGCGTTCAGCAATCGTTCTGGGTTGAGCGAGGTGAAGCGATCGGACATCGTATTGACGCACAGTTGGGAGAGGTTCCAGTACCTTTTAAGAGTCCATCTTGTGGGGCGACTACATATTTCGTTGCCCAAAATATTCCAATTCATAAACTGTTTGATCGAGTCTCGCGGATGGAAGTTGAGTTGCGAGTCGAATAGTCGTGGCTATATGTCAAACGCGGTATATATTTGGATGTAGCAGGGTTTGTCTCGTGGAAGTCCGAAAAACAAAAGATTTGACGCATCTACCCTAGGCACAGAAGACCGTGATACGGTTTAGGCCAGGCTACCCAGTAACCGAAAACAATGGTAAAGGTCGTCGACTATGTGGAAGATCAGATTCTCACTCGGACTAGCAATGCCGATAGCGTTGCTCATCCTGATCATGAGTCCTCAGCTTGCTCTAGCAGGTCTGCATACCGCTCCCGTGCCGGCGGTTGATGAGTTGGAGATTCTCGATCCCAGAGTCGACCCGGAAGGTAAGCCTCGGGCTATCGTTGTTCCCTCTCCCGATGGCGGGCAGCGAGTGGAAATCCCTCCGACGATTATTGTGCATAAACTCTACTACACTGGGAATCGCTGTTTTCAAGCCCCGTTGTTGCCGGGTGGACCGACGATTCTCGTTGTCAATCACCCTCGTACCAATGAGCAGTACTACGTGGATGTCCAACTGCTTCCAGGTGCTCCCAAAGTGTATTATTTCCATGACTGCATTGCTTATGACTATGGTCATCAGGTGACAATCATCAAGTTCGGTCTGTGCGGCGAACCGCATGTTGTGGTGATGAGTGGTCAGAAATGGAGAAGTCGTTTAAACAATGCTGCCACACACGTGGCGAAGTCGAGTAAAGAGTGGGTTAAACGAACGGGCGTTCCCAATGTCGTTGAGCATGTCGGTCGTGGCATGCACGACGCCTGTATGACGACAGCGGATCGTGTGCACGACATTGGCGAGAGGATCGTCGGTCCTGTCGGAGCCGCATTGGAACGACTTCCGCTGACAAGCTTTTTCAAAGGAACACCCGAGAGCCAAGCGGAGCACCTTCGAGCCATCGAAGCGTTGACGCCGAATCCTGCGAATTTTGGAGTCGGAGAGACAATCCCGACCATCCGCTGAGTGATTCGCAACAGTTGTTCATTCCCACTTTCCGCGCCACTCCCTCGTGTGCTCCGTATCGGAGTCATCGTATCCTCAGCGGGGTGAAGAAACCTCACCAAACAAATCAACAAACCCATCACAGAAACGCGCTATGGCTGCATTAAAACACCGCGAATGTCTACGGCCACAACGTGATGTTCACCTATCGTGCCTATAATTTCAATTACGAGCAGTCCGCATGTGGCAGTTCTTGGGGCGAAAATGAGTAATTGGGTCACCTTACACGCTCCGGCGGTGGAACTCTGACCTTCCCCCCGTTTCTTGATCCAGCTGGAATGTGAGTTTTTTGGTAACTTACGTTTTCCAGAAAGGGTCGAATCAATGAAACGGAAACGGTACACCGAGGAGCAAATCACCTTTGCTCTGCGTCAGCAAGAGAGTGGAACGGCAGTCGCGGAGATCGTGCGAAAAATGGGGATTACGGAGCAAACTTTCGATCGCTGGAAGAAGAAGTTTGCGGGGATGGGCGTCGCTGAGGTTCGCCGGCTCAAGCAACTTGAGGAAGAGAACCGCAAGCTCAAACAGTTGGTCGCCGACCTGAGTCTCGACAAGAGCATGTTGCAGGACGTACTCCGAAAAAAGCTGTGAAGCCCGATCGTTACCGTGTTCTGGTCCAGGAGATGACGGTGGCTTTTGAAGTCAGCGAGCGGCGGGTTTGTCGTGTGCTTGGCTTTCCCCGAGCCACTCATCGCTACCAGAGCGTGCGGGACTTTCGGGCGGAACTCCGAATTCGGCTGCGGGACTTGGCAGCGGTCCGAGTTCGGTTTGGCTATCGGCGTTTGCAGATTCTGCTTGAGCGGGAAGGTAGGCGGGTCAACCACAAGCTGGTCTACTGGCTGTACTGTGAAGAGGCTTGCAGATGCGGACCAAGACGCCTCGGCGTCACAAGAGCTGCCAAGTGCGTCAATCCAGATCGACTGCCCAGCGAACCGAAGAGATTTGGAGCATGGACTTCATTGCCGACCAGCTCATCGGTGGCCAGCGGTTTCGGCTGCTGACGTTAGTCGATCACATGAGCTGTGAGAGTCTGGCAATCGTTGCTGTTCAGCGGCTCACTGGAGACCGTGTCGTCCAAGTTTTGCAACAGGTGGTCGAAGGTCGTGGTCGTTGTCCGAAATCGATTCGTGTGGATATTGGCCCCGAGTTCGTGTCGGAGTCTTTGGATTGGTGGGCTCACTGGAATCGAGTGGAACTCGACTTCAGTCGTCCTGGAAAACCAACAGATAACGCTGTGATCGAGTTCTTCAATGGTCGGCTTCGCCAGGAGTGTTTGAATCAGCAATGGTTTTTGTCATTGGAGGACGCTCAGGAGAAACTCGATTTGTGGCGATTGGATTACAATCAACCCCGTCCGCATAGTGCCTTGGGCCAGCGGCCCCCCCCCGAGGAAATCTTTTGAAAGTCTAACATTGCAGTTGGATCAAACTTGGGGGCAAGCTCATATCGGCAATTGACTCTCACAAACAATGGCTCAGTTTTCAGGGGGCAGGCCAGAAGGAAATATCTCTAAGATCTTACTCCGAGTCGCGATTGATAAACCGGGCGAAGATCTCCCGATTGACAGCGCGGTTGTTGGAGTGGAAGTAGGAAGAGTGAGCACAACCGGGGCTGAACCACTTCAGGCGCCAGAACCCCTGTTCTTCACACCCCATCGGATAAAGATTGAGAAATTCTTCGTCGACTTCGAACGGATTCCCCGACAAAGGCCCTCCAACCACATCACTTTGAGCGTCCAGGTTAATCCAGCGTTGAACGTGTCGCGGTTTCCTACCGTCTCGGAATGCTTCCGCGAGCATTTTTTTTACCGGCCAGATGGAGAGGGCACTCCCCACCGTGAAGAAGTTGAGAACCCTTCCATCGAGGAACTCTTCATCAAGCTCCCTCAAACCTTCATAAGCCACAACAGTTCCCCAACTATGGCCAATGATATCCAAGCGAACGCCGGCTTCCAACCGCGGGCGAATTTCCTCGTGGAATCGATCCAAAATTCGCCGACGAATTTGTGATTGTGTTAGATAGCGGGCAAAGTCATCCGCGCAACCCATGCCAGGAATATCGAACGCTCCCCGAGAACGCATCGCCCCCGATATACCCTCGGGCGTCATATGGCGGTCCAATGGGGGGGCTCCTTCCAACAAAATTCGGTCGCTACGGTCTTGCAAAACCGCCTTGATTTGCTCCGCGACTCGCTGGGAATTGATTTCCTCGTTCCGTGACGAGGATCCCATCACACTCCGGTCATTGACGATATTGCTCCAATTGACTTCAGAGCGAGCGGTTTCCAAAGTCGAGCCTAACGGCGTCGAGAGATGTGGTTTCATGGCTTCCCACCACGGTTGGGAGTAATTCGCCAAATGTTCGCAAATCCCATGGACGTAAACCAAGTGCCGTCCCGGGCTCCGATCGGCCGCAAGTCCCGCTGATTTTCCAGAACGGAATTGAGCAAGCAGTTCCTGCATCAATTGAATTAGCAACTCATCTCGGTCGGTTGAGGAAGTTCCCGATCCGGTATTTGACGAAGACTTCTGACCAAAGTGAAAAATCGGACCAGTTGTTCTGGAAGGTTCGAGTTGTGGGACTTGAGAAAACCGGTTCTGACGCATCCAGGTTTGTAGGAATTGGATTAATGATTGATGTTCGACGTTGGCCCCATGCGACGTCACGGATTCGCAAAAAGCATGCGTGAAGGCACCTCGGTAAGTGCCGTCGATGAAGGCGTCAGCGCTGGTTTGATCATCCCGGCAACCCGCGAACAGCACATGATTCAACTCCTTCGCGCAGCGTTCGCCCTGAACTTCTCCTGAAAAGAACGCGTTTCGTACTGTTGCTTCCGAAGCTCGTTTACGAATTTCCGGCGGCGGTGCCACAAACCGGGCCAGCACAGTTTGTTGACTGGCGAAGTCATCTTCGTCTTCCGGATCGTTTGCCGCCACGGCCAACGCGCGAATTCCATCCTCAGCGCTACCCGCACGCTCAACAGTGTCCTGAAGAATGACCAACGGAACTTTCTCGGGAGTGAATTCAGCCGAGCGGACGGTACTGGGAGGCATAATCGCTCTCGTGCCCGTTCCAGAGTGGCAACAATCCAGAAGAATTGTAAGTAAAACGCCGTCCGGAATCTCTTGAGTCATCTCCCACAATTCGTCGTCGAGTAAATAACTTTCTTCATCATCCCAATCCATATCGTAGAGACACAACAACTCATCCCGACGGTCGCCTTCTTCGTCACCGTCTTTATCCACGGTATAGGAACCATGTCCGGAGAAATGGAAAATCAAACAATCTCCGGCTTGCGCACCGCGGAGCAGCCATTTCCAGCCGCTCTTGATTTCACCCTTATTCACCCGCCGATCCGTGCGTGTTCGAACGTTGTTGGATTTGAATCCATACTGGCTCGTCAAAAGGTTTTCCAATTCCTCCACATCGTTCACGCAGCCACGTAGGTCGCTGATGTGTTTATAGTCGTTAATTCCGTTTAAGAACGCCTTATTTGCCATCAGTCAATAACTTTCGTCAGAGATGTTAGGAACATGAGACAGACTCAAAAATCAAAATGCATCTAGAGTGAGATGCTTTCATCGCCGAGTTGCACGCTAATGGAAGGGGCGTTCTCATCACGAATATGAAACCGAAACTTACGATCGCGACGGCCTTTTTGCGACTTTAGAAACTCCATGACCGGTTCCGGTTTGGGATTAGTCAAATAGAGGTCGAATTCGGCTTCTCCGCGAGCGTCGAGCAACATTTGAAATGTCGCCAAGTCGGGGTTGTCGTGTTTGCCGTCAGCTGAAACGACATAATGATCCGCCGTAATATTCTTAAAAAAAATGTGGAGACATCTCGCTCGCTGCCGTGATGGGGCATTTTGAGCAGGTCGACGTAAAGTTTGCCTCGCCGATTCAGCAACTCTGCTTGTTTCAAACCACTAAGAATGTCGTCGCCTCGGGCATCGCCGGTAAGCAATATCCGCGATGTTTTTCGGCCTTGGGTCGCCTCGGCCAATACGGTAACGCTAGCGAGATTGAATACCGACTCATCCGAGAACTCCGGTAGTCTGGCGGTACGGGCGAGTCCCATTTTATCTAGCTGTCGATCCCACTCGGCTTGTAATTCATCGAGTCGAGTTTTTGAAGGACCGATGACGAGGAACCGTAGATTCCCACCCGCATCGATACTAGTCGGCCCCGCTTGCGTTTTCGCCATGACTAAATCATCGAATCCTTCGTTTACCGAAAGGGCAAATGCCGAGGCTAACTCTCGTAGGCGTCGGCCTTGACGGACACTAGCGACAACAGCCGCCGAATCGCGAGACATTGGAAACTGTGTTGAAACACTTCCGCCACGGGCTGCAGTAGTCGCCTCGGATTCCAAAGCGGTCAACAACTCGTCTGCATCGTGCTTGACCAGATCATCGAAACTATTATGCCAAAGTGTGAGGATATTCTGGGGCAACTCCCGCCCGTTCTCCCGCAAATCGTTAAATTCTTCGAACCAATCAAGAACTCCTCGGATATGGTCGTCGTCGATGTGACTGATCATCACCATGCGTATCGGCAAAGGGGTGTCTGGAGAACGCTCGGTCTTGATGGCCTTGAGCCGCTTCTTGAGTTGACTACGGAACACGCCAGAAGGGCCGCCGTCGATGACAATCAATCTAGGCGCCCCTTGTGTTCCAAAGTACAGCAGTAAGCATGTCCCCATGCTTGGCATTCAAAGCTTCCAGAGTGAATAACATTCGAATGTCGCCTTTACGCTAAACAGATTGCAAAGCTCGTAAAATGTCAAGCATGCCATGTCCTTGAAAATACATTTCCCGACCCAAATCGGTTGCCGTGTCGCAAAGAATTCGCTTAATCCGCCGCGGATCACCAACGAATTCCTCGTAACGTCCCATGAGTAAAGCGGCCGCTCCGCTCACGTGGGGAGCCGCCATGCTGGTTCCATCTTGTCTTAGGTCGCTTTCGCCGGGAACGCAGGACGTGATTTTTTCACCAGGCGCGACGAGATCCGGTTTTAGCCGTCCATCTCCCGTCGGTCCTCGGCTGGAAAAATAACTAACGCCGTAAGTATGAGGGCGTTGTCGATGCGTTGCTCCAACGGTGATCACTGTCTCTGCGTTACCAGGATCAGTGATTGAAACCATACGAAATGCGGGTGATGCGTTAAACGTATCTTCCACTTGATAGCCGTCATTACCCGCTGCTGCGACAACGACGATTCCATCTCCCACAAGGCGTTCGCATTCGAGGCAGACCGGTGTATTTCCACATGCATAGTTGGCCACCTCGTGTTTGATGGATAGACTCAAATTAACGCCATGAACTTTACGATGACTGCTGCCGCCGTTGAGGTGTCGCAAAAACTGCAATGCGGCCATCACCGTGAATTCATCACCCACGCCATAAGAATCGAAAACTCGGAAATCCATCAGGCGGATGTCGGGGCAAATGCCTTGCAATCGAACATTCCCATCTTCGAGCCAGTCGGCGGCCATGATCCCAGCCACATGCGTGCCATGCCCCGATTCCGGGACGGGATAGCCATCATCATGTCGAACTTCAATTAACGGTTTGACAAGGTCCCAATCCAACGTGCGACCGCTGAGTAAACTTTCTTTGAGCTGCTTGCGAATCTCCGGATGACGTTTCAAACGCTGCTTGAGATCGTCTGGAAAGTCGGCTTGGCCGTCTTCATCCAAAGAGAGCAGTTGGCGAATCTGCCCAAAGTCATACGTAGCCGTGATTCGGGTAAAGTCCTGCCAATCAATTTTGTCCGGATTTGCCTGCGGATGATCTCGAAACGCAGGGTGGCTGGCGTCGATGCCATTATCCACGATGGCCCAGGTGAGATGACTGCATTTGATGTCGAACAGTCGCCGAGCGGCATCCGCTTTGACCGCGAGTGTAGAGTCTTGCACCGCCGATTGCACGGAGCGATTGAGACTGACTTGAGCGACATAGGGAAGATTCTCTTCAGTGGGCGTAATGTCGATTCCTTCCACCAAACGAGCTGTGGAGTTTGCAATATTCTCGTAGTAGATCACTAACCGATCGTAAAGTTCTTTGGATGTCTCACCCGTTTCCAATGTGGGAGGCGGCCAGAGCCGATCAAATACATTCTGTCTGGTTCGAAGTGTTTTCTGCGTGTAAACGGTCCAGTGCAGTTCCGCGATGGTGCCAATGACTCGCGCCATCCAAAGCATGTCCGACGAAATCTCAGCTTGCGTTCCACCAGTTAGATCCATCAGAGCAAGGAAGTTCGCTAGTTCTTTTCGTCCATCAGCTTCATGAATGGAATCTACGATGTCGCTTTGTTTCGAGGCGATCTCTTCTTGCCAGCGTTTTGTCCGAGGGAGAATCACCCGCACGAGTTCGTCAAAATCCATTCGCACCGTGACGGCAAAATGGTGGCAGGCCAGCTGTCTGGAGGCAATATTTGAATGGGGCCAGTCATTATGTCGGGATTCTTTATTTTTGAGGGCATTATGAAGATAGGCCGCCAGTTCAAACGCCGCTTTGGGACCTGTATTGGTTTGATCGGGTGTGATCAGCAAATCCACCGCATAACGCGGCTTGTGGGGACTTCCTTTCAATGCCACTAATGGAGATTGCTCAGCAAAAGCAATCCAAACATCCGGTAGAACGGGGAAATCGGATGTGAACCGAGTAGCGTTTCCACGGGAATACAACAGACTCCGGAGATCTTCGCGGGAAAACATATAAGCTTGCCATTAAAAGGATTCTTGTAATACTCACTTAATGATAAACTGAGAGCCCCTTTCATCGCTCGGTGGTTCTACTACTTGTCTCCATATTATTGTTTAAGTTGCGTTAAAGCTTCTCTTGCTGACCCCTGGGTATCGTCATCGGCATCCTTTACGATCTCATTAAGTGCTTGTCGACAAGCACGGGTGGTTTTTGGTTCGCGACAACATTCTTCACGAATCAACTGCACAATCGAGGGACCAGTTCTGTTTGATTTTGAAGACTTGTAAATAGCAAAATCTCTGAGTGTGGCCAAAATGTCCTGGATTGAAATACCGATCTTCTGCAACGTCTTGAGCCAATCGATCGCAAGTTTCACCTCTTTGACCCGTCCTCGCTTGAATATTTTTTCAATTGATTTGAGCGAGGTGCCATCCCACCCGCATCCAATTGGAATTTTTTTCGGATCCATTTCGCTTTTACGAAACACCTCTTGATGAATGGCAACTTTATGAGCCATGAGACCAAGGTGTGAGCCATGTTCTTCTATTGTACTGCGAAGTTCACTTCTCCGATCCAATGGGGCGGCAGCGAACTCTTCAATGTCCTCTGCTATTCGATCAATCAGCGTCTTGACCTCAGCTGGTCCGCTCGATTGCTCTTCGACCGGTTCGCACGATATGGTTTCTGTGCACGTTTGCGTTTTGTAAGCTTGTTCACTTAGCTTGTATTCATCGGCCGGTTGACTCGGCTTTTCCTGGTCCGGCTCGTGCGATTTGTTTTCGTCGTTCGCATCCGCGTTTTTAACGTCTCGTGCACTCGGTTCCTCGGCCTTAGCTGTATCATTTGCCTGTTCTAGGTCGGGCTCGCGTAATTCGATTTCATTTTTCGTTTCCCTGACGCCGTTTTGCTCGTTATTCTGCGGATCGAAAAAGTTTCCTAGCGGCGAACCTTGTGGAAATAACAACTGCAGCAAAGTATTTGCCCCCGCCTTAAGCTGTCTTCCTTCGAGTTGAATATCTTCACCTTGAAGATCGGGAATTTTCATGTGTTGGCCGAGATCGGCACCGACATGAAATCCTAATTGAAGGTATGCACTAAACTGCGATTCGCTAAAGGACTGGTCTTTAGTCGGATCATGCGGAAAAAAATCGCTTCGACGGGCAAAATTGAACAACCGAATTCCCTCGTCCCCCGTGAGCGAGGGTTTTAGATAGATCAAGATACCTTCTCGATCTCGGCGTTCTGACACGTCTGATTCCCGATCTGAGTGACTCTCAGGATATAGGATGCGTGCAACAAAGAAATGTGAACGGTGATTATTACATCGCTCGTCAGCAAGGGCGGCAAGATGTTCCTGTCTCTTCGTTCGATTTTCGCTTCCTGTCAGTAGCGGATCCGTCAATGCAATCGGCATGCGGATTGGAAGTCCTTCGACACTACTTTCCGGGCTAGAAGTTGGCAGTTCGGCAATGCGGATCCCATGATGGTCTTGAATGCGGCGTAGTACCTTTGCTAAATCGTCAAAATGATGATCAGGATCATTGCCGGCGTCACAGACAATTACTAAGCGACACCGCCGCTTCAGTAATTCCTCGACTCCCAAGTTTTCAATATATCCACCGTCTGTCAACAATATGTTCGACATTTCTTCGGGCGAACGGAATAAATTCTGCATACATTCTCGAAGCATGGAGGGGCGAATCGGTCCTTGCCCCAGGGTATTGGGGTTTGGCAAAACCTGCCCCGTTCGCAAGTTGACGACGTTCATGATCAAAGAGACGATGTGCTGAACAAAGTACGCCGGATTAAGGGCCGCGCCAGAAATTGCTATCGTATCGGCGATTGAAGGGCCCCTTTTCCCTAATTTCTTAGTTTCTACGTATCCAAGTTCCTTGTTTCCATAGTATTTCTGTGAGAGCAAGAACGACGAGAATGGCGTTTCCAGCTGATCAGCGATTTTCCAACCGACCCGCGTTGGCGTGGCCGCGTTGAACAGCAAGTATGGCAGTCCTTGTTTTTCTGTAGCTATGTCGAACAGCTGCGGCGTTCCTTCATCAGGATACGTCGTCTGCTCGTCCTCGACTTGGTCGAAAAAATAGGTCGCGGCAAGCCGATCTCGATAATATCCATGCAGGCCCGTTTTATTCGGGTTGACGTACCATGCCAACGCCAATGCAACGACCAAGCTGCCACAAAACCAGATCAATCGGTGCCGTTGGTCATACTTGATTAGGATGGCGCGTCTAACTTCCGATTTTGGACGAATGATGTTCGGAAAGACGTTTTCCAATAACCCTCGATTAATCTGGGCAAACTCTTCCCGATGGGGGGGGGCACCGATCAGTTCACTGTCTTGACCTGACTTTCCTTTCCACTTATCTAAGTCGGCTGCAATCACCTTGAGTTTTTCAACAAGAAAATGTGGAAGATCTGCCTTCGAAAGCTCAATTACGGTGCCAGGACCGCCATTAGTTGCCTCGAAATTTGGTTTTTGTGGCTTAAAAAGCAACTGACTATTCAAATTCGAATTGAAGTGCCTCAACAAATCTCGTGTGACTTTTCTCTGTATCTGCGTGAATTGAATTGCTTTCCCGACATCGCTTTTGGGCTCTTTTGCATCTTTGAGCTGGGAAAGGTCTGAGAACATGTCACCAGTCATCAAGTAGTGAGTGAAATTGGGGATGCGCTCGGTAAATAGCCGACCGAATTTCCATGTGGTCCATGAATTCACCGTTTGGTTGTTTTCTTCCGCCGTGTCATTGAAGTCCTCGCTCGCGAGTCGTTGATTATCTGTTGGAAAAATCTTACCAACGTCAAGTTCGTCGCGTTTTTTATTGTTAAGCTCCAAGAGAGCCATGTAGAGCATGTCATCGGAAATTTTATCGGGGATGTCTTGGGCTTTCCTGCCATCAAAAAGTTCGTCGATCTTTGTGTGTTGACCTTCTGACAGAAAACTTCTCAGATCATCGCCTGAGTGAAACAGACCAAAAGCTCCGTTAATTTGGACTTCCGCACGAAATCCCAAATCTTCGAAATCGACGATGTATCCATCGAATTCCCCACTTGCTAGTTGAGCGAAGCCACGTTGGTCGCGAATGTCACCCGCGAGTACGTCCGGTCCACGCGCATCGTTGAAGGAAGAGATGTTTTCTTGTGAAAACCATCCAATGGCGACTAGGGGAACACCTAAGAACAACGCTAGTGACGCATAGTAAAAAATCCATGAATCCGACAGCTTCTCAGGTGCAACACCGCTTTTGAGCAGCCGTCGCGGCGCAAGAAATGGCAGGCAACCTAACGCAACCAACGTTGCGAACAGAAACGAGACGTTGCTCAGCCAACTGATCTCTTCTCCATCATTGTCACTGAGTGCCTTCGTGCCGATGGAGACGTCTCCATTGCCGATGATGACCGCGAAGCCAATGGCAATGCAAACCAGCGTCGTCCACATGAGTTTGGTGGCAAGCCTCTTGAGAACTGGGCTTTCAACAAGTATGCCGACGAGGTAACTGAGAATCCAAAGTATTCCCACAGTGACGGCTGGTATGAACGCAGGGAGAAGATCACCGCCGAGGCCCATCACCGCAAGATGATCGCGGACACCGTGGTAATCTAAACACCGCCATAAAAAGGCTACTCCCGCGCCGACGGCAATAATGGTTGCTGCACGTGGCGCGAGATTTAGCAGTAGATTTGGCAGGTATCGCCCGAGGAAAATATCGACACGGTATAGATAATTCGTTCTCTTGCTGACCTCCCGTACTCGTTGGTGTTGTTTACCTGTTTCCTCCTGTGATAGGCAGAAATTGTCCTTCCGATACTTTTCCCCTCCATCAACCGCATTTGTCAGCATGGCTGCGGCATAAGTTCCACCCGAAACCGCCGAGATGAAATCGACAAATCTGAGCACTCCAAATCGATGGAATGCCTGAAGCAGGCCGAGACTGAAAGCAGCGGAACGAACACCCCCACCCGAGAGGGCGAGCCCAACACATTCATCGTCGACGGAAATGTCGTGCGAATCTGTGTCCGTATCAGACGATGAAGGATTTGGTGACGAAAACCCCGCTCGCTGTCGACGAACTGTGATTTTCCGTCGCTCGTTCGCCAGGACTCGTTCTTCCAAATACCTAGGGATGTTATCGGAAGACGGTTTGGACATACCAAGGCCAATCTGGGCCGGATCGCGGGAGACCTTCCCTGAGAATGAATTCCGGTGACTGCCATGCACAATCGGAATACTTGATTAGACCATCAACTCTCGAAAATTGAAAGTGTTTGACCACTTGTTTGTTTGACCAGTTCGGTGTGGCATTTTTGCAACGCGGATCGCATTTCGACATAAACGCTTTTGGTATAAGGATTAATTGTCTTGAACGGTCGGAGTGCAAATTTTGGTCGAAAACTAAAATTTTCTTTTCGAGTCGCACTCCAATGGTCAAATCAGCTTCTAAAACCTATCACCGAACGTTACATTGGTTGCATGAAAGGCGCCCCACACCATTCGATGTCGGGGGCATGTCCGAGCGTAATATTCGCAGTTTGTGCCGCAACGAGTTGAAGGAGCTGTGATACCTGTTTGTCTGCCTCCATGCGTCTTCGGTGTAGCGCACACTACTGTTTAAGGCTGTGAGGGCATCAACGAGAGACCGGAGCGTGAAGGGCTTTTCTTTTCGTTACCCACGTGTTTCATCGTCGCCATGATGCGGCGGCGGGGGATGCCGTGCTTTGAAAGAAACTTTATCGCGTCCTCCGCCGTGTCTCCTACTGTCTCGTTCATCGACCGGGCGACGTCTGACGCAAAGCCGTCTTGCCGTTCATCACGTTTGCCAGCGAGGTTGTCTAGAATGCGGCGAGTGTCATCGAGCGATTCGGCGATGGTTCCAGTATGCTTGCAGGTGAAGGAGCTCACCTTCACGGTATCCCGAACATTATGATTCTCGCATATTGCTTGGAATCAAAAGGCTTGAATGCCCAAGGATCTTCGGCCTACTTCGTTGTTCCAGGCAAAGTAAACTGGCACAAACGCTTCGTCACCAATGTCTTTCCAGCCTGCCGGATCGATCAGAAAGACAAACAAGACTTCTTCGCCGCTGTAGAGTCCCGTGGCACCGTTGAGACCTGGCGGAGGGGGCACGAACAGTGTTCTCACTGGAGAGGCACTGCAACGGGTTTTGTCCTGACGGCAGCAGTTCTTTGAGGGCTTGACTGGCAGTCTCGGGCGAGAGTCGGTTGAGCGTTTCAAGTTTGACGCCGCAAAGCGAACACAGCCGTGAAAGCGACCGGTGATCGAGGGCAAATGTGCCAGAGCCATTCAGGTGTAACTGCACGCGACGGCGGTCAATTTCTGGCAGGACGTCTGTTGGCCGCATCGAATGCTCGGTGGCGGAGTCCTTCTAGCTGCGACAGTGTCAATGAAGTTCATCGAGCGCCGAAAATATCTCGTCGGGCGGATGGGAGAACAGTTGCTTCGAGGCGGCGTTCAAATTGGACAGGGGTTGGTTCCTTCCGGTACGTAGAGTGGAGTGAACACAAGACGGAGCGACATTGTGCAATGAGCGGTGCTCAGGCGGAGCATGGAAGCTGAGCGGACAACCGATCAACAACCGCATTCCCTAGAGCAGTTTCATTAATCTCGTAGTGGGTTGAGTCGCAGGGTGTTAGGATTGAGCAAGAGTCTTGCTCAAAGCATTGGTCTCTACACATCTTGTTCGCGATGATTTAGGGTTGTCTGGATGGGATTCATTGGCCGCCACTGGATCGGCGGCTGCAGCGGCGTTATGAACATTTGGTTTCTGAAAACATGAAGTCAGCCAATCGCAGTGCGGCGGGGCCATCGCTATGTGAACAACGCCCGGAAAGTGTGGCGCTGTTGGGTTGCCGATGGTCGGTGGAAAAGTGTGGCGTTCTTGGCTGCTCTCGCTGAAATGTGAGGCAGGTTTGTGACGGAATATTCGTCACAGCCGGCCGATCAGCGAGGTTTTCAAGGTGTACTGCGACATGACCATGTGGACCGAGATTCGCCGATTGGTGCTGACGGGACAGAAGAGCAAACGGGCGATCTGCCGCGAATACGAGATTCATTGGAAGACACTCCAGAAGATTCTCACGCATGAGGAACCGCCGGGTTATCGGCAATCGAAGCCGCGGCCCAGGCCGAAGCTCGATCCGTTTGTGCCGATGATTCATGAGATGCTGAAGTCCGACCGGACCTCGCCGCCGAAGCAGCGGCATACCGCCAAGCGAGTGTTTGATCGGTTGCGAGAAGAGCATGGTTACACGGGTGGCTTGACCGTGGTGCAAGAAGAGGTCCGGCGGTGGCGGGAGCAAAGTGCGGAAGTCTTCATGCCGCTCTCGCAGTTGCCGGGGACGGCTCAGGCGGACTTCGGCGAGGCCCAGGTCATCTTGAATGGCGAGCCGACGAAGGTGGCGTACTTTGTGATGTCGCTGCCGTACAGCGATGCGTTCTTCTGTCAGGTGTTTCCGAAGGAGTGCACGGAAACATTTCAGGAAGGTCACTGCCGAGCGTTTGAGTTCTTTGGAGGCGTACCCAAACGCATCAGCTATGACAACAGCAAGATCGCCGTTAGTCGGATCGTCGGCAAGCGAGGCGAGACGCCGACTCGAGAGTTTCTGCGACTGGAGAGTCATTTCCTGTTCGAGCACCACTTCTGTTTGGTCCGCAGACCGAACGAGAAGGGACACACTGAAAATCTCGTCGGCTTTGCGAGACGCAACTTTATGGTGCCAATGCCAGTCGTGAACGACTTAGAAGAGTTCAATCAAGAACTAGTGCGTCGCTGTGAAGCTGATCTTCAGCGAAGGCTCAGAGGTCAACCGGCGAGAAAAGCCGAATTGCTGAAAGACGATCAAGCGGCGTTCCTCGCATTGCCGAAGTCGGCGTTTGAATCGCGGCGGTTAGAAGGTTGCCGAGCGAATTCGCTCTCACTCGTCCGCTTTGATTGTAATGACTATTCGGTGCCGACGGCCTATGGTCATCAGCGGGTTCTAGCGATCGGTGGCATCAGTGAAGTGCGGTTTGTGGTCGGCGATCGTGTCGTTGCTCGGCATCCACGGGACTGGCGTAAAGAACAAGTGCACTATGATCCCAAGCACTATCTAGCACTGCTGGAACGTAAACCGGGATCACTCGACTTTGCCAAACCCTTCGAGGATTGGCCGCTGCCGAGTTGTTTTGCGATCTTGCGCAGACGCCTCGAAGGCGAACTCGGTTCGCAGGGACGTCGCGAGTTCATTCAAGTCCTGCGGCTGTTAGAAACATACTCACTCAAGACACTAGCAGACGCATTAGACCGAGCGCTCAAGATCGGTGCGTTCACAGTCGATGCCATCCGATTGCTAGCCGAGTGTTCTCAGGAACAACCGGCGAAGTGGTTCCGTCTGGATGGTCGACCGCACCTTCAAGGCCATGATGTTCCGCTCCCCAAACTCAATGTGTATGCCACGCTCACTAGTGGAGGTGCGCGATGAAATCTCAACAGACCAAGAGCACTGTGTTGCTCCATCATCATCTCAAAGCATTGCGGTTGCCGACGATGCTCCGTGAATGCGAGAAGATCGCGAGTGTGTGTTCTCACGACAACATCGATCACTTGGGCTTTCTGCTCAAACTCTGCGAGTTGGAACTGATCGACCGCGAGAAACGCTCGACCGAACGGCGTCTCAAAGCGGCGCAGTTCCCACAGCACAAAACACTCGATGACTTTGATTTCTCAGCTCAGCCATCGCTCAATCGGGTGTTGATCTCAGAGCTATTGCGGGGAGAGTACATTGACCGCCGCGAGGTGATCATTCTGATCGGCAACCCCGGCACGGGAAAAACGCATATCGCCACTGCACTCGGGTTGGCCGCCTGTCATCAAGGCCGCCGCGTGCGGTTCTATCGTGTGACCGAACTGGTCACCCAACTAATGGAAGCCCGCGAAGAACGCCAACTGCTCAAACTCAAGAAGCAGCTAGGAAAATGGGACGTGCTCATCCTCGATGAACTCGGCTATGTGCCGACGAGTAAAGTCGGAGCGGAACTCTTGTTCGATGTGATCAGCACCGCCTACGAGCGGCAAAGCGTGATCGTGACGACGAACCTACCATTCGAGCAGTGGACCGAAGTGCTCGGCAGCGAACGCCTCACCGGAGCCGTGCTCGATCGGCTCACGCACCGCTGCCACATCCTGGAAGCGACCGGCCCCAGCTACCGACTCCAAGACGCCCAGCGACGCCGAGAACAACCGGCAAAACCCAAGCCACCCGAATAATCGGTACAACCGATTCCTCCTCCGGAGGAGGAATTTGAAGGCTTTGAGAACGAACCCTGAAACCGTAAACTAACAAACTCTCCGAGCGCTGCACTATTCAACCAACGATCGCTGCACTATCCAACCGTTGTTCACACGCTATTGGTCGGGCAGGCTCAGTCGGCTTCGGCAACGCAGGCAGCGTGGCGGTTTCTCAACAATCCGCGGGTGAAACTCTCGGCACTTGCCGAGTCGCTGCGGGACGCCGGTTGACAGGCCTATGAGCAGAACGATTCGACGTTTGTGCGGCTCGCGCATGACTGGTGCAAACTGAACGACAAATCGCATGCGAGCAAGAACGATGTTCGACAGATTACGCATGCCGACGATGTGGGCTACGACCTCTGGACCGCTCTCTTGATCGATGCGCAGAGCGGCAGTCCGCTCGCCCCCATGCAGGTGCATCTCAAAACTTCTGAAGCCGTGCATTCGACCGCCGAAGACGTGCCCACGCCCGAGACATCCCACCTCGCTCAGGTGGGGCCGACGATGCAGGAAAGCTCGACGTGGGGATTGCCGCAGACGATCGTGCACGTGATCGATCGCGAGGCCGACTCCCTAGGTCGGATGCGAACTTGGAATGCCGACGGCCATCGATTTGTGATTCGTTGCGATGATCGCCGCGTGAGGTGGGACGGCGAATCCTGGCTGATCTCGGAGATCGTCGACACGCTCGATCGGGAGATGCTCTTCGAGTCGGTCGGCGAGGCGAAGCATCAGGGACACTCTGTAACCCAAGAGGTGGCTGAAGCAGAGATCGTACTCGATCGCCCCCACACTGAGTGCCGCAAAGGCGAGAAACGCACCGTCTCGGGACGTCCGCTTCCGCTGCGGTTGGTGGTGCTGCGATTGATCGATGACGAGGATTTCATTGTCGCCCAATGGACGCTCTTGACGAACGTCGCTTCGTCTGAGATCTCCGCCCAGACGGTAGCGTACTGGCACTATCGCCGGTAGCAAATCGAGTCGTTCTTCAAGCTGCTCAAAATTCACGGCCAAGAGCTTGAGCATTGGCAACAATCCCATAGTGAAGCGATTGCTCGGCGGTTACTCGTCGCGGCGATGGCCTGTGTGGTCGTTTGGGATTCGGAGCGTGATGAATCCCCCGAGGCCGACGAAACCAAAGCGATTCTGATTCGCTTGAGCGGTCGCAGCATGAAGCCGGGCCGCCCGGCCACCGCTCCCGCGTTGCTCGCTGGCTACATGGTCCTGCTCGCCATGCACGACCTATTCACCCAAACCGATTTCGACATCCATCAACTCCAACAACTCGCCTACCAAGCCTTACCCTTCCAAGATTCCTCCTGAGATGTGTAGAGACCAATGCCCGGTGACAAGGTCTGTAGCAAAGTGTAGTTAATTCTTCTCAATTCAACGGGATTTGACAGCTTGTGTCTAAAACGTAAACTGCAAATTTCATGGAGATTCGTCCCACGGGCGTTGGTGATTCTGACAAATCGACTGGGCTGGTGATACTTATCGTCCGCAAGTATTAGCACAACATTGGGGACGCTCCGTGGTCCGGCCGCATGCCCAGTTTTGAACGAGCAAGCTGACAGGACTGGTGTCACGATCAACAGTATGAGCGTTGCTATTCTGTATCGTGATTGCGGCAGAGATTTCGTTAATGGGTTGTGTCTCCCAAATTGCATGGGGGGATCTCCAATCGAGCAACGGTTTGAATCACGCGGGATGTGGAGAACTGAGTATCCGGTCATCACTGCTAGAGTTCAACTGCGACTTCACGATCAGCCGGGCAACATCCGAATCCATACCACCTGGTGTGACTCGACGACAATCGAGACGATGAAAAATGCTCCACAACGGGGGGGCTTTCTGGTAGGATTTGAGCCACAACATTGATTTGATATCAACAACCGAATTTCAGGCGTTTTCCAAATCCCTGCGGAAATCGAGCGCAGTCTGGATAGCAGGGTTTCGACCGTTCATAACTCATTAAGTCGTTCGCTTGCTCATTTCCAATTTCCCTTCATCCACACTCTTTTCAAAATGCCAAATTCCACGGACATCTCGCATCCTTTGTACCAGATTCAAACTGGTAAAGAGGGCGAGTTGTTCCCGCGACTTTACGAATTGGCCTGCGAAGAACTGAAAGACATGGCCAGACAGTTGGCTGCTAGGGAGCAGACCAATTTTACGAGCGGCGAACTTGTTCAGGAGACGTATCGGAAGCTCTATTCAGACAACGTGCTGGTTAAGGATGATGAACGTCGCCATTTTTTCGGCATTGCCGGCAGAGCGATTCGTCAAATTCTCGTTGACCAAGCCGAATCGCGACAATCCAGCACGACGGATGGTGAGCACAGGCGAGAGCCTTTTGACCTCATACTAGAGACGCTTGAATCGGAGAGAAACCTTGACTTTCTCGAATTCGAGGAAGGCCTCGTGAGTCTCGAAGAGCAATTTCCACAACTCCAGCGGGTCGTTCTCATGCGGTTCTTTGCGGGATTGACGACAAAGCAGATTGCCCAAGTTCTCTCCATTTCTGAAAGCAAAGTCGAAGGGGATTGGCGATTGGCTCGGGCGTGGCTATATCGATTTCTACGGAATGGAAGCAGAATGTCTTAGATCATGGACGCCGTCATGCCGCTCAATCTAACGAACACATTCTATTTGCCGGTGAAGGTGCATCGTGCTTATCGGTTCCGTGCCCACTTTGAAGAACTCGTCAACATCGTGGCTTCAAAGGATGAAAACCAATGAGCACGGATGTCTCGGGACTTAGCCCAGATGGAGGGATCGAGGAGCAGTTTCGTTACCTTCTCTCTCTCTCAACTGACTCCCGAAATCAAGTCCTTCAAAAAATACGCCAGGTAAACAGCCAGCAGTTTTTTGAACTCCAGCAGTTGCTCGAAGCAGATCAGGCAGCCGAACGCGAGGGGTTTCTTGCACCTCTCGAGACGCATATTCCGATCGAGCTCGGTGTCGACGAAGAGGACCAATCCGTCGACGGTACGAGGGCGGAGAAGTCCTCGTTCGATTCGAGTGGTACACAGAAAAAGAACAATGCACTGCAGGGAGTGGAAACGGTCAAGGCGACAGATCATTCCCATTTCTACGAGGACAACGATGGCGAAGCTGAGGTCGCCGACGAATCGGATGATGAAGATGAGCAGAAAGAACGGATTGGGGATTATCAAATCAGTCGGTTGCTCGGGAAGGGGGCGTACGGGCTAGTATTTGAAGCCAGAAAAACCGGTGAAGCCGATCCGGTCGCGATTAAAGTGCTCCGAAAAAAATGGTGCAGCCAGCCGAAGCATGTCGAGCAGTTCCTTTCTGAAGCCAGGCAGACTCAGGGCATTCATCAGGAAGGGATTGTGAGAATTCTCGAAGTGAACTCGGACAACGAGCAACCCTTCATTGTCCAAGAACTGATCGATGGATGGAATCTCGAGGAGTACGTTCGACGATTCGAACCTGACCGCACTGAGATCATCAACCTCGTTATTAAACTCACGCGGATCGTCGTCCATATTCATCAGTGCGGGATATATCACCGAGACCTCAAACCGGCCAATATTCTCGTCGACAAGGATGGGTGTCCCCACATCGTCGATTTTGGATTGGCGATGCGGTTCCGTGACGGTTGGAAGCGGAGGGGGGAAATCGCCGGCACGGTGGCGTACATGTCCCCCGAACAACTTCGAGGCGAATCCCATTTAGTGACTGCCAGTAGCGATATTTGGAGCATTGGCGTCATTCTCTACGAACTGCTTGCTAAGACGCGGCCGTTTCTCGGTGAAGCTTGGGATGTGATTTTTGCAGAGATCGAATATCGGGAGCCCCGCGGTCTCAGGGAAATTGACCCGTCCATACCGACACATGTGCAATGGATTTGCCTGAAATGCTTGACCAAAGAAATCAATCGCCGGTACCGATCAGCAAGCGATTTGCTGGATGATCTCCAACGAGAGCATTCGAGCGTTGGCCATGCGTCTCTTGATCGCGTTGTTAAACCCAGCTTGAGGTCATTTGGAGCCGAAGACCACGAGGCCTTTTTAGAGTTACTTCCAGGAATCCGCGACGCCGACGGAATCCCAGAGTGTCTTTCTTATTGGACATCTCGGATGACAGATACAGGGCCATCCGCCTTCCGGATCGGTGTGCTCAGCGGGCTCAGTGGCAGCGGGAAATCGTCCCTGATTCAAGCTGGTCTTCTGCCTTTGCTCCGTAGAACTCAAATTCGTCCCGTGCTCATCAGAGCGACCGCTGAGCGGACCGAGCAAGACCTCCGAAAAGCACTAGTCGATCGATTTGCATTTCTGAGAGGCCTATCTCTTCCGGATAGCTTTTGCAAGTTGCGGGAATCCGACCTACTTGCTCGCGATGAAAAAGTGCTCATTATTATCGATCAATTCGAGCAATGGCTTTATGCCCACTCGGAGGACGAGGGACGAGAACTCGTTCACGCACTTCGGCAATGTGATGGACAACAACTCCAAGTTGTTCTTTGCATTCGAGATGGGTTTATCGTATCGCTCAAACGATTGCTTTTGGCGGTGGATGCCGAGTTAGACACCACCAAAAACTACGCCATCATCGACCTGCTCAGCAAAAAGCAGGCAAAAGTCATTCTTGAACGATTTGGTCGGGGCTGCGAGCAGATTGAATTTCCGCCCACACCGGAGCAAGAACAATTTCTGAATTCCGCTGTCGATATGATAGCCGGAACTGACAATCGTGTTGTTTGCATTCAGCTGGTGATACTCGCCACGATGATGTCTGACCGCCCTTGGGTGACCAGCGAGTTGCAACGAATCGGCGGGTTGCATGGAATCGGCGTACAGTTTCTAGAGGACCAGTTTGCATCACGGTTGGCACCGGAAACGCAGCGGATTCATCTGCACGCCGCGATTGGCGTACTGAGTTGCCTCCTACCTGCGACCGAAACTGGCATTCGAGGAAACGCCCAATCAATTGATAAATTGAGACAGGCTGCCGGGTACGATGGTCAATCCGGTCTGTTTGATGAACTGGTCACTATTCTTGGAGATCATCTCCGTCTTATCACACCCGTCGATTTTTGTGCAGAACAGGATACTCAGCTCGAGTCCGATTCATCACAGGATTCGAAAGAAATCCGTCGTTCCCAGGCGTGGTACGAACTAACCCATGACTATCTCGTCCCTGCAGTCAGAGATTGGGTCGCCAAGAGGAAACAAGTGACTCGTCGCGGTCGTGCGGAACTTCGGCTCATCCATCGAACCAATCTTTGGATCACCGGGCAAGAGTCCCGGCAATTTCCAACCTGGCTAGAATGGCTCCAAATACGCCTTTCGGTTCCACGCACTGACTGGACGCCTCAGCAGAAGGAGATGATGACGTCCGCGTCTCGCTACCATTATCGACGGTTCGCGTTGTTCGGGCTTTTCGTCTTCTTGTCGGTCTTCACAACCGGGGCCTGGCTCAGCCATTCCCGCTCGGTTGCCGCCGTCGAGCATCTCGGCTCGGCTGAGATCAACGAAGTCCCTCCCTTGCTCGAGAAGGTTTGGAAATTTGATTATTGGACCAACCATCAAATCGAAACACTGTTGGCCTCGCCTTCAAAACTTTCCAGACGAGAAACCCTTAACTATCGGCTTGCACTCCTCAGATCTGATCCGGATCAGGTTGATCCATTAGTCGACGCTTTGCTTTCTGGCACGCATTCTGAGGTCACTGTCATTTCCGATGCCCTTCAACCTCACGCTGATAAAATTGAAAGCAAACTCTGGGTGATGTTGCAGGACGCAACCACGCCTCAGGCAAAACGTCTACGATCGGCGGTGGCTTTAGCGACATGGTCGCCGCAAGATTCTCGCTGGGCGGAAAGTCAGGAAGCGGTCGTCGATAGTCTGATGGACGTACCTCTCTATGACATCGGAAAGTGGACCAAGCCGTTCCAACCTTGTCGGTCAGCGCTCCTTCCGGTGCTCCAGCGGCGTTTTTTTTCCGATCAAGAACGTGTTAGGGTCTCATCGGCAGTCATCCTATGCGATCTTCTCACCAGCGATCCGGCCTTGATATTGGAACTCATCAAAGAGGCTCAACTTGATCAACTGAGTGTCCTCGCATCCGCAGCGACGAGACACGGCGAGGGTATGACCAGCCTGTTTAAAAGGGAGTTGCAGTCGGTCGAACTCGTGCCAACGTCGACTACCCGACTGAAGTTTTATTGTGCTGAAAAATCCAATGTCGCGGCAGTTTGGTTGCGAATCGATCCGACGGCCCCTGTTTGGCATCTGTTGTCTCCCTCAACAAACATCGACTTGCGTAGCCATTTCATCCATCGTTTGGGACCAGTCGGCGTTCCTATTCAGTCAGTTCTCGATCGTTACCTTGCGGTCTCGGATGTTTCGGAGAAATTGTCCCTCGCGTTAGCTCTCGGGGAGTATCGAGACTCTGGCAATGCGAGATCCAAATTGATTGAACTTGTCAAACAGGAATTTGACGCGAACCCAGATCCTGGTATCCACTCCGCCATGCAGTGGTTGGCAAACGTGTACGGTTTCGCCGACGATCTTCAGGTCACATCACCCAAGAAAACTGGGAGAGCTTGGCAGGTTCTGGAGAGCGGACACACGATGGTTCGAATCGAGCCGCAGGGAAACGATTTCGCGGGAAACCCTGATGACCAGCGTGAATTCGAAGATCAGAGTGAGACTCAAAGGAAGGTTTCACTACCCGAGCCGTTTTGGATCGCAACTACCGAAGTGACCGAAGCCCAATGGTACGCATTTCGTTCCCCGTCTGATGAGAACTCAGAAACTTCCCAGCCGAACAGGCCCAAGACTTACGTCGATCAAGAGGATGCGATGGCCTACTGTCTTTGGCTCTCGAAACAAGCAAACATTCCTGAAGATCAGTACTGTTACCAGGAAACGAAATCGGGGCGAGTGAGACCATATCCAGACTACCTCAAACGAAAAGGCTTTCGGCTGCCCACTGAGGATGAGTGGGAATTTGCTTGTCGGGCTGGTACGACCACAAGTCGTTACTTTGGCGAACTAGCCACGCTATTGCCTGCCTATGCTTGGGGAAGAGATAATTCCAACCAAGCACTCCGAAAGGTCGGGTTGCTGAAACCAAATCAGTTTGGATTGTTCGATATGATTGGCAACGTCGAAGAGTGGTGCCAAAATGCGTATGACCCTCAGCACCCTCGAAGTACAGTCGGTGTCATTCGCGGAAGCAATTTCCTCGGCCACGCTTCTTCACTACATTCGATGCGCAGACGACCCAATCTCAAGTCTGTCAGCCTCGGTTTCGCGGGTTTTCGAATCGTATGTACAAGCCTGAAGAATTGACTATAATAGAACCTCACCCCCTCTTAAGACTCCTAAGGAAATGAACATGCAAAATTCCGACGATTGCTCCTATGATAGCAGTGGTGGAGCTATTGTTGATGGCTATTGTTTGTACCTCATTTCAGACGAAGGAAATACCGTATTGGAATGCCATTGTAAGAAGGGTTACGAGTGCAGAGACCCCGGCGGAGGTGCAAGAGGGATGGACGATTACACGCCAGGGCAGGTGGTTAAGTCCGTCTGTAAGAAGAAGGGGTCATCAAAGACCGATAAGGGCAGTTAGCTGTCTCCATTTGCGAGAGCATGACCAACAAAATGGCTGATATTTGAAAAAGTACTAGTTGGGTTCGTGGCCTCCAACGTCAGTTTGTTCGCCCGGGTTTGGTCGTGTGGCGTTGGGGAGCATCTTGACTTTCTCCACATAGCCGTATCCGCTATACCGATCCACCATTGGACTTGCGGTGTCATCGACACCTCGCGTCTCCAACTAGTATCTTGTTTTTACCGTGTTTTGTGCGAAACTGGATCACACCCTGTGATCGCTAGCGATGGCGATCCAGAATTTCGTGATCAATCATGTTTCATGATTTCAAGTGATGTTCAATTCTCAATCACTATAGCCGCCAGAATCTATCACCTCATCGACCATATCCCTCGGAGAAAACAGATGATGGGCCGAACTGTTTTTCTTGCCGACCTGTCTTTCAGTTCTTTTCGGCAGTCAACGAAGATTCACTGCCAATTTGTCCCTTCCGCTCTTATTCAAGTCTAATGGCAAGCACTCCCGGTTGACGCGATCATAACCCAACAAACGAGTTGCTCCTGTCCTTCGGGAGTCCTTCATAAACGCTTCAACAATTATCGTCGTGGTCGGTGTGCTCCCTACCTCAATTGTTATGACAGACATCGCACGTTGAAGAAGCGATTTTCTCCATGTACGCATCTCAGCTGATTAATGCCAAACATCTCTCTCATGTTGCCATCATTGGGAAGATCGACATCTCAGCAATGCGATCGGAGCCGCATGACAAACCGAAACTCCCAGTCCTGCACTGGTTTCTGCCAGATAGCAATTTGCAAGAATTCGCGAATATATCGCATCACACTGATCGCAACATGCGGTTGTATGAATGTCAGGACGGCTCAAACAGTGCCTACGCCGTCGGGTTGAGCAAACTTCTCGCCGAAGAATTAAAACCGGAAATTGATTGTGTCCTGTTGAGCCAGCCGGTTGCGGAACATGCGGATGTACTGCTGCAGTTGGTTGTGGACCGACTCCTGGTTCGCGGAGGATACATTGCTATCCAAGAGGGGCATGGTTCCCCTGGTTCAACCTCTCCGATAGTTCCTTTACTACACGCAGATTCGAATTACATCGAAATCGAGTCGGGCACTCTCTACCGGAAACGAATCGAATCGCCGACGCGGGAGGCCGCGAAATCTACGATACTGAATGCACCGTATCAATCCAGGGAAGTCGAGCTTTGTTCCTCTCGTCGTTCGGTTCGGATCGTTGACTGTGAGGAACGTGCTGTCTGCGGGCGGCTCATCGAGTTGACTCAGACCACAGATCATCGAGTTGCAGAGGTCCCACGACACATTTGCGAATCCTGTCGACGTCTCGAAACAGAATCTGCAACTCTGAATCCGATCGTCGCTTCAGAATTGTTCAAGTTCGCAAGAGACATTGTCGAATCGGGTAGGGATCAGCACGTCTCAATTGAGGACGCAAAGAAACTGCGGAAACTCGCCGAAGATAATCTTGAATGGAAGTTCGGACGATCCGCCATCACGGAGAATTTGAGATTCGAGCGGGATCCCCGCACCTGTATCCACATCGGCCCCGTTGAATCACCAAAGACTATTGGGTGTGAGTCTGATCTGACAGACCCGACTATTCTTGGTTGTCAACACTTCAATCATGAGCACACGACATTACGAAGTTGCCATTATTGCTATGACTATAGTGATGGATCAGAGAATCAGCTCACCCGAATTCGAGATCTCATACCGGCTGCGTCCCAATCTGGGCCGAAGATTTCGCGTTGGGCTGTCGGTGTCACGACGTCACCAAGGAAGGAGCCGACGTTAGAGATCTGTGTCGACTCGATTATCAGAGCCGGGTGGCCGAATCTCACGCTATTTGTCGATCAGGGAACATCGATTGCCGCCCATCATTCCCATCTTCCGGTCACATATCGGGAACGGCGTGCGGGTGCTTGGGGAAATTTCCTGCTAGCTCTTTCGGAGCTGTTTTTGAAGGACCCCAATGCAGATGCCTATCTCATGCTCCAGGATGATGCAGTCCTCTACGACAAAGAGAATTTGAGAGAGTGGTTGGAAACCATACTGTGGCCAGGGCCGAATATCGCTGCCATCTCGCTCTATTGCTCTTCCGCCTATAACCGATTCGTAGCCGGTTGGCACCAAAGTCACACCCAATGGACGTGGGGGGCACTAGCATTCGTTTTTCCGAATCAGGCTGTTCGTCGTATTTTGGCTGACGCCTCCATTGTCGATCACTGTTTTCAAACCAAGCGGCAGGCGAATATCGATGTGGCTATTGGACGGTGGGCTCGTCAACACAAGTTGGATATCTACTACCCGAACCCAAGCTTGGTTCAGCACATTGGGGAAAGTAGTACGATTTGGCCCACAGCCAATACCCGAGGGAAACGGCGGGCAAACTGGTTTGCAGGAGGTCCTCATCCACCCCAATTCCAAAAGGGCAGTGGGACCGACAAACGGATCGCAAGCAATCCTATCGTGAAGACCAACGGTTCGCCGACTAACGTCGAACCGAATGGCTCTCACTCGACCTCAGAAGTCGCTCTCGCGTTTGTGACTTGCTTTTTCAATCCCGCCGGGTATCAAACTCAAAGAAAGAATTATGAAAGATTCCGCGAAGGACTAGGGGAGATCGCGAACCACCTCTGGACAATAGAACTAGCGTTCGACGACGACCCATTCACGATCGAAGCGGAGCGAACAATTCGAGTCCGAGGGAAACGCGCCCATCATCAACTCTGGCAAAAAGAGCGGTTATTGAACCTGGCTCAAGAGCAAGTCCCGTCTCACTATAATGCGGTCGGCTATATCGACTGCGACCTGTTGTTTGATAACCCTGCTTGGTACGACGAAACGCGTCGGCTGCTGGAGCGGTATCGCGCTGTGCAACTCTTTACGCAAGTCAGTTTGTTGTCGGCGACGGGAGCAGTCATCAAGCAGCAAAATACTGTTGTCGCGAACCCCACCAACAACGGTTTATTCCCGGGCGGAGGATGGGCCTTCCGTCGCAAACTTTGGCCCATCCACGATATGCATATCATGGGAGGCGGCGACACCCTTTATCTTTGGGCTCTCAAAGGACGGCTTGATCATGGCAAGCTACCCATGATGACAGATGCTTGGGCACACGAATGGGCTAAGCAAGCGATCGACGTCTATCGTAAGTGCGGAGGAAGAATCGCATCAACGCGCGGGACTGTTCGCCATCTCTATCATGGTTCCTTGAAAAATCGGCTTTATCGTGACCGATGGCGTCATCTCTTTGATGGAGGATTCGATCCGGGTCAGGATCTGGAGATTGATCCAGAGGTCGGAATTTGGCGATGGACAGATTCTGCACTCCGCCGGAAGTCGAAGATGGTCGAAGCCGTGTCCAATTACTTCTTGGGCCGTAAGGAAGACGATTAAAACTTTCCACCCCGCAGTCGCGAGGAAACCAAGTTCCGGTCCCGACTGATCCTTTCATGCGTTCAGGATTGGCTATGAATCGAGTTCACCTAATCAACCATCTATTGTCGCAGTGCTCTGATGGACGATACCTCGAGATCGGTTGCGCTTCGAACCGTACATTTAATGCGGTTCAAGCACGAACAAAGGTGGGGGTAGACCCGGTTCGGGGGGGGACTGTCCGTGCGACTTCGGATGAGTTCTTTCAGACGTGCACAGACCAATTCGATGTGATTTTCATTGACGGATTGCATCTGCACGAACAGGTGTTGAGGGATGTGCACAACAGCTTGGCAAGACTTACGCCTAACGGCGTGATTGTTCTTCACGATTGCTTGCCAAAATGTGAGGCTCATCAACTTCGGCAGAAACAATCCGGGGGGTGGACCGGAGATGTCTGGAAGGCTATTGTTGAGTTGCGTCAAATGGACCAATGCGATACATGCGTTTTCGAGGGAGATTGGGGGCTTGGAATCGTGATCCCTCGGCCGAACTCGGCGCCAATTCACGTGAAAGGTCCATTGACTTGGTCGCGATTTCAGCAGCAACGCAATCAGTTGATGCGGGTCGTGAATGAAAATGAGCTGATGGAGTTTCTGGATGGAACACCTCACGATGCTAGTCCGGATGTGGAAACGATCCCGGAGATCCCCCAACGCATCGGCACGAACGATCGAATTCATTCGTCTCGCAAATCGCAATCCCCACCTTCCTTCGCGCATCTCCTTCTGACTCGGTTCAACCTGGGCAATCTCGATCCTGATTGGCTTGAGCATCGCATCAAGTTATTTGAACAGTTCACACTACCGTCTGTTCGAAGTCAGTCGAACAACAACTTTACTTGGCTGCTCTTATGCAATAAAGCGACTCCGGCCTCTTGGCGAAGGCGGTTGACGGCTTACGAGAATGGCCGAACGAAAACTCTTTGGTTGGAGGGGGCGAAGCAACTTAAGGTGATCGCAGATTTTATCAAGAAACAGACAACCCTCTTTAGTCAGAGTTCCTACGTGATCACAACGCGAGTAGATAATGATGATGTTCTCCACTCTGAGTTTGTAAATATGATTCAATGCTCGGCACGTTATGTCGACAGAGAATTCCTCAACTTTCCCAGAGGCTTACTTTGGGCTCGTGGGCGGGTTCGGAGTTTGAACCATGGGAGCAATTCATTTATTTCCTGTGTTGAGCCGGTGGATCAAATAGAAACGGTATTCACTGAGCAGCACGACCGACTTTCTTCGGTCGGCCCCATTCGCCAGATTGCGAGTTTAGAACCATTTTGGATGCGTGTGTGTCATGACCAAAACATTTTGAATCGTCCCCCAGATACTCAAGAGGGGTGGTTTCCGGACCACGATGTCTCGCCGTCTTTTGTATTCGACAGAGAACATGCTTTGGGAACTAAGGAATAGTTCTCCTTGAAAGCAGGCGGGACGTTTGATTTTGTTCTTGTATGGAATAAGTATCGCAATCTCGCATCTTGACCAGCTTCATAAGTCACGACTTACGGTCGTCGATTGCATAGAGCAACGCGAAAAACGGTTGGTTTGATGACACTCGTCTACTATTGCATGCGTCAATGCAAAAACCGCGTGCCTGGCTGATAGCCGAGCACGCGGTTTTTGTTGAGCCGTGGTTTTGCGAACTACTTGATCATGTCTTTGACAATCCCAAGCAGGGTGCTGTTGAAGCCGGACGGGTCCTGCCAGGACCACATGGAGCGGACGAGGTCGAACATCATCATGGCACAGACGGCCATCAACAATGTGGAGATTGCCAAGCCTGCGAAGGCTCCGCCACCCCATTCGGCTTCGGGGGCGGCAACAACCATTTGCTGACCACCACCGGCAACTCCCGGCGAAAAGTCGGCGTGGCTTTCACCTTCGTCGTATTCGTTGTCGAATTCGTCATACTCGTCATCGCCGAAGGCGTCGAGATCGTCCGCTTCCTCGAAACCCATGTCCGCGGTGGCGAATTCGTCTTCGTCTTCATCAGCGGCGGTCGCAAGTTCGTCTTCGGAACCGAAATCGTCGTCGAAGTCGTCCTCCATATCGAAGTCGTCGCCACCCGTGAGATCGAATTCCTCACTGGACTTCGCTTCTTTCCGGAGCACGGTGGCTTCGTCTTCGTTGAAGTCTGACTCATCGTCGAACATCAAGACGTTGTCGTCAGACCCTGTGGTGGCGAGTTCATATTCGCTTTCCCCACCGAGAACGGGCACTTCCATCGCGGTGTCGTCGCGATCGAGGTCATCATTCGCGTCCATCATGGGAACGGTGCGACCCATATCGACTGAGCCACTTTCGAGACCAATCCCGCTGTCCTCGAGACTTTCCAATGCGATCCCGCTGTCGGCGGGACCGGCGAAACTACTGTCGTCATCGTCGCCGAGGACGAAGGCGTCGTCATCATCGTTTTCGAGTGTGATTCCGCTGTCGTCCCAACCTTCGAGGGCAATGCCGCTATCGTCCACGTCCAACGTGAGTCCACTATCGTCGCCGTCGTCCAGCATTCCGCTCGATGCCAAGTCGCTGTCCGGGCGATCCGGGTCGATCCCGCTATCGAGACTTTCCAGGGAAATGCCGCTCTCGGAGGCCAACTTGATGCTGCTGCCTTCGCCAAGCGAGACGCCACTTTCCTCGTCTTCAAACACTGACGATTCAAATGACGACGAATCCGTGCTGCTCCCCGTATCGGGAACCAGTGTGACATCGCTATCGCTGTCGATGTCGATCAAACGCACATCGCTGTCGGTGTGATCGTCAGGGCCGATCAGTGTTGCGTCGTTGTCGTCATCGGATTCGATCAGTTGCACATCGCTGTCGCTGTCGTCGTCGATCAACCGAAGATCACTTTCGGTACCGCCCATCAGACCGACATCGCTGTCACTGTCGTCATCGTCTACCAAGGACGGAGACGAATCATACAATTGCACGTCGCTATCGGAATCATCCGTGACTGGTCCGCCGTCGGTTGTCAGGTCGTCATCGGAAATCAACCGAACATCGCTATCGGATTTGTGTTCGGCCATATTCGGCGTTTCGCCCCGAATTACGGTCGGCATTTCGCCGAGGGAATCTTCCTCACCGGCCAAAACGGATCGATCTTCCTCGGTTTCGAGATCGTCGTCGGTGAGAATCGGAACATCCGGATTGGAATCGAAATTGCGGGTTCGCTTCAATTCTTCCAGATCATCTTCGCGAAATTTCCACGTGCCTCGGTCTGCGAAGCCACGAATGTCGCCGGCGTCCTTGAGCTTCATCAATTCGTCCGTATTGATACCGACAAGCTGAGCGGCTTCTTCCAGGCTGTGATATTTCTTTGGCATAATCGACAAGTCTCCGCCGGCTGACGACTCAAGTTTCCGTATCCGCAGACGACTGGTTGCGGCACCGGACCGGGATGACCCTTTTCCCGGACGGAAGGGGAACAGTTGGGATGCAAATCCCTTACTCCTTCCATTCTAAACCATGTCAGAGGGCAAGCAAGAGGCTTGTTTCCGTCACAATGCAAAAACACGCCCCTAGTTACGGCTGTTTCCCCTTTCGCGTAGAATGTGCATATCCCCAACGATTTTCAGGAAATCTCATGAGTTTCGGGAATTCGACTGAAGTTCAGCAGCGAAATCCACGATAGAACCGCAATTTCGTGGGAACGGGTTGGCTTCGAAAACGCCATTGTCGCTCGGTACTGGTCGTGATATCGTCCCGCCCGGAGGGATTTTGATGGCGGGTTATCGTGAACATATTAGCGTCAGTGGACTTTGTGGTGTCGCGGTTGGTGCGGCGGCGACCATGGGGTTGGGGTTTACGCCTGTGCAAGCGGCACTTGCGGGTGTGCTCACCTGGGTCGGTGGAATGTTGCCCGACTTGGATGCCGACGGCGGCCGACCGGTTCGTGAGATCTCAGCACTTGTCGGTGCGGTTGTACCGATGATCGTGATTCGCCGATTGGTCCGATTGTTCGGATCGGTCGACGCGGCGATTTTGGTCGCGGTCATTCTGTACGCCATCATTCGATACGGCGGTGCGACGATGATCCGCCGGTTGTCCGTGCATCGTGGCATGTTTCACAGCATTCCGGCGTTGCTCATCTCCGCGGAATTGGTTTATCTAGGCTATCTCAGCGAGGACAAAACCGTCAAATTGCTGATGGCCAGTGGTGTGGCGGTCGGGTTTCTCTCGCACCTCATTTTGGATGAACTTTACAGCGTGCAGTGGTCTGGCACGCGGATCAAGCTCAAGAGATCCGCCGGGAGTGCCATGAAGGTGTTCGGCAAAGCCGCCCATGCCAACATTGGTTGCTTCGGATTCCTAGGGTTACTGACTTGGTTGACCCTGATCGACACCGGTTTGATCGTTGATCCGTACGATCGCCTGCGGACCAAGCACATCCACGCCGACCGAATGCAAGCCGACGAGGAACTCACCCCGAAGACCGGCGACATTTTCCAACCGGACCCGCAAGCACCGCCTGAACCACTTCCACCGGAAACGATTCCGCATCAACCCATTCCTCACGAACGCGTTGCGGAAGAAGAACGCGATATGTTGTATTGATGCCGGATTCTCTCACATCTTCAATATCGGAATGACCGCCGATTGTGGCTCCGCGTTCCCAATGCCCCCGGTCACACGCACTGTGCCGTCATTTTCGATGAGCACGTTGATTTCGCTGCGAATCCCGAATTCCGGCAGATAAATTCCTGGCTCGATGGAAAACAGCGTGTTCCGCATGACGGACCGATCTTCGCGGGTTTCCAGATTATCCATGTGAGCCCCGTTGCCGTGGACTTCCCGACCAATGTTGTGACCCGTGCGGTGTCCGAACGCGTGTCCGTAACCGGCGTCGTCGATAACCTTCCGGCATGCCGCATCGACCTTCCAGCCAGGCAGTTCCTCGCCCTTCGCAAATGCGGACCGAACGCATTCCACCGCTGCATCCCGAGCCGCTGCGACGATGTTGAACACGTCCGTGTATTTCTGCGGGACTTCCGTGCCGACGTATCCGGTGCGGGTGAGATCGCTGTAGATGCCATCGGGGTCGTCGTGTTTGCACCATAAATCGACCAACACAAAACTGCCTTCGCGGATGTTCGTATCCGCCCCGCTGCCGGTCTCGTAATGCGGCAGACCGCTGTGGGAATCGACGCCGACAATCGGTGGGTGGTAGGTCGTCATGCCGTGCTCGGCGAAGTGATCCATGATGACCTGCTCGACGGCTTTCTCCGTCACACTGCCGCCGTTTTGCACGCCATCGCGGATGAACTGCCACGCCTTCGTGAATGCGGAATCCGTGACCTGAGCCGCTCCGAGGTGCAACTCTTGTTGACGCGGTGAGAGCACCGCTTCGAAGAGTTGAATCAAGTTCCCCGACGAAACCGGCTCCACGCCACACTCCCGCACGAGTTCCAACGTGCCCGCATCGATCTTGGACACATACGGATTGCCGCCGCGTTCCGAGTATTCCACCGCGACTTTCTGCATCCCATCGAGCAGATGAGCAATGCCGGATTCGAATTCCTGCCAAGAGAGATAAATCGTGTTCCCACCCGGCAAATGATCGAGCGCGTCCGATTCGATGCGGTGCGTGAGTTTCTTCGGCTCCCCGTTCGCCGGGATGCAATACGCCCACCGCCGCGACCCCATCTGCGACGGATCGAGCTTCAACACCCGCCCAGCCAACACATTCGACCCGCGAAAGTCATACAAAAACCAACCATCCCACCCAAACTCCCGCAACGCGGTTTGGATTGCTTCTAAATCGAACATGATGTTTCCTAGCTATTGAATGTTTAATCGATCGAACTCTTAAATCGCGAAATCTCTGCGACGAGTTCGTCAAAGGTCAGCATCGGATACGCTTTGGCACCTTCACAAGTCTGAAAGGACAGAACTCGGTGCCTACCAGACCTGGAAAATCGGCCATAAACATGAAACCAACACTTATCAGGGTTCAAGTCATTCCCGGGGATGCAAAGCGGGCATTCGCATTTCATAAATTGGTAAGTGTGGATGACGCAGCCATGTTGAGAACCTGAGTGAAGACCGTGACACACGTAGTAGAGGCCGTTCTTAACGAATCTTTCAGACATCGCATTTCCTCAAGATCTCGGCGTAAACTTCTCGAATGCGCCGTGTCATCGTTTCATGACGAAACTGTTCGGTGAATCGTTCGCGACCGGTTTGGCCGAGTTGGGTGCGTAACTTTGGTTGCTCGACGAGTTCGGTCAGGGCGTTTGCGATGCCGTCGACCGAACGCGGGGGCAACAGGTAACCGGTTTCGCCGGGGATCGCGACTTCGCGGGCACCGTCGATATCATACGTGATCACCGGCTTGCCCGCGATCAACGCTTGAGGCAACACCCGCGCCAATCCTTCTCGCAGGCTGGCATGGACGGCGATGTCCATGGCGTGGATCAACTCCGGCACCTGGTTGGGGGGGACGAGTCCTGTAAAAACAAATCGATCCGTCAATCCGGCGGCGGCGATTTGATTCCGGATTTCGTCCTGCAAGATGCCGTCACCAACGAACAAGAACTTCAAGTTCGGATACCGACCACAAACTTTCGCTGCTGCCGCAACAATATCCTCGTGCCCCTTCAGATGAAACAGCCTCGCGATCTTGCCAACCACGATGTCATCCGGTCCGAAGCCGAATTCCTCTCGTACTTGCTTACGCGGTTTGGGCGGCGTGAGAAATGGTTCGACTTCCATGCCACTATAAATGGTGACGTACTGCTCGGGACGCCCGACGCCCGCAGCGAGGTAATGGTTCGTCATCGCATCGCAGACGGAAATGATCTTCGTCGACTGCTTCGCCGCCCGGCGTTCCAGGCTTGTGTAAACGCGGTTCACGAGCGGATTCTGATACGGGTGGAATGACGCTCCGTGAATCGTATGCACCACCGGGATGCCGAGTTTCGCGGCCGCCATCCGCCCAAGAATCCCCGCTTTCGAGCTGTGTGTGTGCACGACTTCAGGTTTGATCTCGCGCAACAACCGAATGAACTCACGGTAGCTTTGCCAGTCCGCTCGCGGTCGGATGTTCCGTACCAACTGCGGGATGATTCGCAAATCGAATCCGCCGCGTTCGGCTCGTGTGATCAAACTTCCCTCTGGCCCTAATCCCGGTCCAGTGATAAGCGTCACCTCATCTTGGTAATCGCGGAATTGGTCCTCCACGGTCAGCAGTGTATTTTCCTGAGCACCGCCGATAATTAATCGCGTGATGAGATGAACGGTCCGCATTGTGACGCAGGGGGCCAGAGTTTGTGGGCAAGAACCAGAGAGGAACAATAGCAGAAAGATTCTGCAAAATCCGCTAAACAAATCCGCGTGGTGAGCCGGTCTCTCTGCATGCTGGAAGATCAATACTCGGAATTTGAGTTTTTTGGTTGTGTGTCACGGCTCTGATTTTCAAAGTGTCGTTTTCATCAAGAACAGATCGGAAACCCATGTCGCTCGCGGATGCGTTTGCCTCGTTTAGTTCGATGCCCGTCGATGTGCCTCGGCTCGTCGAGACGGTGCTGAGCGAAGCGCGAACGGCGGGCGCGAGCGATATCCACCTGGTCCCAACCGCCGATGCGTTGGCGATGAAATGGCGGCTCGACGGGGTTTTGCAGCGGATTTGTGAGTTTCCTCGGCAAAGTGGTCCCCAGGTGATTGCTCGGCTGAAAGTTCTCGCGGATTTGCTGACGTATCGGACGGAAATTCCCCAAGAAGGTCGAATTCGCCCGTGGCGGGACGACGACAACAACGAAAAACTGCCCACAGCCGGTTCGGACACGGAAACACGGCTGAGTACATTTCCAACGCTGTTTGGCGAGAAAGCCGTTATTCGTTTGTTTGTTGGTGCGGGACGCTATCGGCGGTTGGACGAACTCAGTTTGCCAACCGAAGTGGTTGCCGAGCTTCGTCAGCTCATCGGTCAAACGGACGGTGTGATTCTTCTGACAGGACCGGCCGGCAGCGGAAAAACAACAACCGCCTATGCCACCTTACGGGAGATCATTGCCACATCAGCCGGGCAGCGAAGTGTGGTGACTTTGGAGGACCCCATCGAGGTCGTCGTGCCGGGAGCGGATCAAACACAGGTCAATCCCAATGCGGGATTTGACTTGGCAACCGGATTAAAAAGTGTGTTGCGACAAGACCCGGATACACTACTCGTCGGGGAAATCCGAGACCGGGAAACCGCCGAAACAGTGTTCCAGGCTTCACTCACCGGTCATCTAGTTATGACGACTTTTCACGCCGGCAGCGCGGTTCGGTCGATTGGTCGGCTGTTGGATATGGATATCGAACCCTATCTACTTCGCAGCGGTTTGGCGGCGGTGTTGTGTCAACGATTGATGAGGCGACTCTGTGAATGTGCGGAAGAATCCCGGGATTCCGCCGACCGATTCGGTCTGCCTGTGGAAACCGTCCGAAAGCCAATCGGTTGTGAACAGTGCCGCTTCACCGGTTACGCCGGGCGGTTCATTGTGACCGAGTTTTTGGACCCGGAGCGTCACGGCGTTGGGCCGGAAATGGCCTCACACCGGGATTCTCGCACGTTGGAGAAGACCGCCGAGGCTCATGGACTGCGATCACTTCGGGATTCTGGGTTGGACGCTGTCCGAGATGGTCGGACCTCCCCCGCGGAATTCCTACGCATTTTTGGATCAAAGGAAACCCGATGACTGGTGACGAGCGGGCGATTCCACTCGAAGAGTTGATTGCGTTCAACGACGAAATCATTGCGTTGGTCAAAGCGGGTGTGCCGTTGGAAGACGGCTTGCAAACGTTTGCCCGCACGCAACGAGGGCAAGTCGTCCAATTGGCCCAGCGGGTTGAAGCCCGACTCAAACAAGGTGAAACGCTTCCATCAGCAATTCGTGCGGAAGGCAAACGATTGCCCGCCAGTTATCAGGCCGTCGTCGAAGCCGGTTTGCGTTCGAATCGGTTGCCGGTCGCGTTGGAATCGCTCGCGGAACACGCCGAGGAAATCGGTCGGTTACGGCATCGGATTGCGGTCGCTCTGATCTATCCATTGATTGTGATGATGACTGCCTATGCGTTGTTCGTGGGATTAATTCTGCCGATCCTGGTGCGAATCCTGCACGCGACTTTCGAATCGTTCCATTTGGAAGCCGGCGGGCTGATGACAGTGCTCGTGAGCTTAGCCGAATCGATGGCGGCGTGGTGGTGGATGGGACCGGCAGTCTTTCTGCTGATCTTTCTGTGGTGGATCGTCATTCAGCGATCAGGCTCGTTGCACTTTCGTGGGCTGAGTCGGCCGTTGGCGTGGATTCCCGGCGTGGATTCGGTCAATCGAAAGTTCGGCTACGCATCGTTCTCGAATTTGCTTTCTATCATGATCGAACACGGCGTACCGTTGCCCGATGCCATTGAACTCGCCGCCGATGCAATGCCGGATTCCCGTTTGCGAATCGCCAGTGAGCAACTCGCCGACGATTTGCGACTCGGACGACGACGCCCCAGTCGTCACCCGGGCATGCCTCCGTTTCTGCATTGGTTGCTCTCGCGATCGGCAGAGCAACCGCAACTAGTGCAGTCGCTTAAGAGTGCGGAAGAAATGTATCGAACGCGAGCGGAGTCTCAAATCGCGTGGATTCGCATTGTGTTTCCCGCAGCGGCGGCGGTCATTTTGGGAGGCGGCGTCACCGTGTTTTATTGCCTCACAGTGTTCTGGCCATTCACGCAATTGCTGAAAATGCTCTCGTGATGAGCGGGTTCATCGGGTGAAAGTCTGTTTGCCCTGGGAAATTCTCAACCGACGACGAGCGGAAATATGGCGGAATTTGATTACACAGCGATCGACATCGACGGTGGCAGCAACACGGGACGGATTCGCGCTCGTGACGAAGCCGACGCACGAAACCAGCTCACCGGGTTGGGGTGGACGGTCGAATCGATTACGGAAGTCGACCGGAACGATGCGGACGAACCGGAACTTCACCGATCTTCGAAAACCGATTTCGAACTAGGGAAGCACCTCGCGGAATTAACCGCCGCCGATTTGCCGTTAGCGTCTGGGTTATCAATTCTTGCCGAAGAAATCCCACGAGGCCAAACCAAACGGGCGTTGCAACGGGTCGCGGAACGATTGGATCGAGGCGATTCACTCGACGAGGCTCTCGACGGACCGGGGGCACCCAGCGAATTGCGTGCCTTGGTCGAGGTTGGCGTGCGTTCCGGTCGGATTGGGGAGGTTCTCAGTGAGTATGTGAAGCAGAGTCGCAAGTACATGGAACTGCGTCACAAGGCGATGTATTCCATAGGTTATGCAGCCGTCGTCGGGGCGGCGTGTATCGCGGTGCTGCTCGTATTCCTACTGATATTGGTTCCCCAGTTCAAAAGCATCTTCATTGATTTCAACACGGAGCTGCCCGGGTTGACCGTAGCGGTTCTTTCGTTGTCCGACACGCTTCGGACGTATGGAATTTTGATCTTGGCGGTCTTGTTGATCCTCTTCTTTTTAGGGGTGAGAATTGCCAGAGCCGGGCAGTGGTCGGTTTGGAAACAACGAGTCTTGCGGTGGGTACCGATCATCGGGCCGACGCTGCGTCACATGACGCTTGCCCGTTTTACACGGATGCTGAGTTTGCTCGTCGAGAACAACACACCGTTGCCGGAAGCCGTCCGATTGGCCGCAAGAGCAACGAACGATGACGCGATGGAAATCGATGTCGAGCAATTGGCCCAGCAGTTGGAAACTCGAGGACCCGATGATCTGCCATTTGCAGTGGCTTCACGGTTTCCCCCCAGCTTGATTCAAGTGTTTACAGCCGTCGGTCGGCGACCCAATCTCGGGCAGACATTGTCCACACTCGCCGACGACTACGAAAACCGTTCCGAAGTCCGTGTGATTGCACTGGCACCGGTGCTAGAACCCGTCGTAATTCTGATAACGGGTTGGACGATCGCATGGTTCGTCATTGCGATGTTCCTGCCATTGATGAGCCTGTTGAACGACTTGAGTTGACCACTCTTCGATTTGCCAAAGACGCCGAATATGTTTTACTGGCTGAGCCTCAATCCATCCCACTTGTTCGAGCCGTTTTTAATGCGGGCTCGCAGACGTCGACAAAGCAGTCTGCTTTGGATGCTCTCCGCTGCGGTCGAGCAGAATATGCCGATCTCCGACACCGTACGCGCGGTCGCTGCCGATTCTCCGGCTCCGCGATGGAGTCGGCGAACGGAAATGTTCGCGGACTACCTCGATGATGGTATGCCCATTGCCGACGCACTGGACCAAGTGCCGAACTTGTTCCCGCCCGACGTGCAACTCGCAATACAATCCGGTGCGGAGTCTGGCACACTCGCAAGTACTCTCAAACATCAAGCCACTGCGTTGGTCGAACAGGAACAGAGACGAACGTCCTGGCTGGGGTTCTTTTTGTATCTCTTTGTTTTATTGGTAGTGATGGCTTCTGTGGTGTCTTTCATCATGGTCTTCATCATCCCGAAATTCAAAAAGATCTTTGAAGACTTTGCGACGGAACTCCCCGCGATGACAAAGCTCACGGTGAGTTTCTCCGACTTCATGGTTCGGTATGCGATTTATCCGTTTCTCCTGGCGTTCGTCGGGCTGTTGTTACGGTTGCTTTGGCGTCGTTGGTATTGGTGGACACGATTGGTCGAGAGTTTTCGTCCGGTACGAGCCCGGGCACCGAGCATCCTGCGAGTTCTGAGTGACGCCGTTTCCGCTGGAAGACCGTTAGCCGGCGTTTTGTCGACATTGGCTCGTCCCAGTGGAAACTCCCGATTCTCCGTCCGAATCTTGGCACTCCGGCAGGCCGCCGAAAGCGGTAACGATGTGTGGCTAGCGTTCGTCGATGAGGGGTTCCTCACACTCCGTGAAGCCCGAATTCTCCACGCCGCCGAACGACTCGGGAATTTGCCCTGGGCGTTGGAGGAACTCGCATCTCGAATCGAACAGCGTCGCGGCGACCGTTGGGAAATTCTCTTGGAAATCGTACGCCCATTTATTCTGTTCGCCATCGGTATCTTCGTCGGATTTATCGTCATCAGTCTGTTCATGCCGCTGGTGAAGCTGCTTAACGATCTGTCGTGATTAATCCGTTGTGTTTCACGAATACTGAAAAGGACCTTGGTTTTGAATTGTGTCTTTCACTCAACGGTACGTTCAGAACGTCGCGGATTGGGATTGATCGAACTTCTCATGGCGGCCATTTTGTTGAGCACGATGTTCGTCGTTGCGGTTCCAACACTGCGTATCGCGATGACGACAGACCGTCAGAACGCTCGGCAAACCGAAGCGTTGATGACGGCCTCGAACGTACTCGAACGGATCACCCTCAAACCGTGGGATGAAATCACCTCGGAGACGGCGGCGGAAATTGCACTACCGACATCAATTGCCGACCAACTTCCGGATGCCCAATTACAAGTTCAGGTGGAACCCCGAGACGATGCCAAGCAGATTCGTGTACTCCTGAGTTGGCAGGGAACCGCCGGTGAGCAGTTGGCTCCCATCCGCTTGACCACTTGGGTCTACCCCACAGGAGAGGAGCTATGAATCAGAGACGAACTCTGCGACGTCGCGGTTCGATGCTCGTCGAAGTGTTGATGGCCATCAGCATTGGGGCGACGATTTCCGCTGTCTCGGTTGCGATGATCGTTCGGCTGTATCAAGTCGAGAAAACGATCAGTAATACGATGCAGACGACGGGAAGTTCACGGCGAATGGTCGATGAATTTCGCCAGGATGCCCACGCAGCGGCCAACGCGGAACTCATTCAAAACCAAGATGAGATGGTCACGGGAATTCAGTTTCATACGTCCGAATCGCAGGCCGTGACATGGAGTTTTGAAAACGAGCAGTTATCACGCACGGTTCACAACGATGACGAAACCACGCACTCCGACGAGTTTCGGCTCCCCGAAGCAACACGTGTGATATTCGTTCTGGACCAAGCCGAATCGACACCATTGGCAATCTTGCGGGTGCATCGATTGTCGGGGCCGGTCTCCCCTGCCCCCGAGACGGAATCACGACGTGAGTATCAGATCGTCGCGGGATTAGCGCGGAACCATCGTTACGAATCGCCCGCAGTTGGCGAGGGAGACACGCCATGAATCGTTTTCAAAGACGAACTCATCAACGTCGTGGCGGGATCATTGTCATCGCCATGGTTTGCCTGATGCTCGCAAGTTTTTTGGTGTTGCATTTGGCGCGGGTGACATTCGCGATTCGAACGCAACAACGTCAAGAACTGCATCTCGAACAAGCCACATGGTTGGCGGAAGCGGGCGTCTCGCGAGCGGCATTCCAACTTCGCCGTGATCCGGATTACTCCGGTGAAACATGGACGATTCCCGCGGACGACTTGAACGGCTTTGAGAGTGGTCAGGTCACGATTGAACTATTAGAGGATGATCGTTCGCAAGTCACCGTGACGGCGTTTTTCCCCATTGACTCTGCCACACCGATCCGCCGCACGAGAACCGTCACCGTGACGATTGACCAATCACCAATGCCGCCGCGTCCGGCCGTCGCCGAGAAACCAAATTCCTAACACACCCATCGCCCTGGAGAACTCCATGAGAACAACTTGTTCAAATCGTCCCACCAAGAATTCACGTGGCTTCACACTGATTGAGTTATTGGTCGTGATCGCCATCATTGCCATTCTGATTGCCCTACTGCTACCGGCCGTGCAACAGGCACGTGAAGCCGCCCGCCGGACAACCTGCAAGAACAATCTTGCACAAATCGGGTTGGCATTGTTGAACTACGAACACGCCTACGAGGTGTTGCCACCCGGCGTCGTCAATCCCACCGGACCCATCCGCTCGGTTCCTGAGGGATATCACATGAGCTGGATGGTGCAACTCTTACCGTATGTCGAACAGGTGCAAATGTTTCGACAATTCGATTTTTCCAAGAGTATCTATGCACCGGAAAACGCGAAGGTACGGGCGGTGGCATTGAACACTTACTTTTGCCCCTCCAGCCCCGGACCTCAAGTGCGAGAAAGCGGAGATCACATTGTTGACTTCGATGACCCCGTGCCACCTGCCGTTGAGATCGCAGTGACGAACTACGCAGCGTGTCACAACTCGACGGAGGAGCCCATCGACACCGATAACTCGGGAGTGATGTTCTTGAATAGCGCGATCCGCTATCAAGACATCCCCGATGGTAGCTCCAACACGATTTTCGTGGGCGAGAAGTTCATTGATCTGGATGATCTCGGTTGGGGATCGGGAACGAGATCGAGTTTGCGGAATACGAGCCGACTCAACAACGATTCCGCATTCAGCAGGGAACCCGATGCAAACTTCGTCGCCGCTGAACCATTGGCAGTTGGTGGATTCGGCAGTTTCCACGCAGGCGGCGCTCAGTTCGCCTTTGGTGACGGCTCCGTACGGTTCATGAGCGAGAACCTCGAACCGGCCGTCTTCCAAAGTCTTGGCCATCGCTCGGACGGCATGCTGATTGGCGATAATTTCTAAAGCACGACGGGCCACTGTCTCGGTCCGCAGGTCGCAACGGCAGACCGAGTTCTATCCGCATTCAACGAAGAAATTGAAGATGGCGTTCCACCGATCAAAATGGAGCGACCATCTTCAATTCTTGTTTCCTGCCGCATTTACACGATTGGCAAATCTTACGCAGCCGCCGACAGCGCTTCCGTTGTGGTGGAGCCCAGCGATTCGCGGAACCCATTCTCAGTTTGTTCGTGAAGCTTTCGCAGGCTGTCGGTCAGCATCGGCAAACCGCAACCGAGTTCTTGTCGCACACGCTGGCAATCAAGACTGGTTTCGCCGCGACCGAACCCACGCGGTGACTTCGCGGTTGCGGTGGCAAGTTCGCTGGTTGCTCCCGCGATGTCGAATTCCCGAGCGACTTGATGCCAGAACTGTGTGGGATTCACGCGTTCCGCACCCGCGATGTGGCAAATCCCTGAAAGGTCGTTCTCGATCGCTCGCATGAGGATCGTTGCCAACTCGGTTGCAAGAATCGGTGTGGCGTGACGGGTTGTATCGGCGGCCAAGACCTTCTTCGACTCTAACTCCGCTAAGCCATTTTCCAGCCACCCTTGACTGTTAGGGCTCCATCCGAAGGCGTGCGTTCGCACCACTAGGGCATTCGGATCAATCTTCAATACGCTCTCTTCGAGTTTGCGGATCGCCTTGGCTTCGGGGCTATCGCAAAGCGCTTGGCAGTCTTCTTCGTGGAACATCCACGGTCCGCTGAAAACCACATCGGAAGAAATGAGAACGAACCGACAACCGGCCGATTGTGCTGCGTTCGCCCATTCGCTCGCCGTGTGATCCGCCTCGCCGTCAGCGACCCAACTCGCTTCGCTTGCCGATCCACAGTGGATCACAATAGTGGGTTGATACGTCGCGAAACACTCAGAGGCCGACGTATTGGCATCAACGCCATAGACCTGATTCGACTCAGACAGTTCCGCCACAAGATTTGCGCCAACCATCGTGTTCGCGCCGGTGATGAGAATCGTTTCCACGCCAAGCCTCCTTGCGTTGCGGGTCGTTCGGAGCGAAACCAAGTGCGAGATTTCGTTCCAAAAATTGAGGAGCAGATTCGACCATTCCATGTCGAGACCGCCCTCACGGGGACGCGAAGTATATCCACGCCCCGTTTCCAAAGACAACCTTAATTCTCCAAAATTCGTGGCCTCGCAACATCGTCTCGGGTGGGGCGAATTTTTTGCAAAGTCGCAACTCCAAGCGCCGTCAGATGAATCGGCAAAAATAACAATCGTGATCGCAGAATTTACCAAAAAAGACTCAAGTCTGGGCGAAGTCGTGTTGACGGTTTGGCGGAACTCACGTATCGTTCCGCCCGCTCGAACGGAGCCTCTCCAACTCTCACACGCAAATTGATCACACAAACTCATGGCTGCACGGAACGCACAGCTTCAGTTGCCGTTGATGCTCGCCGGAATTTCCGGCCGCGTCACCGATTGGCTGATTCAAGCCGGAATTCCCGTGACCGCTTGGTCGCCGGAGTTGGCATCGCGATCCCGATCACCATTTGCTCGTGTGACCGGAAAAGACGCACCGTTTCCACCAGGGCGGTTCGTGTTATACAACTCGGCGCGATCGGAACTCAAACCCGATACGCAGTTGTGTCAACGGTATGGCATCACACGTCTCGATATCGCCCCACTGATCTATGAAGCTCCGACAGGTGCGGCAGCAGGGCCGTTCGCCAATCCGACACTATCAACGATCATCACAAATCATGGTCCAGACAACCCAGCACGTTCCACGTTTCTGGATCGTTTGAAAAACGTTATTGAACGAAACAACGGGCTATGGGCCCGGATCGCGGACTATCCATTCCCGTATCGATGCGTGCTGTGCATTGATGGTGAACTTCCCGGCAGCGAGCCCATTCCACTAACAATCCCCAAGACGGACGTTCAATCCGATCAACCTTTGAATCGTCTCACGGAACGAATCACCCGCCGATATCGGGCTGGTTTACCGATGAAACTTGAAGCATCGGCCGTGTACGAAGAAAGCGATGTCTGGGAAACGCCCGGTCTCGGAGCATTTCCCTTCATGTGGCAAGCTAGTCAGCGAGAATTCACTCGCTGGTGGCGACACCGAAGTCGCATTCAATTGCGAATTGTTCAAAACGCGGGCCATTACCGAATTCACGCGGAGAACCTTCCTGACGACTGTACGGCTGCCATCGAACTTTGGCGCGGAGGTCATGTGGCGAGTGTGCCACTTGATAGCCGATCGAAAAAAGTTCGTCTCGATGGACTCGTATTTGAACAACAGTCGAAGCGTCATCCCGCCGGCTTTACCTCGTGGTGGCCGGATGGAATTCAGTCTATGACTCCAGCAAGAAACTCAGTCGCATCTCTCGCGACGTCCGATTCTGTCTCGACTACGACACATCCCGCTGCCTAACTCAAGGTGGCACGCCTTTCGCTAGTACCTCTCTCTCGACACGTCTGCTCTCTCTTTGCTAGGAAAATGACATGAAAACTTTCGCTAGTTTAATCATCGTTGCAGTTTCTCTCGGACTCGCTGGTTGCTGTCACTCTGGTGGCGGTTACGGAGCCTACTATCCACCCGCTGGCGGCGGTTGCCCGAATGGCGCGTGTGGCGTTGGTGCTGCACCTGGTGGGTATCCAACTGCATCGGCTGCCGGATATCCACAAACCGGCTTCTATAACTCATACGGAACCGCGACGGCTGCTGTTCCCGCAGGTGTTCCCGTCACCAACGGCCCCGTTGCATACCAACCTACGGTCACCTACCCCTCGACCGCTGTTGCAATGCCAGTCAACCCACTGCCAACCTACTAGTACATAGTCAACTGCAATCATTCAGGTCTTGGAGCCGCAACCTAGAACGCGTTGAGCGTTTGTCGATAGTTGCTTCTCAGAGAAAGCACAACGTTAGCCATCATACTGAAACTAGACAGGGTCTAGAGTCTTCGCTTAGGCGTCGACCAAAGTTCGTATTTGCTGAGTTGTGAACGCTGGTTACGAAACTTTTCAAGCTAAGCCTCTCGCGTTTGAGGGCTTAGCTTTTTTCGTTTCGACCGATCAGAGACTTACATCTGGCCGACGGCAAAAACTGCTAACGATCATTCCCACCATTAGAATCGCTAGTGTGCCGAATACAGGGACCAAGAATGCATGAAACGAACTGATCCAATGCTCGTTTTGCGTTTGGAAAGACTTTGCAGCTTGGTGGAGTGACGAGTTTGCTGGTAAATCAAGTAGATAGTCCAACACTTTGGGCAAGGACAGCCAGAGAATCGCCACAACTCCCGTCAATACTCCCGTAATTGCGGCGACGTTATTTGCTCGGCGGCTTAAGAAACCCAGCAGAAACAAGCCGGTGATTCCGCCGCCGAAGATTCCCGATAGTGTCCACCAGATGTCTAAAGCACTCTCGGAAAGTCGCACGAGCACTAAGGCAAGACCCGTCCCTAAAATTCCCCAGACAATAGTAGCTATGTAGAGTACTAGCATCGATGACTTTTCGCTCGCATCCGGTTTGATCAATCGGTGGTAGTAGTCCGTCATGATCAATGTGGCCGACGAGTTGAGACTTGTGGAGACGGTACTCATTGCGGCCGCGAACACGGCGGCGACTAGTAGTCCTGTCATTCCCGGTGGCAAGTGCGAGGCAATGAAGTGCGGGAAGACACGGTCGCCAATCGTTGATAGTTCGATCTGCTCACTTGATGCGGAATCGACTGTACGTCCTTGAGCCTCTTTCTGTGCAATCACGAGCTGATTGACTTCCCAAAGATCTTTCCCTTGTTTGGTCGAGCCGGGTTGATCCGCTTGATAGAAAACGAACAGCGTCGTTCCGATGAAAAAGAACAGCATACTCACAGGAACATACAGCAATCCGCCGAGCCATAGGCTTCTTCTGGCTTCTCGGTCGTCTCGTGAAGCGATGTAACGCTGAACATAGCTTTGATCGACGCCGAAATTCTGAAGATTGATGACGATGCCATAGATTAGCACCACCCAAAACGTCGATTGTGTCAGAGTGGGGGCGAAGCTTCCGAGTGAAAACTTGTCGTGAGCCTGGGCGACTTCGATGACATGACCGACGCCACCAGGTGTCTTGCTGAGCATCACTAGCAAGCAGACGATTGCGCCGAGCATGAGAATCAATGCTTGGATCGCATCCGTCCAAATGACCGCGAGGATTCCGCCGATGAATGAGTATAGTGTGACGGAGATCCCTGTGATGATCAGGATCGTATAGATGTCCCAACCAAAGATGACTTGCATTGGCAAAGCCATCAAATACATCACCACACCAATGCGGGCCACTTGGGTGAGTAGGTAGAAGATGCTCGCGTAAATTCTCGCCCACAACCCGAATCGACGTTCGAGCAACGCATAGGCGGAGACCTCACCACTATTCCGGTAGTAGGGCAAGAAGTAGCGAACCGCTACGATTGCAACGAGGGGAATCGAAAGTGAGAAAACAAACGGATTCCAATTGTCCGCGAACGATTTCCCTGGGAGCGCGAGATAGCTGATACTACTGAGATACGTCGCTAGAATTGAAAGTCCACACACCCAACCGGGTAGCGATCGGTTGGCAGCGGTGAACCCCTCGGTTGAGCGTGTTTTTCGATAGAAAAACGCCCCGATTCCCATGGTCAGCACAAAGTAGCTGACCAGAACTAGCCAGTCGATCCAAGTAAAGTAGCCCCCTCCGTTCATTCCTTCGGCCTTCTAGCATGAGCGTCGATTGATGATTGGACTTCGCACTTTATCATGCGAAGCCCCAACGCGACACGCAAGGTGATCGAAAGTCATTGATCGGGCCGGGGACTCTGGGGTTGGCCGGTGTTAATCAACGCCCAAGTTGCGTTCGATGCTCCGGGCTTTTTCCGACATGAAGTAGTTTTTGTACCATTGATCCGGGTCTTCCTGGCGTTTTTGGTCGGCTCGTGCTTCGCGGCCGGCTTCCTCAACCCAGGCGTCTGATTCCTCATCTGCCCACGCTTTTTGATCGTGGCCTTTCGGTGCCAACGAACTTACGAGATAATCGCTGGTCGCTTGAATGGGTTTCATCAAACCGCATCCACTAATGCCCACAGCGATGCCCAGGACAAGATACTTTTTGCAAGACATACAAAGATCCCGACCACACACGGACGCATCCGTGGCGGATCAAGAGTGGTTTGAGATGGAGACTTTGAGAGAGAGTGCGCGGAGTCTTGCAAAAACCTCGAATCAGGTCCATAGCGGTTTTTTAAGCTGTCTAATCGACAAGTTTGACCTGACAGAACTTCTTTTTGCCGGCCCAAACAAGCAAACCGTCTTCGATGGTGATCGGTTCTTCGATCGATTTGATGGGCGTTTTGTCCGCCGTAAGTTTGGCTCCGCCTTGTTGGACAAGGCGTCGCGCTTCGCCTTTCGATTTGCACAACTCCAGCGCGACGAAGAGATCTAGCGGCGGCATTTGGCCATCTTGAAGTTCCTTCAGCGAGAGGACTTTGACGGGAATGTCCGCCGGGAGTCCGCCTCCACCGATCTCGGCTTGCCAGCGGTCCGCCGCGGCGTTGGCGTCGTCTGCTGAGTGGTAGTCTTCGATGACTGCTTTCGCCAGCGCAACCTTCGCGTCTTTGGGATGGCCAGCAACCAACGTGTTCACTTCGTCCAATGGCAAGTCGGTCAGCAATTCGAAGTACATGGGCATCACCGCATCGGGCAACTGCATGAACTTCTTCATCATTTCATATGCCGACTCGCTGATGCCGATGTAATTCCCTAGGCTTTTGCCCATTCGCCGTTCGCCGTCGGTGCCGACGAGGATGGGGCTCATCACGCCGATCTGTTGGGGCAGACTGGCGTCTTTCTGCAGATCACGGGCGAGCATGAAACTGTAAAGTTGTTCGGTGCCGCCGAGTTCGATGTCGGCTTTGATCTTCACCGAATCCCACGCTTGCATCAGCGGGTAGAGACATTCGTGAAGATAAATCGCCGCTTCGTTCGCCATTCGTTTGGAGAAGTCGTCGCGTGTCAGCAGTTGGGCGATGGTGACTTTCCCGCAAAGCATGAGGATATCCGCCAGACCCATCTCGCCGAACCAATCGCCATTGCGATGCACTTCGGCTTTGTCCAAATCGACGACCTTCCCGACTTGACTCAGGTAAAACTGGGCATTCTCTTCGACTTCCTCCGCCGAGAGCCGTTTGCTGCGGGCTTCGTCACGACCGCTTGGGTCGCCGACCATGGCAGTCGCGTTGCCGATGATGATCACCGCTTGATGGCCGAGTTCTTGGAACTGTCGCATCTTCCGCAATGGCACTGTGTGACCGAGATGCACATGAGCCGCAGTCGGGTCGATGCCGTACTTCACTCGTAACGGTTGGCCACTTTCGCGGCTAGCCGTAAGCTTCTGAGCGAGTTCTTCCTCGGGAACGATTTTTTCGATGCCTCGGCGGATGATGGCAAGTTGTTCATCGACGGGCGGAAATGCGGTGGTCATGGGGCGGCCAAATTCAGAACGTCCGAAAGCGGTTGGTGATCCTTGGATCAAAGCGAAAGCGTAGCAAGCTGCATCGCGTCCTTCCACCGCGGAATTGTTGCTGCCGGTCCGATTTGTCATACTTTTGGCAGCGAATGTCAGATTTAGGCGACCAAACACCATGATACAGCTCGAAATTCCAGCGGCACTGAGCCGCCTCACCGACGAGCAGGAAGCGATTTCCGTCGAGGCGGACACCGTCGGCCAAGCTCTGAATGAGTTGTGGAAGCGGTTTCCCAAACTACAATCTCGGGTATTGGATTCCCAAGGGGCGGTGTTTCCGTACTTGCTACTGTTCCACAATGGTCAGAAACTCTCGCGGTCGGAATTCGACACTCAAGCTCTCGACGAGGGTGATACCCTGGAAATTGTGGCTCTCGCTGAAGGCGGTTAAAGTAGCCATCACACAAACTCATTTGGAAAGATGTTTCATGCGAAAACTTGCGCTAACTTTCGCCCTTTGCTTGGCGGTTTGCTCCTCCGGAGTTGCCGCGGACAAATTGGAATTGCTGATCGTCGATGGACAGAACAACCATCAATGGCAAAAAACGACGCCTATCTTGAAGGCGTTTTTGGAGCAAACAGGGCGGTTTCGCGTCGATGTGGCCACATCACCACCGAAAAAATCCCAGCCGGATGCGTGGAAGACGTTCCGCCCGCAATTCGCGAAATACGATGTCGTCCTCAGTAATTACAACGGCGAGCCTTGGCCGGAAGAGGTGCAAAAGAACCTGGAACAATATGTGGCTGGCGGTGGCGGGTTGGTCATCGTGCATGCCGCGAATAATGCGTTTCCCGGTTGGCCTGAGTGGAACAAAATGATTGGCCTCGGCTGGCGGAATGCGAAGTACGGCCCGAGAGTGACTGTTAACGACGATGGCGATACCGTTCGTACGGAAGCTGGAGAAGGCCCAGGAGCCGGACACGGCCCTCAACATGAGTTTTCCATCGTGATTCGCGATCGTGGTCACGCGGTGATGGACGGCATTCCGGCGGAATGGATGCATTTCAAAGACGAACTCTACCACGGGCAACGTGGACCCGCTCAGAATATGCACATCCTCGCCACGGCGTATTCCGACCCGGCGAAACGCGGCACCGGAGCCCACGAACCGATGGTTTGGTGGATTCCTTACGGCGAAGGCCGCGTCTTCACGAATGTCATGGGGCACGCCGACTACTCGATGCACTGCGTCGGTTTTCAAACGGTCACCGCCCGTGGAGCGGAATGGGTCGCCACCGGTGAAGTGACCTTGCCCGTGCCGAAGAACTTTCCTTCCGCAGGAAAAACCAGCACCCAAGAACCGTAGTTCTTGATTTTCGAATGCCTCTGCAAGACCACGAGAAATCTAGCTATGAGCGTCCTAACTCGCCTTTTGATCGTATGGATCGGAATCGGCTTCACTCTTGCATCGACGGGATGCGAAGAGACGAATATCGAATCCGGCGACACTATTGAGCGTGATGGTCAGCCGGACGTGGTCTATGTCGAGAAGGGCGACCCGGAAATGGAACAGGCGCGTGACGAAGCCCGATCGACGGTCGATCAGTTCGTCAGCGCGCTTGAGTCCCCGAAGCCGTCGCAGTCAAATTTCTCCGTCAAGGTGCCGGTCGAAGAAGACGGATTAGTCGAGCACATGTGGCTAACTCCCGTTCAATTTGAGAACGGTCGATTCGCGGGAATCCTCAACAACGAACCGGTCCAAATCACGAAAGTGAGTGTTGGAGACCGCGTTGAGGCGGCCGCGGACGAGATCTCGGATTGGATGTATGTTGACGATGGATTCTTAGTGGGCGGGTACTCGAGAAGACTGATGCGAAGTCGGTTGACGGAAGAGGAACGGAAACAACTCGACCAGCATATGCCCTATAAGATTCGATGACGTTGCCGTGCCAGACAGCGATTGATTCGATATGCTTCGGATTCCAACACTGAGATTCCGATTGAAACTCTCGTTTTACACGCAACTCCCAATTTCCCTCAATGACTATTCTTGAAATTCCCCCTATGACTTACCCATTCCTGCGAAGTTCTGTGCTGTTTGTTCTTGCGTTGTCTGCGGGATGCGGAAACTCATCCCAAGAGACTCGACAATCAGATTCCGTTAATGAACAGCCAACGAAAACTGTTGAACCATTGACTGATGAGCAAATCACGGAAGGCTGGGTGAAGTTGTTTGATGGGGAGTCGCTGTTTGGGTGGCAAGCCAATGATGCGGACGCCGATGATGCCGTCAAGTGGGAAGTGAAGGATGGTGTCATTGTCGGAAGCGAGGGTGGCAAAAGTTTGTTATTCACTCATGTGCCGTTCGGCGACTTTGAATTGCAGTTTCAGTACAAACTCGAAACCGGCGGAAACAGCGGTGTGTTCCTGAGGAGTGAACGCAACCCGAAGGACCCGGCTGTCGACTGCTATGAACTCAACTTCTGCGATACCCACGATGAGTTTAAAACCGCGAGTCTCGTGGGGCGTGTCCAGCCTTCAGAACCTGTGTCCGGCGATGGTGAGTGGCAGTCCGTCGAAGTCCGCTGTCATGGAAATCAAATTACCGCAAGTTGGAATGGCAAGCAGGTTTTGAGTTTCGAGGATGAAAGCCAGAATTCCCGAGCCAGCGGCTTCATCGGTCTCCAGAAGAACGCAGGAAAAATTGAGTTCAAAAATGTTTCCCTCAAACCCCTAGACCTTGAACCCCTTGTCACTGGAGATACTCTTGACGGTTGGCGGGAAGTGCCTGGATCGCAGAGTGAGTTCAAACTGCAAGACGGCATGATTCACGTCACTAATGGGCGGGGGTATTTAGAGACGGAAAAGACATGGGGTGACTTTGTCCTGCAAGGGGAGGTCATGACTCATGGCGACGCCCTCAACAGTGGGATCTTCTTTCGAGCCATGCCGGGCACCGAAAAAGACCCAGCCAACGGCTATGAATACCAGGTTCAAAATGCGTACGAAGATGACGATCGCACGAAGCCTGCTGACTTCGGCACCGGTGGTATTTATCGGCGTGTGAAGGCTCGTAAGGTTGTCTCGAATGACAAAGAGTGGACTTATCTGACTCTAGTTGCCGTAGGGCCGAACATTGCCACTTGGGTGAACGGTGAACCTGTCGTCGCCTGGACTGACGACCGCAAACCCGATGAGAACCCCCGTCGCGGGCTCCGAACCGAGCCAGGCCATATCAGTCTTCAGGGACACGACCCAACGACAAATCTTGATTTCCGTAATCTTCGGATTGCAGACATCGCGAAGCCGGAAGGCGAATAGTCGTCGAGCGATCAGGCCCGGACCAAGTTCTTAGTTACTATAACTTTACCCCTCAAACTCTAGTTTTATGACGAACCCTGGTACTGTCTATCTCGTTGGAGCCGGTTCCGGTGATCCAGGTTTGATCTCGTTGCGAGGGGTCGAGTGTCTGCGGCAGGCGGATGTTGTCTTGTACGATGGCTTGGTGAATCCGCTGATTCTTCGGCACACACGAGCATCCGCCGAACGAACAAGTCGAGCGATGGGCCCGGATGGGCGGCGGATCGATCAAGCCGAGATTAATCAGCGACTGATCGACGCCGCGAAAGCGGGTCATACGGTTGTGCGACTCAAAGGCGGCGATCCGTTTATCTTTGGTCGCGGCAGCGAAGAAGCTGCGGCACTTGCGGCGGAGGGCATTCCGTTTGAAGTCGTACCAGGAGTGACCGCTGCCGTCGCAGCGGGTGAGTACGCCGGCATCTCGTTGACTCATCGCAATCTTGCTTCCGCTGTCGCGTTCATTACCGGTCATGAAGATCCGACAAAGTCGGAGTCCTCACTCGACTACAATCAGCTCGCGGCCTTTCGTGGAACACTCGTGTTTTACATGGGGTTGCACCGGCTACCGAAAATCGCGGCGGCTCTTATTGAAGCCGGTAAAGATCCGGCGACGCCCGCGTGTGTCATTAGTCGCGCCACAACCCCACTGCAACGAACGGTGACGGCTCCTCTCCAAGACTTACCGGAAACCGTCGCGGCAGCGATGCTGCAAGCACCGTCGTTGATCATTGTTGGCGAGTGCGTTTCCCAACGCGAGCAAATTGCTTGGTTTGAACGGAAGCCGTTGTTCGGGAAATCCATTGGCATTACCCGGCCAATCGGTCAAACCAAAGAACAAATCAGTCAGTGTCTCGCACTCGGGGCGCGGCCTGTCTTGCTGCCGACAATTGAAATCACATCGCCGGAAAATTGGCAAACCGTTGACGACACAATCGCCCGAATTGACAAGTTTGATTGGCTCATCTTCACGAGCACAAATGGCGTGCAATCGTATCTCGACCGACTTTGGCAGCTTGGTTACGATTCTCGACGATTGGCGAACGTCAAGATCGCTGCAATCGGTCCATCGACGGCGGGAAGCCTCGAAGCGTACCACTTGCGAGCCGATGTCGTTCCTGAGGAATACCGGGCCGAAGCTCTCGCTGAGTCCTTGAAGCCGCTCGCCGCCGGGCAGCGGGTGTTGTGGGCGGGGGCGAATCGCGGACGGGAAGTACTGATCGACGAATTGACCGCAATCGGTGCGACCGTGGAAAAACTGGTCGTCTACCACAACCACGATGCCACCACATTCCCCGAAGCCGAACAAGCGTTGCTGGAAGCCGGTGGAATCGATTGGATTGGCCTGAGCAGTCCGTCCATCGCCCGCAATCTTCGAGACATCCTTGGCAAAACGGCGGAGCAGCATCTTGGGAATCGAATTCGACTTGCCGCCATTAGTCCTGTGACGGCATCGGCGGCTGCGGAAGTCGGTCTTCCCGTCGCCACGGTTGCCACCGAATACACATGGCAAGGCATTTTCAACGCCATCCAAGCGTTCGAGGAATCATCGCCGTCGGAACCGGACTAATCGCGTTCCCAGGGTGAGTCGCCGCGTGAAGCCGAATGGGCTCGCTTGCCGAACGACGTGAGTCCTTGCCGAAATGTTCAATTTCCGAAAAAAAATGATCTTTATCGGAAAAAGAGCGGCAAATCGGTGAGGGTCTTGGCGGGTTCTTGTATGGCAAACTCGAAGTCGAATGAACAAGAAGTCTTTCTGAGGCTCTTTCTGGAGCACGAGCAGGCTTTGCGCGGGTACGTGCGAGCACTAATGGTGTCGCGTGAGGATTCGACCGAAGTCATGCAAGATGTGGCGGCGGTCCTTTGGCGAAAATTCGATTCCCAAAATCCGCCCGTGGAGTTCAGAAGCTGGGCGTTCGGAGTGGCCCGAATGCAAGTGCGAGAGTTTTATCGAGATCAGGGTCGGGATCGGCATATATTCGCCGAAGATGTGCAGGCATTGATCGAGCAGCAAGTGAATGTGCAAACGCGGCATTCAGACCGTCGACAGGAGGCGTTGGACGAATGTCTTGCCAAGCTGTCTTCCGATCAACGAGAGTTGGTGGACCAAGCCTACGTGACTGGGGCGCGGATCGACGAACTCGCCAAGCTGCGGGGACGCACACCGATGGCGCTCTATAAGACGCTTCATCGGATTCGTGTAGCACTGATGGAGTGTATGCAGCGGCAGTTGGCACGGGAGGAACTCGCATGAACAACATCACTCAACAGGCTTTGGAGTTGATCGGACGCCATGCGGAGGGACTTGCGACCGCCGCGGAATCGCAAGAACTCGAGACGCTCATGCGGGCGAATCCTGAGCTTGTGGAACTTCACGTTAAGTATTTCTTGCTTGATGACGCTTTGGTGAATCGGGCCCGAGAGACCGAAGGAGCTGTCGCCCAGCGGAACGATGCGGTGGTGACGCCACGTCCTCGGCAATCGACGAATCTGACGGTTCTGAAGTTGATGCTGGTTTCGGTTGCGATGGTGCTTCTTGGTGTGGCCGTCTTCTGGCGGACCGACACTTCAAGCACCGTTCGAGCAATTGTCGTCGATGCTGACAATCTTGTTTTGGAAGGTCACACCAACCAGATTACGGCGGGTGAGTCGATTGATCTTGGCCGCATCGCTTTGCAATCAGGCCGGTTGGAAGTTGAGCTTGAATCCGGTGTGCGACTGGAAATGATCGCCCCGTTTGCCGGGATACTGATCGATTCCATGCAACTTCGTTTGTTGAGTGGTCGTTTAAATGCCGACGTCGGCCAACGAGGGCAGGGCTTCACCGTGCGAACAGATGCCGGTGACGTGATCGATCTGGGCACGCGGTTTGGCATCGAAGCGGACGCTGGAGGGGAGTGTCGTGTTGCGGTGTTCTCTGGTGAAGTGGAACTTCGTCCGCGATGTGCCGACGGGGCGACGGAACAACGTCCAACGGTACGATTGACGGAAGGACAAGCAGCCCGCTTCTCCGCTTTGGCAGGACTGCGGCAGTGGCGGGAAGTCGCGCTCGCAGCGAAAGCCGCCGGGATTTCATCGCAACCGTATGCCGGCGTGGTCGCTACGATCCAAGATAATCTTGGAACGGAGAAACTCCATCCCTTCTACGGTTTGGTGCAGGGCGGAATGCGATCCGGAGCCGTGGCTTACACGGACAAACCGCGTCCCGCGTGGTGGGCCGTCGAGGGCGGCAAGTTTCCGGCGTTCTTGGAGGGGGCGGACTTGATTCGGACCTATCACCAGTTTCGCTGGAAACGGAATTACCGATTACGTTTGGAGCTTCGGAGTTCCGCGGAAATTTTCGTTCTTCGGGATGTTCGCGAGGATGCTCCGAATTGGCTGAAGTCGGAATTCACCGACACCGGCGTTCGACTTCGTGTCGGGCCATGGCATCCGCAATTTGCGGATGAGCCGGGCGTGCTGATTCAAAAGGGAGAGCCGTACTTGATCGCCGCAGTGTGGCGGCGGGTCGCGGATGCGGGCGTGGTCGAACTCGGCTCAGCACGAGCCGACGATGGCGATGCTCTGACAATCATGTACGGCTTGGCCGTCAAACCGCTTTCCATCAAACCTTGATCGCCATCAGAAAACTATGCAAACGATGTCCTATTCTCACAATCTCCGGTGGCTAGTTTCCCTCGGTGCGATTCTGTGCGGCACGACTGTCTTTGCCACAGAGACGCCGAAGTCGGAGCTTGGCACATTCGTTGCAGAGCATTGTGTTGTCTGTCATAACGCCGAATTGTTGATGGGGAAACTCAATTTGCAACACGTTGCCGAGAACCCATCGGCAGCCGATTCCGTGTTGCTGCAACGACTGCATGAGGTGGTTGCGAATCAGGAGATGCCCCCCGTCGATGAGCCGCAACCGAGTGAGAAAGTTCGAGCGAGTTTTCTCGCAAAACTGACGGCAACTCTCAAGACGCGTTCGGACGCTGAGAATAAACTGCTAGAACCCGGTTGGGGGAACTTGGTCGATCATCAAGCACTCTTCACCGAACCGGATGTCCGTCGGGCGGCGACCCCAGCGCGGTTGTGGCGACTGAGTCCTCACATCTTTATGCAGCGAGCGAACGACGTTTCGCGAATGCGGATGCTCGTGGTTCGGCCAAACCAGGGGGGCGATGGTCTCCATCCGGCCTTCGCGTACATGACACCGCCGCACGCGTTTCGTGACAATGCAGCCACCCACGCATTCGAGGCGGCGACGACGGAGTTGCTGTTCAATGTCTGTTGGGAGATCGCCGGATTCCAGACGCTTCCTGATTCTCCGCGTCTCAATCCTCATGTGCGGAGGTTTCGGAACAAAACGGAACGAAGCGATCGTGATTGGCGGCAATTGATCTCAATGCAATTGCGTCTAGCGTTGCGACGTAATCCCCAAAAAGATGAAACCGAAGGCTTGTTGGCACTGGCACGGAAGACCGAGAAGCAAGCAGGGCTCGATGCTGCCTTGCAATCCGTTTTCACCGCCGTGCTATTGAAGCCGGAAGCCGTGTATCGGTTCGAGGTTGGTGATGGAAAGCCCGATGAGTTCGGTCGTGTGTTCCTCTCGCCCTACGAATTGAAGCATGCGATTGCGTACGCTCTGACTGACCACGTCCCCGATGCCAAACTCGACAAGGCCGCGACATCGGGGAATCTCGCGACGCGTGCCGATGTCCGACGTGAAGTCGAGCGTTTACTCGCTGATTTCGAGACGACATCACCGCGGTTGCTACGATTCTTTCAAGAGTATTTCGAGTACCCCAAAGCGCGGGCGGTGTTCAAAGATCGCCGCCGGGCCAATGCGATCTTTGCCCGAGAGCGGTTGGAAGACGCCGACGAGTTTGTCTTGAACATTCTGGAGGATGACCAACAGGTTCTTCGTCGACTACTCACCGAAGATACGTTGTTCGTCGTCTCGAAGGGACTTCAACGAATGAACGCGCCCACCGAAAGACGGTTCCGCCGGGATCTTCTGCCTGATTATGGTTTCCCGAGCAACTGGGAATGGGAAAAACAGCAACCGCTGAAACCCAAGATCGGTCGTCGGTCCGGTATGCTGACCCATCCCGCTTGGTTGTTGGCGTTCTCGGACAACGAAAAGAATCAGGCGATTCAACGCGGCCGGTGGGTGCAGATGAAATTACTCGGCGGCACAGTTCCCGACACGCCCATTGGTGTGGACGCCAAATTACCGACCGATCCCCATCTCACGTTGCGTGAAAAGATGAAACAAGTGACGAGTGCGGGTTACTGTTGGAATTGTCATCAAAAGATGGACCCGCTGGGGCTGCCTTTTGAACAATTCGATGACTTCGGTCGTTGGCGGGAAGAGGAGCTTGACCGTCCGGTCGACACCACAGGCATGGTCACCGTCGGAGTGCCCGAGGTGGACGGCCCGGTGTCTGATCCTTTTGAGATGATGGAGCGTTTTGCGGCGTCCCAGCATGTGGAACAAGTTTTTGTGCGGCACGTCTTTCGCTATTTCCTGGGTCGCAATGAGACCCTGGATGACGCACCGACACTCATCGATGCGCATCGGGCATATCGCGAGCACGGCGGCAGTTTCAAAGCATTAGTCACCTCGCTATTGACGTCCGATTCTTTCCTTTATCGTCGCGTGACTGTTTCACCGGAAACAGCCGCAGCCACAAACGAGCGGTCCTAGTCAATCCATCAGGAACCGAACCGATATGACAAACCAATCAACGCTCAATCGCCGTCATTTCATCAAGAATCTGACGCTAGGAGCAAGTGCGCCTGTACTCGTTCCCATGCTGAATCGGATCGCCATGGGAGCCGACGGCGACACGCCGCCCTTGCGGTTCTTGTTTGTTCTAGAAGGCAACAGTGTGCCGCCGCGTCAGGTGTGCCCAGACGGCATTCCGTTTGTGGAACGCGAAGAACGCACAAAGTTTGTAGAACACTCGTTGCACGACACAACGTTGCCAACGGCACTGAAACCGATTGAAGACTTTCGGGATCAGCTGACGATTGTGCAAGGGCTTTCTGGGCGGATGTGTTCGGGGGGGCATTCGAGTGATCACGGCGCACTCGGTGCCTATCACGCGAATTCCGGCCGCAGCATTCTGGCACCCACAATTGATGCGGTGTTGGGGCAAGCATACCCCGGTATTTTTGAAAATCTCGTCTTGGGCATTTCGAGTGATGTGCGGAAAGCGGTGGATTTCAACTGCTCAGCCGCCGCTCGTGGTCGCAGTCTCGCGACGTTGCTTCATCCTGATATCGCTTACACACGACTTTTCGGGAGCATCGCTGAAGGCAGGGCAAAGTCTTCGTTCCGGGCTCGTGCTAATGTGCTTGACTATATCAAAGATGACATCAAGCGAGCGCGACGGGAACTTGGTTCGGTGGAAAAAGCGAAAATGGATGCATACCTCTCGGCTTACGAGGGGCTTGATGCAACGTCCAAACGCCTGGTGGAATCACGTGAGACGTTGGAGAGTGTCGTCCCGGAGCGTACGGACAAATTCTCCTCAACGGTCGAGACGGATCGACTCGATGCGCACTTCGAGTTGGCCACAGCGGCACTCATTGGTGGGATGACCAATTGTGCCACAATTGCGTCGGGTGTCGGCTTTCCTAACTTCAACATTACATTCACTGGACTCGGAATCCAAACCGGCAAACACCCGATTGGTCATGGTCTTTACATCGAAGACGACCGCACGGCTTGGGAGCAGTCACAGAAGATTCGGGCGTTTCACTTTCAGCTCATTAACCGCACGATGAAAAAGCTCGCTTCGATGCCGGAAGGCGATGGCACCATGCTCGATCGCACGGTGATTGTCTATCTTAGCGATGGAGCGGAAACCCATCATAGCCGGTGTTTTGAGTGGCCGTTCGTTGTGCTTGGCAACGCGAATGGGCGTCTGCGAGCTGGGCGATATCTGCAATATCCTGACTACGGCACCGACGGGCATCGGACCATCAATGCCCTGTACCACACATTCCTTCACGCGGCTGGACTTCCACGCGACGAATTCGGCTCGCTCGATCCGAACCTGGACGAATCCATGCACCGGGGGCCATTGGAAGAGTTCTACGTGTAAGATCGGTGATCACGAAGCACGCATCCAATGTATCGAGTGTGTGCTGAACTCGACTGGAACATGGATGACATCCCAGCACACGAAACCGGCTGGCGGTTGGAGTCGAAAGTATGCGACACGGACTTTCATGGACTCATCGTGGCCAGTTTTGATTGGCATTCCCGGACTTTCCGGTCATCTGAAGAAACGTGGTTAAGGCGGGACAACCGCCGCGTTGTGGCATTTCTGGTATTCGTGTCGTAGAATTTTCCGACGATGCCGTGAACACTCGGAACCGTCGTATGTCACCCCGGCAAAAATGCAGTTTGCCGAGTTGCAATCATCAGTTCCGCGCAGCATCGAAGTGTCGCAAATCATTAATCCCGTGTCGCATTCTATACTCGACAGCGGCCATGTCGGTGCGATAATTGATTTGCAGGCTAGGTGCTTGTCTCAATTGCCGCAGTTTATCCCTCCGATAACCGCTATGACAAATTTCCCAACCCTTCTCACATTGGTTTTGGCATCCGGCGTTTTTGGGCTGGTCGGTCCGAAGTCGGTCCACGCAGACGAACAAGCCGCGACCGCTCAACAACTGGAGTTCTTCGAGAAGGAAGTTCGGCCGTTGCTGGCGAAGCACTGCTATCAGTGTCACAGTGCCGATGCCAAACGTGTGGAAGGTTCACTATTGCTCGATCGTCGCGAAGCTCATTTGCGGGGCGGGGATTCAGGAGCGGCCATTGTTCCCGGGGATGCCGACAACAGTTTGCTGATCGAAGCGGTACGCTACGAATCCTACGAGATGCCGCCCAAAGGCAAACTACCGGATCGCGAGATCGAAATTCTTGTGCGGTGGATCAACATGGGGGCCCCTTGGCCGGACGAACCAGCACCGACCGCCGAGGCGACCATCGAAGAATTTGACCTCGCTCAACGCAAAGCCGAGTTCTGGGTTTGGCAGCCAATTACCGATCCAAAAGCCCCTTTGGTTCAGCAAGACAATTGGCCCCGGAACAACATTGATCGTTTCATTCTGGCACGTCTCGAAGAGGCCGGTCTCAGGCCGTCTGGTGATGCGGACCGAACTGCTTTGTTGCGACGACTTTATTTCGATTTGATCGGGCTTCCGCCAACGCCCGCCCAGGTACAATCATTTCTTGCGGACGAGAGCGATGGAGCGGTCGAGAAAGTTGTCGATGAGTTACTGAGTTCTCCGCATTTCGGTGAACGGTGGGCTCGACATTGGTTAGATCTCGTGCGATATGCGGAATCGCGGGGGCATGAATTCGACAATGATACGCCGAATGCGTTTCAATATCGGGACTATGTGATTCGGGCATTGAATGCCGATGTCCCGTATGATCAGTTTGTCCGCGAGCATATCGCAGGGGACTTGCTGCCCAAACCGCGACTGCACCCGACGGAAAAGTTCAACGAATCGGTGCTGGGCACAGGATTCTGGCATCTCGGCGAATGGGTACACTCACCCGTTGATGTTCGCAAGGATGAGGCCGATCGTTTTGACAACATGCTCGACGTGATGTCGAAGACTTTTCTAGGTGTAACTGTAGCCTGTGCTCGGTGCCACGATCACAAGTTCGATGCCATTTCAACGGCGGATTACTATTCGCTAACGGGATTTCTTCAAAGCAGCGATTATCGCCAAGTTCGGTTTGAAACGGCGGCCCACAATCGCCGCTTGGCCGAACGTCTTGCGGAGGTTGATGCGAAATATCAGCGTCAGATTGCCAAGTTTCTTGATAACCAGGGGATTTCACGACCAAAGCAAACGAGCTATCTCGATGACGAAGCAATTGTTGTCGATTACGGAACCATTCCTCAAACCGAATTTCGACAGGATGGCTTCATCTTCGGATCGTCACCGCGACGAGAGGGCTTCGCATATCCCACGGCTCAAAGTGGTTCGGTCGAAATTGCCAAGTTTGCATCCGCTGTGAACGATCCGATCTGGTCGGGACTGGAGTCAATCACAGCAGGGTCGGTTCACAATAGAAGCACGATTGCGAAACTTCCAAAAAGCGGTCGCACCCTGCGGTCGCCTACGTTTGAACTGAAAGATGGGGCTGTGAGTTGCCTTGTCGAAGGGGAAGGGCACGTTTTCGCTTGCGTGGATTCACATCGCCTCGTCGCTGGTCCACTTCACAAAGAGACAATCCGGCCCATCAAACCCGGCACGCATTGGGTCAATCTGAATCTCTCACGATATGTCGGTCATCGAATTCATCTGGAATTTGTTCCGGCGAAGAACGCTCAGTTGTCCGTCCGGATGATCACACAGGGATTGGATGCGGCGGGACGGGCGGAGATTGACCGAAAACTGACCGTGTTGGACAAACCTCATGTTGAATATGCCCAGGCTGCTGAAGCTGTCTTGAACAGCAAGGTTCAAGTTGAGGAACGCATCTTCGCTGACTTCGAATCCGGAAACTACGACGGTTGGACAGCCACCGGCGAGGCGTTCGGGGCGATCCCACAAACGCTGGAAACGATCGCTCCGTACCAGGGACGTATCAACGGCCGCGGGAAATACTTCGTCAATTCGCACAACATTCGCCCCGGGGGCGACGTTCGCAAAGGGGATCGGCTGACGGGAACGCTGACTTCGACGGAATTCACGATCGACTTCGACACGATTGAATTCCTCGTGGGTGGCGGAAGTCATCAGGGAAAGACGTGCGTTAACTTGGTCATTGACGACGAAGTCGAATTGACGGCCACGGGACGCAACAACAACCAGATGTCGGTTCACCGTTGGGACGTGCGGCCGTATCAAGGCAAAAAGGCGATGATTCAGGTTGTCGACAATCACCAAGGCGGTTGGGGGAATATCGGGGTCGATCACATTGTGTTCCAGAAAGCCGATTCCGAAACGAAAGGCAGTGTGGTCGCAAATCGTATCCTCCGTGCCTGGACTGACGAACGTGAGAAGATCAGTCGACAAATTTTGCGGAAGTCGCACGTGGCACCGGCGATGATGGATGGAACCGGAGAAGACGCACATATCTTCATTCGTGGGAACTCCTCGAAACCAGGTGATATCGAACCGCGTCATTTTCTGACGGCAATCTCCGGCGATGAACCCCTGGAGATCGAATCGGGAAGTGGCCGATTGAAACTTGCCCGGCTGATCAATGCCCCAACGAATCCGCTGACATCGCGAGTAATTGTCAATCGCATTTGGCATCACTTGATGGGGCGGGGGATTGTTCCCACCGTCGATGACTTCGGATTTCTCGGCCAACGACCGACGCATCCTAAATTGCTCGACCACCTCGCCACACGACTTCGCAAGGATGGCCAGAGTCTCAAACAGATGATCAAGTACGTCGTCCTGTCACGAGCGTACCAAATGTCGAGTCACGCTGACCCCCATGCCATCGCAGCCGACCCCAAAAATCAGCTTTGGCATTACCGACCGCCTCAACGGTTGGAAGGGGAGGTTATTCGGGATTCGCTACTCGCATTGTCGGGCCGTCTGGATGAAACTCAGTTCGGTCCGCCAATTCCGATTCACCTCACACCATTTATGGACGGTCGCGGTCGTCCGAATCAAAGTGGACCATTGGATGGGGCCGGACGACGTTCAATCTATATTGCGGTGCGTCGCAATTTCTTGTCGCCAATGATGCTAACATTCGACACGCCGAATCCCTTCAGTTCGATGGGACGGCGAAATGTTTCAAATGTGCCAGCACAAGCTTTAATACTTCTGAACGATCCCCTGGTAGTGGAGTTATCCCGCGAATGGGGGCAGAGAGCGTTAGAGCAAACAGCAGGGGCCAGCGAAGATGCAGCCGCTCAGCGAATCAACTGGCTGTATCTTTCTGGTTTCGGTAGATACCCAACCACACAGGAACGTGAGACAGCCCTCAATTTTCTTCAGTCTCAGGCGGCGGAGCGGAATGTGACGCCTGACGACTCGGACCTCTGGGCCGACCTTGCTCATGTGCTGGTCAATACAAAGGAGTTTATTTTTCTCCGATGAACACACCAAACCCATACCCCTGCCAACGCTACCAATCACGACCCACAACACGCCGCGAAATGCTGGCAACGTGTGCCGGTGGATTTGGCGCGCTCGCCCTGGCGGCGTTGCAATCTGATCCGACGTTCGCTGGTGATCAATCAACATCGGGACCGGGTCATGCTGGGCACGGCCCGCACCATAAGGTTCGAGCGAAGAACGTCATTTTTCTCTATATGGACGGTGGACCGTCCCAAGTCGATACGTTCGATCCCAAGCCAATGCTCGACAAATACAATGGCAAGGACCCCGGAAACCTTTTCGATGTCGAGCCGACCCAGTTCAACAATAACGGCACGGTGCTTGCCAGTCCTTGGAAGTTCCGGCAGCATGGTGAGTCGGGTATCCCGGTAAGCGAACTTTTTCCCCACGTGGCGGAATGTGTCGATGAATTAGCCGTCGTACGCTCGATGACGTCAAACTTCCCGGAGCACACCTTCGCGAATTACTTCTTACACACCGGTAGCGGCTTGCAAGGGCGGCCGAGTATGGGCGCTTGGGTGAACTACGGTTTAGGAAGTGAATGCCAAAATCTGCCCGGTTTCGTCGTTCTTAACGGCGGACTTATTCCGCCAGGTGGACTCGACTGTTTCGGGAGTGGGTTTCTGCCGGCGAGTTATCAAGGCTCAGTCTTCAAACCATCCGGAACCGGTGTCGCAAACATCAAACCGACCGAAACAACACCGGTCAAACAACGCGCGAAACTCGATCTCATCAATCAACTCGATGGACTCGCAACGAAGCAATTTGGGAAACACGATAGTCTAGAGTCTGCAATCAAAAACTATGAGCTAGCCTATGCAATGCAAATGGCAGTTCCTGAAGTGATGTCACTAGCGAAAGAACCTCAGCACTTACAACAAATGTATGGGATGGAATCCAATTTCGAGCCAACACGAATCTATGCCGCCCAGTGTTTGATTGCTCGCCGAATGATCGAGCAGGGTGTTCGTTTCATCGAGTTGACTTGTCCAAAAGTTGGTGGGGATCGTTGGGATCAACACTCGAACTTGAAGTCCGGTCACGAGAACAATGCGCGTGCGGTAGATCAACCCATTGCCGCACTCTTGAAGGATCTCCGACAACGCGGTCTGCTCGACGACACGCTCGTTGTCTGGGCAGGTGAGTTTGGACGGACGCCATTCGCCCAAGGGAAGAACGGTCGCGACCACAATCAATATGGATTCACCGTCTGGCTAGCCGGCGGAGGCGTGAAACCGGGCATGATCTACGGAGCGACTGACGAATGGGGATACAAAGCGATTCAAGATCGCGTCGAAATCCACGACCTCCATGCCACCATGCTGCATCTTCTCGGCGTTGATCACACACGTTCGACCTTCCGCTTTAGCGGTCGCGACATGCGGCTGACCGATGTGCATGGTCATGTGATCCACGACATTATCGCCTGACTCTGTCACTATTCTTTGCACTGAAGGTCACGCAATGAATCGTACTTTCGGGACCAAATCGACTCTCAATAGCGGGTGTCGACTCATTGCCATTGTGATCACTACACTCATTTCATGGAGTGCCAATTCAGTTGCGAACGATGCTCGACCGAATTTCGTGATCATTTTCACGGACGACCAGGGCTATCAAGATGTTGGTTGTTTCGGTTCGCCTGATATCCGGACACCGCGTTTGGATGAGATGGCCAAGCAAGGCATGAGATTCACGAGTTTCTACGCCCAGCCGATCTGTGGGCCATCTCGTGCGGCGTTGATGACTGGCTGCTATCCAATGCGTGTTGCCGAGCGGGGGAATATCAAGCAGATACACCCGATTCTTCACGAGGACGAAGTAACAATTGCGGAAGTTCTAAAGTCGAAAGGCTATCAAACCGCCTGCTTCGGCAAGTGGGATCTTGCGAAGCACTCACAGACTGACTTCCACATTGACCTCTTTCCCACTCGGCAAGGCTTCGACTATTTCTTTGGAACACCAACAAGCAATGACCGAATTGCCAATCTCTATCGAAACGAAGAGTTGATTGAGAAGTCGACACCGTTGGCGACGCTGACTCAGCGTTATACCGATGAGGCAATCGCATTCATGACTAGGAACCAGAAGCAGCCTTTCTTCGTTTACCTTCCCCATACAATGCCACATACGAAGTTGGCAGCGTCTGCAAAGTTCAAAGGGAAAAGTCCCCGTGGAATCTATGGTGATGTCATTGAGGAAATCGACTTCAATGTGGGGCGACTTCTTGATGCGATCGACGACCTCGGACTAGCAGATAACACATATGTTCTTTTTACGAGCGACAACGGGCCGTGGCTAATCAAGAATCGGAAACACGCCGATGGACATCTGAAAGGCGATCATGGGGGATCGGCAGGACCGTTGCGAAGCGGGAAAGTTTCGACATTCGAAGGTGGTGTGCGTGTGCCTGCCATTCTATGGGGACCCGGACGTGTTCCTAAGGGATTAACGTGTCATCAATTGGCAAGCACATTAGACATCCTGCCAACATTTGCGAATCTCGCCGGGGCGGAGATACCAACCGACCGCGTGATCGATGGCGAAGACATCACACATCTCTTTCACGGTAAGTTCGAACAAGCCAACCGTGAGAAAACATTCTTCTACTATCTTCGCGTCCATCTTCAAGCTGTTCGCCAAGGGAAATGGAAGCTGCATCTGCCGCGAGAAAAGGAACCGGTCGGGGCGGCGCCCTTTAGTCGTAATACACATATCGCACCGGCGGATCGAATCGGCTTCGACAAGCCGTTCCTAGTGGACCTCGAAAACGATATTGGTGAAACAACGAATGTCGCCGCCGAACATCCCCAGGTGGTTCAACAATTGCTAGGACTAGCGGAAGAAATGCGATCTGATCTTGGTGACTACGACCGTGTCGGCAAGAACATGCGATTCTTTGACCCTTTGACTACCAAACCAAAGACACCACCTCTACCACCTGATCGCAAACGTCGGCCCCGCAAGCCGTCACCAACCAAATCGCAACACTCACTCCTCGATCCATATCCCCCAAAGTAAGCGTTGGGGCAAGATGACATCGGCGATGTATGTGAAGATCGTGCCCATGCTCTGTACGACGCTGATCTTGCCAGATAACGATTGCGATAACCGGGCCGCCGCGGTTGATCTTCCATTTGAAATCGCGCTTTCGGCGGCTCCGCGTTCATCGCTTTGTGTACGCCCGGCATGGGCGTGATTCTATGGGGTGCAAGTCCCTTGTACGAGATTGGGAGTCTTGAGGAGCTCAGTATACCCAATGATCGCTCCGATCGACAAAGTACGAGGTGAGGGCAACTGCGGAAGGGCGACCGACCGTGGGGAGGAAGCCTGCGAATGCGTGCGTAAGGACCGGTCTGATTTCGCCGCCGATCCCATTCTCATCAAAGCTGCGAGGCCACGAACAGAAACGTCATACAAGGCCGGTGCGGTTACGCGTGAAAGACGTTGGCTTTGACCGACATTAGCTCTTCATTCGCGAAGCCAAGGGGGCAAAGTTCGCGTCGTCCCGCTCCCAGATCGCTGCGTCAATGACACATGAGCCGATGTGCAGAATGCGGCTGCAGGCGAGCGTTGCCATTCGATAGAACAGGACGCTGCGGTCGGGACCGCCGACCGCCACGATTTCCGCAGCGAATAGCTCGAATTTTCCCTGTGTCGGGCGTTCGCCGACAAGGCCTGTTCTCTCCATCGGCAAGTCGCGACGCACTTCAAAATTCGCCGTCCCTCCGCCGCCACGGATGTGGCAATGAGCACAGTTCAAGGCTAGGTAGGACCGCGTTTGGGCAGGCAGATCAGCACTGGTGTCCGACGGATCGGTCAGCGGATGCGGCTGGACCTTTGCGGCTGGACCTTGAGCTTCGCAAGTAGAGAGTCGGGGCCATCGAACAGCCCCATCTCGACGAAATGCGTCAATTGATTTTGACCGGAGCCGACCGGTCGATCAAGCTGCTCGACACGGAAGCCTTGAATCGAACCGCTGCAGGTCGTGTGGCAGACAAGGCATTCCGCCCGACTCGCGAACCGCCACGTCTGCTGTTGACGGCCCCTGGGTATCGACTCATCGACACGATAATCGTTTTTTTCCGTTCCACCAGTCGATACGAGTTTGGCATCGGTGCCGTCGTAGCCAACGATGGACAACTCCCCCACGAGAGTTTCACCGAAGGTGATGATTGCAAGTGAAGAGTCTGCTATTTCCTGTCGCTCAGTCACCTGACCGTTTTGGTGACAAAATCACCAAAGTTTGCCGGTGACATAGTCACTGTAGATGTATGCGTCGCGGAGCTGCGGCAGGCGGTCGCTGCGGTAAACGGCCCCGCTGGTGATCGAATGCGATTCGACATGCGAATGGGCGACCGCCGGACGCAGAATTGGCGTCGGTCCGCGGGGGCTTTCCGGACGCACCGCCTGCGGACGTTCCGTGACGCTTCGACCATAGTCGCCACCGCGTGCGATGCGGTCAATCATCTCCCACAGTTCCCAGCCGACATCACCCACCCGACTCGAACCCGGCTACGGTGACCAAGCACGTCCCCGCAAAAATACTCGATCCAGAGGATCTTGAACTGGGGGGAAACTAAAAACGCTGGTCGCAAAGACCAGGCATCTAATCGGCCGCGTCCGGGCAGACAATCGAATAGCTTGCTGCCGGAGAGAGTATCAGCTCTGGGGATCGAAATCCGGGGAATTCGTAGCTTGTCACCGACAGAAAAGAGTGACATTGCGACATGTCAGGCAAGAGGATGTACGCAACGGGCAAATCGCCATCTACGGATCGAATTTCGCCAAAAAGGTATCACCGAGTCCGTAAAACAAAAAAAGCCGCTTTCGCGGCCTCGTCGTAAACTATTATCTTGCATTGGTTTGCGTTAAGTCGGGACGACAGGATTTGAACCTGCGACCTCTTGACCCCCAGTCAAGCGCGCTACCAGGCTGCGCCACGTCCCGTTTGGTTGATGTGTTGTGCTTTTCGCACGGGTTACACATCAAGTTACTCTTTTAGTGGGTCGGTTCGCTGAAATCAATACTGATCGCGAAATGGGTTCCTGGGAAATGTGAAGGAACCAGGGAACGGTTGGATTGGGGCGATTAAATCGGTGCGATCGGTGACGTAGGGGACTGGGAATGTGGGTGGGGGGATACAAAATCCCTTTTTCAACGGTTTGCAAATGTAATCGATCAGGATTCGGTCACGCGTGCCGATGTCAGTCAGGCATTGCCAATGTCGAAAAGTTGTTGTCGGCAAGGGGGACGATTGCTGCGTTAGTGAAGATCTCGTTGCGAACTGGTGGTGCCACGACCGTGCGATTTAGGGAGACCACCTGAATCGCACGGTCTTCGATTTCACGGATCCATAACGCTGGTGTTCTTTACGGATTCTTCGATTTTGAGGTCGGTGCTTCTTTTTCAAAATCGGACGCGTTGACCCATCCTGCGTTGAGTTTCTCGCCATCTCGGAAGCGTTGGTGAAAGTTACGTCCGCCGGGACTGGCGTAGAGGTAGCGATCGAAGATTTCCCCGTTGCCAAGCACGCGAGGATCGTTTTGCTCTTTCAATCGTCGGAGAAGTTCGTCGGTCAGCTCATTCTTCACGGATTGAAACGAAGGAACATTGGAGAGATTCTTGACGCAATCCGGGTCCGTGTAGACATCGTACAGTTCCTCCGTGGGGCGGTGCCCGAAGCACATTTTCCACCAGAGGTCGTCGTTGTGTTTTCGCCGCGCGTCGAGGACTTCTGTTTTTGTGGGGCCACCGTCGCAGTTGAGGTATCCGGTTTCGGGATTGCCTGCTGGCCAACGGTCGGCTTCGAAATTCCTGATGTAGAGTTTTTCGTCGCGGATGATGCCGCGAATCGGATAGCCCCAATCGTTTGGTCGACCGATATCGTGTCGTTCTTTGCCGATGAGGACATGATCGCGGTTGGGATTGATTTTCCCGGACTGATCGGATTGAAAAACGTCGCTGAGGCTGTGTCCCGTCAGCTTCGCCATTTGACTGTCTTCCCAAGAGATGCCGGCGACTTCCAAGAAGGTTGGGGCGAGGTCGATGAAGCTTATGTAATCGTCGACCTTTCGGCCTTTGCCTTTGATTCCCTTCGGCCAACACATTGCCAGCGGGATGCGATTGGAGTCGTCATATGCCTGACCTTTGACCCTTGGAAAGGGCATGCCGTGGTCGGATGTCACGACGACTAGCGTGTTCTCAAGTTGGTTTTGTTCTTCGAGGAGGTTGAGGATTCTCACCAAGTGTGCGTCGAAATGCTCCACCTCGACGGCGTAATCGAGCATGTCGTTCCGAACGGTTTCGTTATCTGGCCAATAGGCGGGAACGTGTTCGATGTCATCAATGGATTTCCCGTGTCGTTGGCCGCTTCCGTACTCGTATCCACGATGGGGTTCGGTGGCACCGTACCAAAAAATCCATGGTTTTTCGGATGGTGTTTGTGCCAGGAAATCCGCAAAGTTGCCCGCGTAATCATTGTTGGAAATTGATCGGGCGGGCGGTTTCGCCTTGCGTTTGCTGAACTTCGGACCGGTCATCAGACGGTGTCTGCCGTTGGCATCTTTGGCGATGCCTGGCCCCCACCCTTTGCCGGTGGACCCAGTGGAATAACCGTTTTCAGCCAGGGATTCCATGAATCCTTTGAACTTGGCCGGGAAATCACACCAGTGGTTAGCTGCCTCTTCCAACTGCCAGGAATTGCGACCCGTCAAGATGCAAGCTCTTGAGGGGGCACACTTGGCGTTGGGCGTATAGGCGTGTGTGAAAAGAATGCCGCGATGGGCCACGCGATCGAAACCGGGAGTTTTCACCCAGTTGCAACCGTACGCACTGGCATGTCCGTAGGACCAATCGTCGGCAATTGCGAACAAAATATTCGGCGGCGAACTCGCTGCGACATGACTGCCGAGCGTTGCCAGGAAGATGGAAACAACCAGCCAACACCCGGTGTGTCTTGTGTATCGCATTATTGAGCGCTTCAGCAAAAAGTGCAGAACGGTTCGCAATCAAAAGTTAGACGGTCGGTTCCCAACCGTTAGCGTATTCGCGAGCCCAGAGGCTAGCGGCTTCTTTGTCCCCTTGAATGTGCCCGTTCTCTGGAGAGCAATTGAGGGCCCGTCCGGTGCGGTGGGCGATATTCCCCAAGTGACATAGCAGCGTACTTTTGTGAGCCGATTCGATCCCTTGATTCAAGATCGATGGATCGTCCTGGCGGATCGCGGAGACGAAGTTGGCGATGTGCTCGTTGTCTCCACGGTTGCCACCCACTTTTTTCAACTCTTTTCCACGCTTGTCGTATTGAACGAAGCCACCATCGGTGAGTTCAATTGTGCCGTCTTGTCCGTGGAAGGTCACGCCGAATCCAGATCGATTGACGCCCATGCGGTTACAGGACAAGCCTTCCCACATGGCTTGTTTGCCACCGGGGAACTCAAAGTTGACAATGTGGGTGTCTGGTGTTTGTTGATCGTCATCGAACGCATACCGTCCGCCAGACGACGTGACCCGCGTGGGATATTCGACACCGAGTCCCCAACGACAGAGGTCCAGTGCGTGAACTCCGTTATTACCGAGTTCGCCGTTGCCCCAGTCCCAACGCCAGTGCCAGTTGTAGTGCACGAGATTGTCAATGTATTGCACGCGCGGGGCAGGTCCTTGCCACAGTTCGAAGTCCAATTGGGCTGGTACTTCCGCGGGTTGGCCGACACCGATTGATCCCCGAATGTTGGCGTACCAACCGCGAGAATAGTAGACGTCGCCGATGGCTCCCGAATGAATCGCTTTCATCGCTTCCGTGATGCCGATTCCACTACGACGTTGCGTTCCCATTTGGACGGCTCGCTTGTGTTTGCGAGCAGCTTCGATCATCAATTCCCCTTCACGAGGATTATGGCTGCATGGCTTTTCAACGTAAACATGCTTGCCAGCTTGACATCCGAGAATGGTTGCGGGGGCGTGCCAGTGGTTCGGCGCGGCACAAACCAGGGCGTCAACTTCGGGATCGTCGAGAATCTTGCGGAAATCGCCGATGGATTCCGGCTCTTGGCCGTCCATTTTGCTGATCAAGTCCATGCAGCTTGCGCGACGGGTTTCGTCGACATCGCACAGGTATTTCACGGTGACATTCGGTTGTCGCGCGAAGGTCGTTGCCAGAGAGCGACCACGAGATAGCCCCATTACACCCACGACGACTCGTTCGCTGTCGGAATCTTTCTCGGCGGCGGATACGAAGGCTCCCGGAAGGACGATCGCGGCTCCCCCCAAAGCGGTGCTTTTGAGGAAATCACGACGCTCGACGGAAGCGGAGGTTGGTGTATCGTTCATCAATCGACTTTCGAATTGGTCGAGTACGGTAACTCGATAGGTAAACAAAGCGAGCGTCTACGGCTCACTAATCAGCGACCGTTTATCTTATTAGAATCCAGTCTGTTGAAAAGAGCAACCATCCTCCGGGCGACTGTGAGATTTCAATAAATTTTCTCGGATGAAACCGGTATACGTTCACTCGGGTCCTGTTTATAGAACTCTCGAAGACACGCGTACCATTCGGGGTGGTGTCGCATGAACGCATGAGGACACTCGAAAAACGTCTCCGTGGAAACCGCAAAGAACTCGCCGCGATTCGTCGCCGCATACGGGTCCAGAAACGTCCCGAAACCGTGTTCGACAGCACGAACTAGACGGTCGTACTCCGTTTGCAAAATCGTTTCCCAATTGCGATATGCAGAGGCGGAAGTCAGCGGGGGCGTGCCGTCGATGAAGCCGTCGAGCATATCGAGCACGTGAGCAATTTCATGATAGACCACGTTTTGTCCGTCGCCGGGTTCACGACTGCCATGCAAGACGAGTGGCCAAACATATCGGACCGGGCCGCCCATCAATGCCTCGCCGTGGACGACACTCAGCTGCTCGGTGACGACACCATGGTGTCGCGATTCTCGGGGAAGAGCTTGACTGTGCGGATGAACGAGAATCGTTCGCAACCGATCGAGGTAATCGGTCCGAAAACCAAGCACGACCACTCCAATTTGAGCGGCAATCGTCACTTGGATTTCCGTCGAGATAGTCAGCCCGTCGAGTCCTTCCCAGTATTTTTCCGGGATGAAGACCTGCATCCAACGGTTGAGCCAATCTCGATCCGTTTTGGAAAGCCATTGAAGTGACGGAACATTCGTGTGAAGAATGTCCGACCACTCCGCTGGTATGTCCTCGGAGAGGCGACGGCTCCGACGACGTTGTTTAATCCAAGAGAAAAACACGAACCGACTGCAATCGTTCGGGATGAAAATGTGTCAATGTGGTCATGCGACCCACCGATTCATTCTATGCAATCGCGTCACGATCACCAACTCCGACGACAGCCTTACAAAGTCTTCAACGAAGAACCGGTAATGGTTTCCAAAGCGGTTTTGGCCGCTTGCGAAACGGTTGTGAATCGGTTGAGTTGCCACTGACGAACGATTTGCGGATCGACGCGGTGTAACAAGTCGTCCCGCCAACCGCTGAGGTTGGAACGATCGTTGGCTGTGGCGATCAGATGCGAAATTGCCGCCTCGCCAGATGGTCCGCGTTCTTCCAAAGCACAGCATGCCATCAGGCGAACCAATGCGTCCTTGTCGTTCAAACTCGTAATCAGCTGGCCGATGATCAAATCGGTCTCAAGCTTTGACGTCGCGAGCAACCCGCACGTATGCGCCCGAACCTCACTTCGCGGATCCGACAGGCCATGTTCATACAGATCGAGTAATTGCGATTGAGACAGGTCCAACTCAGACAGCATTTGCAACGCCTGGGTGCGGACGTGTGCGGATCGTGACGACTCAAGAACGTCGAACAGAACATGACTGGTCTGCGAGTCTTTCGGAGCCAACGCCGTGAGTGTCCGGATCATTTCCAGCTGCAATGAAGACGATTTTTGATTGGCTTTCCAACAGTTCAGAATATCCGGAATCATCATGGACGCAGGCTGCCCATGCTCCCGGACGGCGACGAAAATCTCGGTCTGGTTGTGTTCGGTTTCACTCGGATCGGACAATCGGGCTTGGAAGGTGGTTCGAACTTCCGGCGTGAAACGTTGAAGACGCCCCAACCCCCGAATGGCCCAGTAACGGACTTCTGTATTCGAGTCTGACGCCGTATCGATCAGCAACGAAGTTGCCTGGAAGTGTTCCGATCCCGACAAGCCTGCCAACGTTGCCACGGTGGAAGGACGGGCAGGATGTTGGCTGTCTTCGAGACGTTCCTCCAGTGTTTTTTGCAGTGAACGTTGCGACTCAACCCCGGTCTGTGAGGCAACAACCCCCGCATGAAATGCGACTTGGGTTTTGCTGTCCTCAGACAAGTCCCCAAGAACAGGAAGCAATTCGGATTCGTCGGCAACTGTACTCGCGAGGGCCGACAAAGCCGCCGTGCGAATGGACGGTTGGCGGTGCTTCGTCCAGCGAGCAATCTCATCCGAATACTGTTCCGCTGCACCGCCGCACTGCGAAATGGATCGCAGAAGCTGAATGACGAGTCGAGCGTCACACGAAAACCGTTCCAAGGCAGACATCATTTTCGATGCAGCCAACTCGGGATTCGGACAACGACTCCAGTTGTTGCGGATAATATCTCGCACGATTTCGCTGGAAGGATCGTCGAGAGCCAAGATCAAATCGTTTTGGCTGAGGAAGCGGTGCTTCAAGAGAGAGCCATAGGCCATAATCCGCACGTTCTCGTCTTCGTCAGCGATTTGCTGCTGAAAGAGTTTGCGAACGTTGTCGTTTTCGGCTACCTGGCTCTGCAAGATATCGAGGACAGCGAATCGAACGTCGTCATTCTCGTGATGCGCCATCGCCATGATTTCTGCGACTGGCATCGGAACGCTTTGCACCAAAATATCGACGGAAGTCTGTCGAACGGTTGCATACTCATCGGTAAGCAAGTTCAAGGCGTGCGTCGTAACTTGGGGCGTCGCACCTTCAATCCTTGCCAGTGCAAACAATGCATTACCACGCACTTTCGCGGACGCGTCTGCCACGCAGGTAACGAGCTCCGGCACAGCGGGCGATGCGACTTTGCCCATCCGCGACAATGCATAAGCGGCAAATGCGCGTGTGCGGAGATCGTCGTTCTTGAGGGCTTCGCGGAGTCGTGGCACTCCTTGACTTCCACGTTCAACCCACTGTTCGGCTGCTCGAACTCGGTCGGTCAACGTGGCATTGACGTCGAACATGACCTCGAGTTTTTCGGCTTCCGTCTCCAAGAAACAGATCGACCAAACAGCAAAACCAATACTGAGCGCGCCAAACCATGCCCAAAAATTGGGCCAAGGTAGACGAATTACGCAATGCTCCGAACGCGACATGGGAAGCGACCTCCTACGGGAGGAATAATGGGGTAGGACCTGGTGAGGTATGTGTGGAGGCAAAGTGGTGGGATTCGGCATTAGCCGACAATTGCCGTTACACAGCCTACATCGTCATAGAACACCATGTCTACCCGAAAGATTCGAAACATTATGAAAAACGTATGAATCTGATCGGCCCCATGTCGTTTGCGCGGTTTACTTTTCGGCTTTTTCAGTGCTCCCAGTTTGAATCAGCAAATGAACACCTTTTTTGTTGGACAGTACGATATCCGGACGCTGATCGTTGTTGACATCGGCGATGGTAAACTGCGTTCCAACACCGGTTCCTCGACCAGCTTCGATCTCGTGCCGAACGAATTTTGGCGCCTCACCGTCCGATTTTTGAATCTCGTACCAGTACATACCCACAGGATCTTTGCCGCCTGGATCTTTGCCGTTATGAGCGTAGAACCGTTTGCCGGTGACAAGCTCCTTCTTGCCGTCACCATTCAAGTCGACGTAGGCATCGGCATGTGTTTGTGAGTAGCTTTTGTCGATGAGATGGTACAGAAACTCAGATGCCACCTTGTTTTCGGATTCTTGCGGTGTCACGTTTTCCACCCACCAAACGCCGAAGGCATGGGCGGAACTCATCAGCAGGTCTGCATCGCCGTCGCCATCCAGATCGTCGGCGAAGATGTTGGCGACACGCTGCACGACCGGTTTACCTTCGGCTTTTTCTCGGCACGTCATCGGATGGAAGGTCCAGGACTCGACAGCGTCCTTGTCGGCAGGTTGTTCCCACCAACCGTGAGCGATGATCACATCCAAGCGACCGTCGCCGTTCATGTCGCCGGTGCCCAAGCCATGATAATAACGGTGAGTGCCGTTTTCACCCGGGGTCCCTTTGGTCGAAACCGCGTGGAAGTCCCATTTTCGGTCGGCAAATTTCTGCTGGGGAACCGGCAAGTACCCCATTTGGGACTCGGGTTGCGACCCCATAATTAATTCTGGCTGATCGTCTCCGACGAGGTTCGTGAACAACGGAGTTTCGTTGCAGGCACTCGTCCAGATCATGTGTTCCTTCCAATGTCCCAGCTTGTTCTGCGGGTTTTCGTACCAATGGCATGGTGCTCCCGGAAAACCGACGTGGATCAAGTCATCCCAACCGTCGCTGTTCACGTCGTGAGCCCACATCGCGAAACTACCGCTGTAGCCGACACCCGCGACAAACTCACCGGGCTTGCGGATTTCGTGAATCTTCCAATCGGGAGCTTCGTACCAGAGATCTCCCACGAGAACATCCATCTGTCCGTCATGATTGACATCCGCCGCCGCGACACCTTCCGACCGAAACGCCTTGTCCAGCACGACTTTCCGCCAATTGGAATCAATGCGTTCTTCCAGTTCGGCGGCTCCGAGACCGGCACACAGACCGAGAAGGACTCCGACCGTCTCGATCGATAACTTGATGTTCATAATTTTTCTCCAGCGTGGGGCTATTTCGAGTTGGCATTGGGACGAAACACGCGAACTTTGTTGTTCGAGCTATCGCCAATGTAGACCTGACCGGCGCGATCGACATACACGCCGTGCGGACGTTTCGTCCGACACTTCCGTGGATCGCCATCTGGACCGTCGCCCGGATTGCCATTCCCAACAAGGGTTTCGATCGTGCCGCTCGCCATTCGAATCACGCGGATCGTATGGCTCTCGGTGTCGGCCAAGTACAAATCTCCCTCTGGTCCAACAGCGATGCCCTTGGGGCCGGAGAGTTTGGCAACTTTCGCGGGGCCACCGTCACCGGTGTATCCGCTTTTGCCAGTTCCCGCCAAATGCTTCAGCGTGGCAGTTTCGGGATCAATCGCAAACACCGCGTTGCCCTCACGGAGTGCCAGATAAAGAATGCCGTCCGGCCCGATATCCAACGCCCGCGGACCACTCAATGGTGTCCCTGCGAGCGGAGCCCCGTCGGGAGTATTTCCCTTCTTGCCTGTGCCGGCGTAAGTCATGATATGACCGGTCTTGAGATCGACGCGGCGAATGCGATGATTGCCAATATCACAAATGTAGAGATGGCCTTTCTTGTCCAACACAATCGAGTGCGGACGGTGCAATTCCGCCTCGGTGGCCTTCCCACCATCGCCGGAGAATCCTTTCCGACCGGAGCCCGCCACCGTCGAAATGATGCCCGTCTCCGCGTCCACGCGGCGAACGATGTGATTCTGCATTTCCACGAAGAACATATTGCCGTCGGCATCGAAGCGAACTTCGTAAGGCTCGTTGAGTGTTGCTTTGGTGGCCGGTCCGCCATCGCCGGAATACCCTTTGCGACCCGTGCCAGCCACGATCGTCAAGCGTTTCGTTTTCGGATCCCACCGGCGTACGACATGCCCGGTTGTCTCACAGATGTAAAGCGCCTCATCCGGTCCAATCACCACACCAAACGGACCGCCCACGCCGACATCGGTGGCCGTTTCCGTCGTTGACTGTTCAAAATCGTCGCCGTTCCCCGCAATCGTTACGACTTCGCTCGCATGGGCGGAAGAAACAAGGACTGCCAGAACCGTCAGCAATAAGCCGACAATACGAACCCTCATTCGTGGGTACTCCTATTGGAAATATTGGAAAATCCGGTGATTGGAAAGCGTCATCGCGTGCGAATCCACCATACGGTTCCCGGTTTATCCTGTCCACCAAACCGAGGAGCGTTGCGGCGGGGCTTTCGAGTCGGCATAGTAAATCGCAAGCCACAACTCTCGAGTTTTCCTTCGACTGGGTTTCACAATGCGTATCGCCTCTTTACTCCTTGCGTTCCTGGTGACGACTCAAGTTGTCTCCGCCGCCGATCGGCCGAACATCGTTTGGATTCTCTCCGAAGACAATTCCAAGCATTACCTAAAATTGTTCGACGAAAACGGAGCCGAAACGCCCCGCATCGCGGAATTAGCGAAGAACGGTTTGGTCTTCGATCACGCTTTTTCCTGTAGTCCGGTCTGTTCGGTCGCGCGGACCACACTCATGACGAGCATCTACGCACCGCGATTGGGCACGCAGTACCACCGCAAAATCCGTCCCGTGAGAATGCCCGACGATTGGCAAATGTTCCCAGCTCTTCTGCGGTCGGCTGGCTATTACACCTCCAACAATTCCAAGACCGACTACAACACCGCCAGCAGCCAAGGGGTGTGGGATGAGTCTTCCAAAAAGGCAAGCTGGAAGAAACGCCCCAGCACGGACACGCCGTTTTTCCACATGCAATCTCATGGTCAATCGCACGAGAGCTCGTTGCACTTCACGAAGAAACAGATTGCTCCGAAAAAGCTCACGCACGATCCGGCAACGGTTTCTGTGGAACCGCGTCATCCGGACACAAAGTTGTTTCGGTACACGAACGCCTATTACCGCGATCGGATGCAAGTCATCGATGGCATTGTCGGCGGCGTGGTAGACGACTTGCGAAAAGCGGGCGTGCTCGAAGATACCTTCATCTTCTACTTCGGAGACCACGGCGGCGTGTTGCCGGGGAGCAAAGGGTATTTGCGGGAAGTCGGATTGCACGTACCGCTCGTCGTAAGGATTCCCGAGAATTGGCGAAAACGAGTCGCCGCACCGGTCGGTTCACGTGTAGACGGCTTCGTGAGTTTCGTCGATTTCGGCCCAACGGTTCTCAACCTTGCCAGTGTCGATGTCCCGAATTATGTCGATGGCAAACCGTTCCTGGGTGAAGACACGTCACTCGCAGAGGTCAATCAGCGTCAAGAAACATTTGGGTACGCGGACCGTTTTGATGAGAAATACGATCTCGTTCGGAGCTTGCGAAAAGGCCGTTGGAAATACATCCGCAACTATCAGGCGATTTACCCCGACGGTCTGCGAAACAACTACCGTTATCGCATGTTAGCCTATCAGGAGTGGCGGGATCTGCATGCAGCGGGAAAACTCTCGCCCGTGCAATCCGCGTTTTTTGAGTCGAAACCGGTTGAGGAACTTTACGACTTGGAATCCGATCCGTGGGAACAGACGAATCTCGCCAATGCGGAGGAACATCGCGGCGTGCTCACCGATATGCGAGATCGGCTGACCGAGCGTGTGAAAGGGCTTCCGGACCTGAGTTTCTATCCTGAGTCGGTGCTGGTCGAAGACGCGGCCGAGAATCCCATTCCGTTTGGACAAAATCACGCCAAGGAGATCGGTGAACTGATTGACGTGGCCAATTTGAGTTTGCAACCGTTTACCGAAGCCGAGGAACAATTGCAAACGGCCCTCGCATCCCAGAACCCCTGGAAACGCTATTGGGCACTCATGGTGTGCAGTACGTTCGGTGACGACGCGGCTTCACTCATCGAAACCGCTCGCAAACTGACACGCGATTCCAACTTGCTCGTCCGATTGCGAGCCGCGGAGTTTCTCGGGGTTATCCAAAAAGACGATCCGCGACCGACGATTCGCAGGATTCTGCAAGAATCCCAGTCGCCGGTCGTGAATCTGATCGTCCTCAACACGGTGGTGTTTTTGGAAGATTACTGCGGATACGACTTCGCACTCACGAACGAATCCATCCCCGTTCAAAGCAGCGAAGTCAAACGACGAACGGAGTATCTGGTCGATTGATCATTCGACGATATCGGAAACATGGGGCACGCGGGTGACTTTAGGCAGCACCTTTGGTTGATAGATTTCCGTGTAAGCTTTCGCGGTGCGGTGGACATCGAGATCTTCGGCGGAACTCCAGCGTTCGATGAGAATGAATGTCTGCGGATCGCGTTGCGAGTGGTACACTTCAAACCGTTCGCAACCTGGTTCGGCCCGCGAAAGCCGACCTTGTTCCCGCAGAAGTTCCTTGATTTCCGGCACGTCTTCTTCTTTGGTGACGGTCAGCACAATGTTCGTGTAGATCATGATTGTCTCGCTGGGGGCAATGGGAGAATTCACCGTAACTTATCGGATGAGACCGCACTCGCCAAGCATCAAGTTTTATCGTCATCAGGGGGAGCAATCGTGCGGGTGGCATCGACACCAAGGGCACATAAACCGGCAATGACGAATGCACCAAGACATACGAGGAACATTTGGTTCCAGTCGCCGCCGGTGGGGTTTTCGCCAAGGTAATAGTTGTAAATCAACGGGGACACCGCCGCACCGAGGTTGCCCCACATGTTACTCCAACCGAGAACCGAACCGACATAACGTCCGCCCACATCCTGATTGAACGCCCACACCGATCCCGTGCCGGAATCTGTCGAGAACGACACCAACGAGAACGCCGCCACGTACATCCACACGGTTTGCAATGGGGAATCGGGGGGCAATGTGGACAACCAAAGCACAATCGCGTAACCAACCGCCGCTGTGGATCGAGTGATGAGTAACGGCCATCGCCGTCCCCATTTCAATCCGGCTCTCGCGGTGAGAAAGTCGGTCAAACGGCCGCCGAACAACACGCCGGCAATCCCGAACATCAACGGCACGCTTGCGAGAAATCCTCGTTGCAAAATTGGTACGCTGTGAACTTCCAACAGATAACGAGGCAACCAAGCCACCAGGAAGAGCCATCCCACGTTCGTGCCGAACTGCATCAAACACACAAGCCACATGCTGCGGCTTGTGAGCAATCGCACCAAGGGCACACGTCCCGGCTTGCCATGCGGACTGGGGGCGTTTACCGGGCGGCTGTTTTCGATCATCTCCGCTTCGGCTGCATTGCACCACGGATGTTTCTCCGGTCGTGACCGAAACACCAACCACACCAACCCCGCCACGAAAATTCCCAAGCTGCCGTACAACATCATCACCGGTCGCCACCCCGGCGCGTAAAGTTTGCCGATCGAGTCGGGAAAACTTTCCTCAAGGAGAAATCGGTTCAAACGCTGACATTCCGCGTCGGTCAAATCCCGTTCAGAACGATCGCGGATCAACGCAATGGCCTCACGCGGGAGACTCGAAGACCGAAACGCTTCCGCATCGTACAAGTCGGAATCTGTAATCAGCCGGTTCAATTCCGTGAGCAGTTCCTCATCGGTATTCCATTTGGGGTGGCTCGCGTCGGATTCGGTTGTGAACAGAATTGATGCAAGATGTGTCTTCGGCGACGGGGAGTCGGATGTCTCGAACGCTTGCTGAGCTTCGGTGAGGAATCCTTGTCGGTCGAGCATGTCATCGGGTTGCAGGGTCGTGGTGGCATCGGCGGGGAGAAAAAACACGATCAGTGATGCCGTCAACAGCGGTGCCAATGCGCCACCGGCTCGGCCGCCAAATGCCACGATGGCACTGGCCAATCCGCGGTTCGGAAATGGAACCCATTTGCTGACGACGCTGGCACTCGTGGGGTACGCTCCCGCTTGCCCCAGTCCACAACCGACCCGTGCGAACAATAGCATCGCAAACGAGTACACCGCTCCAATCATCGCGGTAAACACCGACCAGGAAAGCACGTAGATTGCCAGCATAATGCGGGCACCGTAGCGGTCACTCAACCAACCCGACGGTACCTGAGCCAACGCATACGACCAGAAAAACGCACTAATGAACCAACTGATCTGCGTTTGCGTCAGACGCAAATCCTCGCGGATGTAATCGACGGCGAAGCCCACACAGAACCGGTCGAGATACAACAGCACGGCCATTAACATCGCCACGAAAACGACGAGATGACGAATGTGGGTCGGTTGCTGTGGATTCTCGGGTGAGGTTGTTTCGGCCACGGAATTCCGTCTTTCGCCAGAGGTCTTCGAACGCATCGATCGATAAGACGGTAAACCGGACTGCATGGCTATTCAAGCGGGAGACGCAACGGAGCAAGCCCTGTCACGCTGAGTGGAAATTCTTGCCGTTCGGGTTCGCATCGGCAAACTCAAATGGTTATTCTCGGAGCACACCGATTGAAATTCCCCCTCAAATTCTCAGCGAAAGCCGATCCATGAAAGTCATTCTTGGAGTTCTATTCGCGTTCGTTTGTCTTCCTCTCGGATCGGTCCAAGCGGATGAGCAGTCCGCCGCCGATGCCTCTCGCGTTTTGCCGAACGACCAGCGTCCGAATGACTCTCGACTTGGTGATCTTCGAGATTTGAACGCATACTTTCCCATGGCTCCGCCGGCATCACCGGATCAGTGGGCCCATCGGGCGGAGGAACTTCGACGACGTGTGTTGCTCTCCCAAGGAATATGGCCATTGCCGAACCGCTCACCGGTCGAAGCCACCGTTCATGGTCGAGTCGAACGCGATGGGTATTCGGTCGACCGCGTGTTCTTCGAAAGCAGTCCTGGGCTGTACGTCACCGGAAGTTTGTATCGTCCCGATGTACCACAAGGGACCAAGATGCCGGTTGTGCTTTGCCCGCATGGGCACTGGGCCGACGGCCGGTTCTATCGACACAGCGATTCCGTAATGAAACGCGAACTCGAAAGCGGAGCCGAACAATTCGAGATCGGGGGCCGCACTCCCATTCACGCCCGATGCGTGCAACTCGCTCGGATGGGATGCTTGGTGTTCCATTACGATATGCTCGGGTACGCCGACAGTGTGCCTCTGACCTACGATTTAGCGCACCGGTTCGCCAAACAACGGGAGCACCTGAACCGTCCGCAGCGTTGGGGATTGTTCAGTGCTCAATCGGAACTTCGGCTTGTGAACTCAATGGGTCTGCAAACGTGGAATTCGCTGCGAATTGTCGATTGGATCCTCTCATTGCCCGAAGCTGACGCCACGCGAATTGGGGTCACTGGTGCGAGTGGTGGTGGAACGCAGACGTTTGTCATTGCTTCCATTGATGACCGCATCACTGCTGCGATGCCCGCAGTGATGGTTTCAACGGCAATGCAAGGTGGTTGCACATGCGAGAACGCATCGTATTTGCGGATCGGCACCGGCAACATCGAATTGGCGGCGTTGGTTGCACCGCGACCGTTGGGGCTGACCGGTGCCAATGACTGGACGCAAGAAATCGAAACCAAAGGTCTGCCCGAACTTCGCGAGTTGTACGCCATGCTGGGCGTTCCCGATCGTGTGGAGGGGCGTCATTTCTCGTTCCCGCACAATTACAATGCGGTCAGTCGGCAGCTGATGTACGAGTTCTTCAATAAGCACTTCGAACTTGGTTTCGATTCGCCCATTCAAGAACAGGACTATGATCCGTTGTCAAAGGACGAATTAACCGTTTGGACCGACGAATATCCAAAACCCGCGAGTGACGAAGACGCCGAAATCGCGGCTATCAAATCGTTCTATGAGTTGGCAGTCGAGCCGGTCGAGAAAGCATTGGCACCGAAGACACCGGCTGAACGGGAACACTTCTTGAAGGTCATCGGCGGTGCATGGCGGACAATGATCGGTCGCGATTTGCCGCGGCGAGACTTCGTGGAAACGAAAACGATTCGCCAAACCGACACAGCCGATTCCACAACGCGATTCCAAGTCGCTCGCTATTTGCCGGGGAATGAAGAAGTTCCCTTCGTACTCATCACCCCAAACGACTGGAACCATGAAACGGTCATTTTGACTCACGGTCAGGGGAAATCGACCTGGTTCAAGCAGGGAAAGCTGCAGGCCGACGTTCAGGAGTTTCTGGCCGATGGATACGCCGTCGCGATGCCGGATTTGTTGTATCAAGGAGAGTTTTTAGACGCCGACCAGGAGTGGAATGAAACGCGGACAGTGAAGAATCCTCGGGAATTCGCGGGCTACACCGCCGGTTACAATCACCCGCTGTTCGCGAAACGAGTGCATGACGTTCTCACGGTCACACAGGCGTTGCCTGAAACCACAGAGAACGTTCACCTCGTTGGCGTCGCTGGAACCGGTGCGATCACAGCGGCGGCGAAGTTCATTGCAGGGCCGGCGATTGCTTCGCTTGCGGTCGATACGGAAGGCTTCCGGTTCGAGGAAATCACGAGTGTCCGCGACGTGAATTTCCTGCCCGGAGCGATCAAATACGGCGACGTTCCCGCCCTGCTGACCCTCGCCAGCCAACAACCACTCTGGCTAACCGGAGAGGGTTCAGAACTTCCCACGGCAACCGTGGCTTGGAACCCGAAAAATCTTCGACTTGGATCCAGCAAGGCGGACGGAATGTTCAAGTCGATTCGCGGATGGCTTAAACAATCCCGTGCCGAATAGTTTCAAACCGTTCACGACTGCGAAGCCAACACGTCGATCATCTCCCGGCAAAACGCGGGGAGATCGTCTGGCCGTCGGCTGGAAACAAAATGCCGATCGACAATCACTTCCGCATCCTCGAACTTCGCCCCGGCGTTGATAAGGTCATCTTTGATCCCTGGTGAACCGGTAACGCGAACTCCGTCGTAAACGCCGGCGGAGATGGGCATCCAACCGCCATGGCAAATCGCCGCGAGAAGTTTGCCGCTCTTGTGGAAGTCTTGAATCAACGAGAGCACTTTCGGATCGCGACGCAACTTATCCGGCATCCAGCCACCGGCACAAAGGACACCGTCGAAATCACTCTCTGAAAGACCGTCGATCGCGGTGTCTGCCAAGCATGGATAGCCATGCTTCCCGAGGTGTTTCTGTCCGCTTTCGGGACCAGCCACCGTCACTTTCGCACCGGCCTCTTCCAGACGGAGTTTCGGATACCACAATTCCAAATCTTCATAGTCATCATGCACGAAAATCAGAATGTGTTTTCCACTGAGTGGCTGCGGCGAGTTGCTCATGAGAAGACCTTGTCGATGGATTGAAGTGATCAGTTCGTCGGAAAGAATGGCCAGAAAACGGGGGCCAACAATACCGTAATGAGTCCAACCAAGAGACTCAAAGGACCGCCCAAACGGAGATAATCGCTCGACCGGTATCCGCCGGGACCGTAGACCATCAAGTTCGTTTGATAGCCCACAGGTGAGGCAAAACTCGCGGCCGCGGCCACAATAACCGCGACGGCAAACGGCATCGGATTGACGTTGTTTCCCAACGCGACAGAAAGATTCGCCGCCGCTGCCATCGCGATCGGGAAGAACAACACCGCTGCGGCCTTGGCGGTGATGATGTTCGTGAAGATCATCGTCAGAGTGTACACAACCGCCAACACGGCGAACGGACTGGTACCGACTGCGGAAATCAGTCCGTCAGCTAGGAACCGGTCTGTCTGCGATGCCTTCAACGCTTCGCCAATCCCCAGACCCGCCCCAATGGTGAGCAAAACGCTCCAATCAACGCTCCGTCGAGCTTCCGAACCACGACAGCAACGAGTGAGAATCATCAAACCCGCCGCCAACATTGCGGCTCGCAGCATATCGAGCCATTCGGTCGCGACAGACACAACCATACCGGCGAGAATCAGTTGAGCGATCCAAGCTCGTTCGTGTCGCAGAGGCGTGGAGTCTTCCACCTGGCTGACGAGAAAGAAATCGCGGTTGTTGCGTTGCAGTTCGATAAAGCTCGGTGGGGCTTCCAACAGGAGCGTATCGCCGGCCTGCATTCGGATGTCACCGATCTTCTTGTTGATGCGTTCCCCGTTCCGTGCCACCGCGATGACAACGGCGTTGTATCGACCGCGAAAACGGGCTTCGCGAATCGTCTGATTCAAAATTGGACAGCTGTTGGAAACGACCGCCTCGACCAACGACCGTTCTGATCGCGGCGTCGACAATTTGAATGTTTGATCGGTCGCGGGCGTCAAACCTGGGATTTTTTGGAGATCGACGATCGACTCGACAATTCCCACGAAGACCAATCGGTCGTTCGCTTCGAGGGGTTCGTTCGGTGCGACCGCGACAATCACGTGCGGACCGCGTTCAATCTCGGCCAAATACATGCCCGGCAGATTTCGCAATCCAGCGGATTCAATCGTTTTGCCGGCAAGCGGGCTAGTCGGGGAGATAATCATCTCCACAGTGTATTCGCGTGGGTCGTCAAGCCGAGCCATGGCGGGTTTCCGCTCTGGGATTAGCCATCGTGTGCAGAGGATGAGATATCCCAACCCCGCGGTCGCCACCGGAATGCCGACCACAGCGAGATCAAACATGCCCAAACCCAGCCGGTCTTCCCGGAGATTCTCAAATTCCAAGACCGGACGAACTTCCACGGGCGGCGTGACGGAATGACCAGCGTGAGCGTCGAGTGTGCGTTGTTGCTCCGCGGCGAGGAGTCCGTTCACGACCAATGTGGTACTTGTACCGACTAATGTGCACAAACCGCCGAGAATCGTGGCGTAGCTGAGTGGCATCAATAGGTGCGATACCGACATTCTCGCCTTGCGGGCCCAGTCGTTGATGATCGGCAATGCCATCGCAACAACGGGAGTATTGTTCAAGAATGCACTCATCACGGCCGCCGGGACCGCCATCCGTGTTTGCGCAATCCGCAACGATTTCGTCCGCCCCATCAAAGCTGGCCCGACAAAACTGATTGCGCCGGTTTGTCGCAACCCCTCGGCAACGACGAACAACACCGCCACGGCGACCAGACCAGGGTTCGCGAACCCTTTGAGGGCCGCGTCCGCTTCAACGACACCAGAAACAAGCAACAACGTCAACCCGCCCAACAAGACCAAATCCGGCCCGACACGCAGAAATGACAACGCCAAAACGACGCATGTCAGAACTACAAGTGTCAACGCGATTTCCCAGGTCATTGGCGACTGAAATCAATCAAAATCTACGGAGTGTGCCTTGTGACTCGTCGAAGTTATAATGGGCAAGTGTGTGAATCTCCAGTCAGTCACCGTCGACGGAAGCCCATGTTCATCTCCGAGTTGTTTGAATCGATCCAAGGTGAAGGCCGCTATGTCGGTGTGCCGAGCGTATTTTTGCGGACATCGGGGTGTAATCTGCGGTGCTGGTTCTGTGATACCCCTGAGACATCTTGGGAACCACGCGGACAGCATATGCCGTTGGAAGATGTGACGGCGAAACTCTTGGAATCCGAATGCGATCATGCGGTTCTCACCGGCGGAGAACCGTTGTTGGTGTCGGAAATGGTGCCACTCACCGAATCGCTCTCACAGGCCGGGAAAGTCATTACGATCGAGACTGCGGGCACGGTGTTCCTACCGGTTCAGGCAGATTTGATTTCCCTCAGCCCGAAGTTGGCGAACTCAACACCCTCGCTCGAACGTTCGGAACGCTGGCATTATCGGCACGAGGAATTACGGCATCAACCGGATGTCATTCAACAATTTGTGCAGGAATACGACTACCAAATTAAATTCGTGGTGGATCGACCGGAGGACATCAACGACGTGCTCCGCTGGTGTGACGAGTTTCCCACAGTCACGCCGGACCATGTCTACCTGATGGCTCAAGCGATCGAGGCGGATGTGTTGCAGACGAAGAATGCTTGGCTGAACGAGTTGGCGGAGACGCACGGGTTTCAGGTCAGTCCGCGATTGCACATTGAACTGTTCGGGCACACACCGGGGACATGATCAATTGGCGGACGCGCTGATCAGCAAAATTTGATCGGCAATTTGCGGATTGGCGGCGTAAATCTTCAGCAGATCGTTTGTCTGAAACGAACTGACCATCTCGCGAGCCCATTTGAGATACCGCCGCAACACCGTGGGACGGTCAATGTCGAAACTCGGATCGCTGGCTACCCGATGAAGAATCCTTGCAAGTTCTCCGGGCGTGACCCCCAACAACGGGCGGTCACGTGTGGCGAAGTATAAACCGTGTAAGAAATGCCCGGTTGATGCATCACGTTGGAATTTCTGGAAGGACGAAATATCGAAGTGATCGATTTCGTTGTCTTCCGTGTGTTGCGACACGCGATCAAAGTGACCGGCTTCGTAAATCCGCGTGCGATATTCCGCCTCATCGTATCCGCTGGCATCGCCGGTCAACCACGCGAGGTTTTCTTGCCGCATCAAAAACCCTTCGGCCAAATCGTTGATGTTCCGTTTGGCTTCCACGATGGCTAACACGTCCGCAACCGAAGATTCATCCGGAGCTTGGTGACGCGAAACAATGACGCCATCCAATTCCGCGCGGGCACTATCTAAGGTGACGCCGTTCAAGTATTCCAAGCGATCGCTGTCTCCCAATTCCGGGAAGACATGGCGACGGATTGCCTCCTCGGTCATGGATTCAAAATCTCGACCAGATTTTCCGACTCGTCCGCCTTTCTCGCGTCGAAGTTCCGCTAGTTTTCGTTCGGCGTCTTCAAGTCCAATCTCCTCACGAAACTTTGAAAGAGACGCCAACGCCCGATCCCGCTTTTTTCGCTCCGGTGTGGCGTCGATCATCTGGTGGAGTTGGGCTCTCGATTCGGCCAATTGCTGTTGAAAACTTGCCAGTTTATCCGCATCGGCTCGGCCCTCGTTGACGGCCTGTGTCAGTCCGGTGACCGCCCGTTCGAGTCCTTCGATTTTCGATTCCAACTGTTCCAATGGTTGATGGTTGGCATGCTGTTGATAAGCGGCTTCGGACTGTTCGACGTTTCGCTCCCGCCGCCGCAATTTGTCCCGGTTTTCCCGGAGCAAATCGCGGATGACGAGTTGCTGTCGAAACGTGGGCTGCCGCGAAGATTCTTCCAGGCGTTGTGAAAGCCAGTCCCGAAACTCTTCCAACGAAGCGGTATTGAGATTGATCGGGCAGCCCGCAATCGTCTCACGCAGGGCATCCTGCCCACGACGAACGGTGATCATAAAGCCCGTCCGTTCTGGATTGGCAGCATCGGTGGCCTCACTCATTTTGTTGGGGGAAAATGGTCGCGAACATACTCGCGAGGAACCCCAGCATCATGTAGCTGAGCAGCATTTGCGTCAACATGACCGTCCGACCGAAGTCGTCCGTTCCCTTGTCGACTGCCAAATCCAACGTCACAAACACCGCCATACTGTTTCGCAGGTGGTCGACGAAGTCCGGCGTTTTCTGGCCGAAATCGAACGAACCGGGAAACGCCGCCATGATGCCCGCGTACAGAAACACAATTCCAATAATCCAGAAGATCAGCAAGTAGTTGCGTTTGCCACACCCCAATAGCAACCACCACATGAACCCCATCACTCGTCGTTTGCGGCAGAACTGCTGGATCGTCAATTCGTGACTGCAATCCGCGCAGCGTTGCCGCATGGCCCAGTTCACATTGAGATCCACGCCGATGGTTTTCGTGGCGTACATACTTGTGTGGTCATCAACGAGGGCATCCGCGATTTCCGCCGCCGTCAGGTCCGCACCGTCGAGGTTAGCACCATTCAACTTCGCACGCCGCAGGTCCGCCCGCTCCAACTCGGAGTGAGACAAATCGGCGTTCGTCAGGTTTGCACCGTTGAAGATTGCTCGCTGCAAGTTCGCCCGAGCCAATGATGCCGACACTAACTGCGTATTGTTCAATCGAGCCGCTTCCAGCAATGCCCGTTCGGCTTTGATATCCGAAAGTTTGGCATCGGTCAGATCGGCACGCGTCAAATTCGCTTCAACGAACGTCACATGATCGCAGTCCACCCGCGACAGTTGAGCTTCCGTCAGATCGACACCGTCGAACGTACAATGCTCGAGTCGGGTTTTCGTCAGATCGATTCCCGCCAGCCGAGCGTTTTGAAATCGGCAACATGAGATTTTCGCCCCCGCGAAATTCGCATGTTCCAAGAACGCACCGTACCAACCACCGCCGATGATCTCCGCTTGCTGGAAGTCCGCCTGACCGACCGATGCTCCTTTCAAGCTGCAATCCGTCAGCGTCGCTCCGCGAAAATCGACCTTGTTCATTCGCGCGGCTTTGAAATCAATGCCGGTCCAGTCGACTTTTCGCATGCGACAATCATCAAGTTGGGCTCGCCGAACGATCGCGTGGGAAAGATTCGTTTTCTCCAAGAATGTCGAACGCAAATCGACATCGGAGAGGTTCGCACCTTCCAAGTTCGTTTCGAACAGCTTCGCTTTCCGAAGGTCCGACCCACTGAAATTTGCGTTTCGCAAATCGAGTCGAGCCAAGTCCAACCCTTTGCCTCGCAAATTTCGGAAATCACGCTCACCAGCCGCGTACATCTCCGCGACCTCTCCACGAGAAAGCGTGCGTGGCGCCGGTGGTGGTTCGGGGAATTCGATCGAATCCGCACTTACTGGTTTGGTTTTTACGGTTGTTTCCATAGTGTCTAGTCGCTGTTGATCGTCAAATGGGTCCAGAAATCCGATGAATTCCCGACCGTCACTCGCCCAACGTGCACCGTGGCCGCTAGGTCGTCGGACCTCGTAAACCAACTCGTGTTTGTAGTGCGTGAACACGTTCCACCAAGTGCAATCGTCAAGCAGCGTCTCGACAATGCGAATGGCTTCGGCGTTACGGTCGGCGGGGGCTCCCTGCGGTTTCGGCCAATAATCGTTGTCCGAGCGAATCGCGTGCTTCTCCAACGCACGCGCGGCAACCGACAGGGAGTTCGACGGATGACACGGCTGCAACGCCGCATCCACCAAGACCCGACGATCTGGCGGAATCGCACGATGGTCCGACACGCTCGCGGTCGTCAATCGTTGCCCCATTAGAACGAGCAAGTCACTCGCAGGGACCGACTGAAGCGTTTCTGCCCAGACGGTGACGATCTCTCCATCGGTCCTGCCGCCGACACGAATCCACTCCGCCATCGCCGGCTGAAACCGACCGTAAATATCAGGAATCGACGGCGTCGATTCATCGTCCCATCGCGGTTGCGGCAATTCCGGCACACCATGTTGATGGAAACTCCAAAGGCGTTCCGCCAACCGACGTGACGGCTCCGCCTCGAACAGTCGACCGTTCCGGTCCCAAAAATCTTCACAGAGATGTGGCTTCGTCGCTCGCAATACCGCGATCAAACCGTCAATCATTGAACGATCCAAGAATTGGACTAAGGAAGAATTCCGACTATGATTTTGACACAGACGGGTTCGCGTTTCGACCATGCCCCCCGCCCTGCGATTTGTGTGAACGGAGATTGTTTGAGAATGGATCACCACGCGATCGAGAATTCCTGCCAAGTTCCCAGAAAACGGCAACTGCTTCCGAGGAATGATCGGTTAGCCGCAATCATGGGGGTATGGTTGTGCTTCGTGAGCGTCTCGACATCCGCTGCGGCTGGTCCAGCGATTGCCGAGAAACCAGCCCGCCCGCTGCCTGTCGGTGAGCATGTTCTCAAGTTGCATGTCGATGGGGAGGAGCGTTCCGCGGTCGTTCACATTCCCGAAAACTACGACGCCACACAGCCAACGCCTGTCGTGCTGCTCTTTCACGGTGCGGGACAGGACAAGCAAATCATATTGCGTTATACGAATCTGGCCGCCACCGCCGAGGACGCGGGATTCATCCTCGTCGCGCCCGATGGAACCGGCTACATTCGGGCATTCAATGCTGGTGGTGTCCGCGGATTGACATGGCGTGGGTCGCCGGATGATGTGAAGTTCGTTGATCGACTGCTCAACGAACTGGAACGCATCACCCATGTCGATTCTCGCCGAATCTATGCTTGTGGATTATCGAACGGAGGGATGTTTTGTCATCGGTTGGCGTCGGAACTCTCTCACCGCGTCACCGCGATCGCGTCAGTAGCCGGCACGTTGGCGACGGAAAAAGTTACCGCGACCCGTCCGGTGCCAATCCTTCACTTTCACGGAACACGCGATCGGTTGGTTCCGATCAATGGTCCCTACCAGGTGACACCATTCGTGACGTTTCACTCCCTTGATGACACCATTCGCATGTGGACTGAGAATAACCAGACCCCCGCCAAACCGGCTGTCGTCGAGACAATCGACAAAGCCGACGATCGCATGAAGGTGGTGAAATCGGTCTTTCGTCCGCAAGCTCGCCAAGCCGGTGCGGAGGTCGTGCTCTACAAAATCGAAGGTGGTGGTCACACATGGCCCGGCCGCCCCCCCGGTTATCCCATGGTTGGACCGTCCACCGACGACATCTTCGCGAATGACATCATTTGGAAATTCTTCTCACAGCAACAACTCCCCAATCAGAACGCTGACAAACCCGCAAACTGAAATCGATTCCAAGAGACCAAGACAAGCACTCCGGCTGTTCTTTGCGGGGAAGACATTCTAGATAGCGTCACAAAACACTTTACGGGCCTCGCTACACGTGTTACCGTGAGTGTGATTCACCTTAGTGCCAAATTCTTGGTCAACTCTGGATGTCGACTCATCACTTACAAATCCAATCAAATCAAACTGCGCGGTTCCGGTCGGCGTTCGTGTGGATTGGTGTGTTGTTTGTGTTGAGTACCGTGTCTCGACTTCATGCTAGCTGTGGTGACTACCTCTCTCACGTCGAAGACTCTCGAAACGGGTTTGTGATCGAGTTCGAAGCGTCAACGATGATCACGGCTCAGGCCGAAAGTCATAGAGCGTTTGGTCGCCCACAGAGCGAGGATTCACGAATCCCCTGCATCCATTGCGGAGATCATCTCCCGACTCAACCATTGACTGATGGAATTGGATCGGAAGACAGCCGAATGTGGTCAAATCACCACCAAGAGTGTTTGCTCGAAAGCCCGTCAATCGCGTTGCGGCCATGCCAGTCACCTTTGGCGGCTCAACTCGGTTTCCCTCGGGAAATTGAACGTCCCCCGTGTTGAAGACTGCGGACCATCCTGTGGATTTCCGGTTGTTCAACCTCGGTTGATCGAACCGTCGAACCATCACGCTGAATCGGTTTCACGATTCAAAGTCCGCCCCTCGTTCCTGCGTGCGCGAGGGTTCTCAATTCTTGGGGAACAGGTTGTATGAGTGCTCACCCAGTCGCCACGCCGAGAGTGCGACGAAAATATGAACCCGCAGTGGGGCCAAAACTGCGGAAACTCTTGTATGTCGTATTTGGCCTGTCGGCCTTGTTGGCCGCGACCGCAATCTACTTGGCGGCGATCACCGCCATGGAAGTTGCAACAGGAAAGGTCTATCAGAACTGGTTCTACCAGCTCGTATTTCTCGCCCATCTTGGGTTGGGACTGTTGTTCGTCGTTCCGCTGATCGCGTTTGGATTGATCCATCTCAAGAAGACCCGCCAACGTAAGAATCGACGCGCCATGAAGGCCGGTATGGCGTTGTTTATTGGTTCCATTGTCGTGTTGATCACCGGTCTATTGCTAGTCCGCTTGGTGGGCGTGTTCGACTTGCGGCATCCCTTCGCCCGATCGACGGTGTATTGGTTGCATGTTGCTTCGCCGATCGTGTGCATATGGCTGTACTGGCTGCACCGTCTCGCGGGCCCGAAGATTCATTGGAAGGTCGGAATTATCGGCGGTTCCGTCGTCATGGCGGGAGTGGGAGTCATGGTGGCGGTGCACTCACAAGACCCACGTCAATGGAACTCTGTCGGACCAGAATCTGGGCAACAGTACTTTGAACCGTCACTAGCACGAACCTCAACGGGAAACTTCATCCCCGCAACAGCTTTGGACAACGACGAGTACTGCCAGTCCTGCCATCAAGATGTCCATGCTCGATGGGAACACAGCGTTCATCACCTCAGTTCGTTTAATAATCCAGTGTACTTGGCGAGCGTTCGTGAAACCCGTGAGGTCGCGTTAAAACGGGATGGCAGTGTCAAAGCGAGCCGATGGTGCGCCGGTTGCCACGATCCAGTGCCGTTCTTTAGTGGAGCATTTGACGATCCGAACTTCGACGATGTCCATCATCCAACCGCTCATTCGGGGATCACGTGCACCACATGCCACGCCATCACGCATGTGAATTCCACACGCGGCAATGCCGATTTTACAATCGAAGAACCAATGCACTATCCATTCGCGTTCAGTGACAATCCTTTCCTGAAATGGGTGAATGGTCAACTCATCAAAGCCAAGCCAGAACTTCATAAGAAGACCTTCTTGAAACCGCTCCACCAAACTGCGGAGTTCTGTTCCACATGCCATAAGGTTCATCTCCCGAAATCTCTAACACACTACAAAGATTTTCTAAGAGGCCAAAACCATTACGATTCCTACTTACTGAGTGGGGTGTCTGGGCATGGGGCACGAAGTTTTTACTATCCCCCGAAGGCGGCGGATAACTGCAACGTCTGCCATATGCCTTTACAACCTTCAAGTGATTTCGGTGCCAAGCCGATAGGGGAATCAGGTGAGTTGTCAGTCCACGATCACCTCTTTCCAGCAGCGAATACCGGCATTGCCTGGACTCGTGAGTGGAGTGATATCGTCCGGGAGCAATCAGACTATTTGAAGAACGAAATTGTTCGAGTCGACTTGTTCGGTTTGCGTGAGGATGGCGAGATTGATGGACGACTCCTAGCGCCACTCCGACCAAACGTGCCTACCGTTGAACCTGGGGAACAGTATCTCTTGGAAGCGGTTATCCGAACGATGAAACTCGGTCACCACCTCACCCAAGGGACGATTGATTCCAACGAACTCTGGTTGGAACTCACAGTCCGTAGCGGTGACCGTGTGATTGGTCGAAGCGGCCATCTTGACACGAGACAGAAGGTTGACCCGTGGTCGCACTTTGTGTCAGCGTTTGTGATTGACCGCAATGGTAATCGTATCTCACGGCGAAATCCCCAAGACATCTTTGTGAAACTATACGACCATCAAATCCCTCCTGGGGCCGGTCAAACCGTGCACTACGACCTAGATGTTCCCAAGGATCTGACGGAACCCATCACGATTGAACTGCGACTCAACTATCGTAAGTTCGATAACGTTCTTATGAAGTTTGCTGCCGATTCTTCAAAGACGGATGATAAGCCATTCCGAGGAAAACACGAATTTGGCAACGGGAGAAATCCACTACCAATCGTTGTCTTAGCCGAAGACTCGCTGACTTTGCCAATCGCCGGTCAGACCCATAAAATCCCTAAACAGTCCACGCAGATTCCGGAATGGCAACGCTGGAACGATTATGGCATCGGCTTGCTTCTCAAAGGAAAAGCCGAGTTGCGTCAGGCCGCTGATGCCTTCACGGAAGTTGAAAAACTCGGACGCTATGACGGTGCCCTAAACTTGACTCGCGTTCTAGAATTGGAAGGACGCATCAACGAAGCCACGGACGCACTCAATCGGGCCGCCGCACACAAGAAACCATCTGCTCCACCTTGGACGGTAAATTGGTTGTCCGGTATGCTTAACCGTGAGCAAGGTCGACTTACTGAAGCCGCTGAGAATTTCCGAGCCGTGTTGTCTCCCCCCACAGCAGAGATGAAATCACGCGGGTTTGATTTCCGGAATGACTATATCGTTTCAAACCTACTCGGCCAAACACTTTTTGATCTCGCACGGCAACAGCGCGGGGCCGAGCGAAAAACGCAACGCAACAAGTTCTTGACCGCCGCTGTCGAACAGTATCAACAGACGTTGCAACTCGATATCGAAAATGTCGATGCTCACTACAACCTCGCGTTGTTATACCGTGAACTCGGAGAAATCGATAAGGCGGATCGGCATCGTCAGCTGCACGCGCGTTACAAGCCAGACGACAATGCCCGCGACACAGCAGTACGCCTCGCTCGACAGAAGTATCCCGCGGCCAATCACGCCGCGGAGGCCGTTGTCATCTACCCCACTGATCGCCCTGCAATTGCAGAGTGAACTTCTAGAGTCACAAAAAAAACGATCGGCAATGGACTGCCAGTCGGAATAGAAATTAGGTCTAGCATGTCAACCGACCCGCACCGTGATGGCAACGACGATGCCGTCATTGAAACCGCATTTCAACAATCAATCATCGTTGTTGCCGTCGTAGCGACATTCGCTGTACTTGGCGGTGGATTGTACTGGTGGCTGTCGCGTCCAGTTGAAGAAACCGTCGAGGCTGCGCCACCGGAATTACCGGAAATTCGTACGGCCCCAACAGTTGATCTACCCTCGATTCCATTTGTCGACATCACTACTGAAGCAGACATCAACTTTGTGCACGAAAACGGAGCTGCTGGCGAAAAGCTCCTTCCCGAAACGATGGGCGGCGGATGCGGTTTCTTCGACTATGACAACGACGGAGATGTTGACCTATTACTCGTCAACTCCCAACGCTGGACTGACAGTAGCAATACTCAATCCGTCGCGACTCAGAAACTTTACGCCAACGATGGTCATGGTAGATTTACCGACATCACACAGTCAGCAGGACTTGATATCTCGCTCTACGGGATGGGATGTGCAATTGGCGACTATGACAACGATGGTGATGCCGATCTCTATCTAACAGCCGTCGGGCCAAACCATCTGCTTCGTAACGATGACGGCGTTTTCGTTGATGTCTCCGATGAGATGAAAGTTGCTGGCGACGACGATAGCTATAGCAGTAGCGCTGGTTGGTGTGACTTCGACAACGACGGCGACCTAGATCTCTTTATCTGCAACTATGTGGTGTGGTCGCGTGCCTATGATTTATCCCAGAACTTCCAACTGACTGGTGGTGGGCGAGCCTATGGAAGACCTCAAGACTTTGCCGGCGTTTTTCCTTACTTGTATCGAAACGACGGTCGTCACTTTACTGACATTACGGAAACTTCCGGCTTGCAAATTCGAAATCCAGCAACAGACGCGGCTATGGCTAAGTCGCTTGGTGTCACGTTTGCTGATTTCGATTCCGACGGTTTGATGGACATCTTCGTTGCCAACGACACGGTGCAGAACTTTCTATTCCATAACATCGGCGGAAATGCCTTTGAGGAAATCGGCGGTATTAGTGGTGTGGCTTTTGATATCGACGGACGTGCCCGAGGTGCGATGGGCGTTGATGTGGCTCGCTTGCGTTCCAACGCCGATTGGGCATTAGCCGTTGGGAACTTTGCCAATGAGATGACTGCCCTCTATGTCTCGCCGGCAAATCAGATGACCTTCTCTGACGAGGCGGTTTCGAACGGACTTGGTCCTCAAACCCGCCTGGATCTCACGTTTGGGACGCTATTCGCCGATCTTGATTTGGACGGGCGGCTCGATTTGCTTTCGGCGAACGGCCACCTTGAAGAAGACATCCATCGTGTGCAGCCTAGTCAACACTACGCGCAGCCACCGAAACTGTTCTGGAACGCCGGGGCCGATCATGCCACCGAATTCGTTCCGCTTGGTCGATCGGAGCTCGGTTCCGACTTCATCGCACCAATGGTCGGGCGAGGTGCTAGTTATGCGGATATTGATAACGATGGCGATCTGGATGTTCTCCTAACCGCTTCTGGACGTGCGTGCCGCCTCCTTAGAAATGACCTCGACAAGTCAGGTAAGCATTGGGTCCGGTTTCGGTTGGTCGGGACTCAATCCAACCGCGATGCAATTGGGGCCCGGATTGTTCTCACAGTAGACGGCCAACAACAGTTCCAAACAGTCATGCCAACACGCAGCTATTTGTCTCAAGTTGAACGAACTATCACATTCGGTGTTGGAGAATCAGAAATGATAGACAAAATCGAAATCCAATGGCCGTCAGGCAATCAAACAGTTCAACAGGGATTGTCCGTCGACCAGCTTTACGAGATTCGCGAAGACGATTCCAACTAGTTTGACCATGTTTGGCGGCTGATCTGTTTCCAAAAACGGAATGGGTTCTGAGTCCGAGTTTGATACTCGTTCAGATAGGACCGGTGTTCGGGGCCATCCGGGAATTGTTCATCCACGCCATACGGGTAGCTCTGCATGGAACGGAATGGAAGTGGCTCCACTGTTTGACCAAGCACTGTGTTTAAGTCGGCGTCCTTGTCCCAGCCGACATTGTGAATGATGAAGTCTCGCGTCCAGCCTTCCGGCGGTGGCGGGAGTTCTTGGAACTGCATCTCGACAGCATCACCGGCTCCAAATACGACCGAACGATCATCTTCTTCGGCTAGCAATTCGCGAACGTCTCCATAGCGAGTGAATCGCCCAAGCATCGGCGGCCAATGCGGATCTTGATTGACATCATTGGCATCGAAAGTCTCAGGGGCGCGTCCTTCTCGCGGCTTCCACTTCGAAAAGCCACGATAAGACAGTTCACTCGCGACGAGTTCTGCCTTCTGAATCCGAACATCAGCAGGTTCTTCGTCGACAGTAAAGAACATCGCATCCCAATAGAGTTCTAGACTCGTCCTAATCTGGACTCGATAATCGTCTGTGAGAAACACGTTTGAAAGATCATACATGATCGTTTTCGGTTTTCCCCCTGGGAAGCCTGCGCGCGTGATTCTCTCGACCCACTTCCCCTCAGTATTCTTGACCCAGACCGACGGAATAGTCGGTGGGGCGATTTCCGAATTTTGTCCAATCGCGATATTCAAGCTTGTATCCGTTGGCTGTAACCAACCTTGCAGAAACAATCGGACGTTTTTCGGATCATCGAGTTGACCGAGATCCAGTTCGACCGTGTGAGGTGGTGCGAGTCCTTGTGTGATACGCCGTCCAAACGTTTTTGCATATTGACCGTCGGCTTGTGTCAGCTGCGGGAGCAAGTCGTTCCCTTGTGAATCGACTATACTAACTGGCAATTGAGGATTCTGGACTGTGTGAACGCGAAACTCTGCTCCTTGTTCCGAGGCAACCTTTTCATTCGTGTAGATGTCGACATCTACAGAATGATCGACAACCAAAAGCTCAACTTCATCCAGGTAGCAGGCCTCCCATAGTTCCTCGGTGATCATTAACCGGTAGGTACCATTTTTGGGCGACAGCCGATCGCCGGGGATCTTTAAGTATTCCCAGTGTCGACACGGAGCGAGTACCCCCTCCGCAAACTGTAACCCAATCGGGGATGCCCACAAACAATCTGTAAGAAACTCATACTGTTCTCCGCTCCAAGTGTAGAGAAACGGGCATGAACCTTTTGTGATCTGCTTCTCGCAGATAATCTGATTTGCTTGCGGGGAGATTTCATTTTGCGGAATGCCGTTGTTCCAAAGTACTCGAACGACGTCCACCTCATCGGCTTGACCAAGACCAAAATGAGTCGTTGTTCCTTGCACAAGTTTCATTTGATAGTTGTTGCCACTCTTGACCTCGATAATACAGCCTCGGCCATAGTAGTTGTTACGATCGTTCTGATACTGTGGGTTCGCTTCGGCAACGAGAGTGATGTCAACCCAGTTGTTTTGCGTTAACTGGTTGAGTTTCCAACTGAGTCGGTTGTCATGCCAGACAAGAACATCTTGGGCGCCGTCGCGGTTGAGGTCTGCGATGTAACATCGCTTTAGCTCGCTAGTCGATTCGAGCAAGGGGAATAGTTGCTTACTGAATGTGGTGTCCGCCAGACCTCGCACGCAACTGGCTGACTGATGATTCCACGCCAAGAGATCTTGCTCACCGTCATTGTCGAGATCGCAGATCGTCAGGCCTTCCCATTCGCGAGTCGGTATCTGGAACGCCGATTTGGGGCGAACAACGCCTGGGGAAACCAACCGCGACTGGCAAACCTCAATCCCGGCTGAACTCGTCCCGACAAGGTCCCATGACGAGTTTCCGTCAAGATCGATTGGTACCAAGCCACTCGTACGACTCAATGCCGAGAATTCTTTGGGGAGTTGTCGCCAGCGAAAACGACCATGATAAAGGTTCTCCAAGATGCCGATGGTGTTCGAATCTTGGTCAGCCATAATGATATCATTAGCGAGGTTGCGGTCGAAGTCGAGTGCTAGCAGAGCGTTTGGCTTGAATGCGTTAGGCGGCAATTCTGCTTGGGTGGTAATGTCGCGGAATTTCACCGCTTGATTAGCACCAATCCCTCCTAGGTTGATCCATAAAGAGATTCCGTCCTCGGTGGAGATCGCAAGATCCAAGTCGCCGTCCTGGTCGAGTTCAGCAACCTCTAATGCTAGCACTTGACTAATATCCTCAAATCCTTTGGTCTGAGGCATTGGTTTCAACGTGTGTGTGTCAGCGTCGATATCATGTAGGTTTTGAAGTAGCAAGACTCCGTCCGGTCCAAACAGTATGACGTCAAGGTCTGCAGGCAAGCACTCCGAACCGATCTTGCCCTGTGTCCCGATTGGTTTGTACTCGTCTGTGTCTCGGTCGAGATCGGCTAGCACAATTTTTGAAAACGATTGGTGCAGACCGAATGTGGCAATGACCTGCCAGTCGTTGGTCGAGTCATTCAACGTGTAGACTCTGAGACTCGATTCGGACAAAATTACGATGTCTGGTTGACGATCCAGGTTGAAGTCTGCAACTTCAATGTCGATCGCATCTGCGATTTCAGTAATGTCAGCTTCGACATCCTTAAACTTCAGTTCAGCAAGATTGTTCGACTGTAAGGATTGACGTCGAGGGAACTTTTCTTTGATAGCTGGCGCAAAGTCTTCGACAACAAATTCGAGGAGGTTCGGCCGGAGTCTGGCGCGATCCAGATAGACGGGAACCAAAGGGGTGAGGATGTTTGTTAAACCCAATGTGAGGGTTGACGCGCGTTGGGTTTCGCCGTTACTGATCAACTGCTCGATCTGCTCAAGGAGTTTTTGGCCTTGCTCACGAATATGCGGGGCAGCATTGAGTAGTAGCCGTTGCAGTTGGTCTTGATGACTCTGTACAAGATCGCTGACATCCGTCTGCTGACGGATACGGAATCGGATCAGATCGATTAGTGCAGCAGAATTATCCGGGCGGAGTTCGTGGACTTTCAGAAGGGCATCTTCAGCAATTGGCGGCGAGTCGGCTCGTTCGGCGAGTGTGAATAGTTCGTACCAGAAAACGGGGTTGTCTGGCTCGGCGTCGGCTGTCTCCTTGAGTTTTTCAACAGCAGCTTCCTCCTGTTGCGTACTCGCTAGCAATTTGGCCTCAAAATAGGTCTGATACTGTTGTGGAGGATTGATGTCTTTGTAGCGGCGGATCGCCTCCAGTGCTTGGGCGGAGGCTGTTTTGTATGCGTCTGGTTCTTGGAATTGTTGCTCAGCCGCTTGCGCGAGTGCTAATAAGTTAGCGACAACTAGGTTCTGTTCCGTCAGGCGAGTAATCCCAAATCCGTTTTCTTGCAGTGTGTTCCTGATTTCTTCATGCAATTGGATACTTTGCTCGAACTCGAAGTTCTCTAGCAACGCGGTGGCACGATTTTTTTTCGACTCGATCACAGCTGCGTCGAAAGATTGTTCATTCCCGTTGCGTATCAGGGTGTACCAGACTGTCACCCCGATCCCGAGCATCACAAGAGCAACTGCGAGAATCAGCGGAAGCCGACGTGAAGGACCATTCTCCGTGTTCGCTTCCTGGTTCATGAGTTCGTCCGGATTCGCGTGGTAGGGATTATTTGGAGTGTCGCCCACGTTATCGCATAGTACATGAAAGTAAAAGCGGTCATTGCGGAGATTCTTCGACTCTCATTGGGGCTATTGATCTGCGATGAAAAGCCTGCCGGAACTCACGGGGTGAGAGACCAGTGGCCTGACGAAATTGACGTGTAAACGCACTCTGGTCGGTGTAGCCAGCTTCCAACGCGATTTGAGAAATGCTGATGTCGGTTTCTTGAAGCGATTGCTGCGCATGATCGATTCGAAGTTTCATCAACCATTGACCAGCCGTCAAACCAAAAACGCGACGAATTCGACGATCCAACTGATAGCGTGACATACCGGCAACCTCCGCCAAGTCTTGTACGCTGGGGGGTGAAGCGAGGTTGTTCTCCGCATAACGGATCGCCGTTGCGATCCCCTTGTACTCATCAATCGAGGAATCGGGCAGTCGTAGGTCTTGTGAAATTCCAACGAGCCCGGCGATGTCGCCGTCTTTGCGACGCAATGGCATTTTGTTGGTTAAGCACCATCCGACGTCTCGTGCTGGGTAGATGTGAAGCTCCAGTTGCATCGTAAGTGGCCGCCCCGACTGTAGCACAACACGGTCCTGCGTTTCGTAGCTTTCCCCTAACGGTGCCCGGAACACTTGGCTAGCCGTCCGCCCAATTAGATCATCCTTGGAACGGAAACCACAACGGTCGACAACAGTTTGGTTCACAACGATGTATCGTCCACATGCATCCTTGATGAAGAACACCACATCCGAAAGGCAGTCGAACAGTGCCTCACCAGTAAAAGGTGGTTCTAGTTCATTCAGAAAGTGCTGAATCGAGTCCATATCAACGATTCTTCAATTATGCGCATTTTGCAGTTCACGATTGCTGATCCGACAAGACATTGTCTCGCTTCCGTGTAGAATCCGAAAGTGTTCGCGGCTTTGAACTCATATCATCTCAAATTTCCGAATTCCATTCCTCGAAGTGGTGCCGATGACACACTCTGCTCAAGTATTCCGCGGTTGCATCCCCGCAATGATGACTCCCTGCCATGCCGACGGGACAGTCAACTATGACGCCTTGGTTCGGACAGGCAAAGATCTGATTGAGACCGGTATGACGGCCGTGGTCTATTGCGGCTCGATGGGGGACTGGCCGTTGCTCACCGATGAACAGCGAATGGAGGGAGTGCGGCGGCTTGTTGATGCGGGCGTACCGGTCGTGGTTGGGACGGGGGCTCAAAATACGCGGTTGGCGGCGAATCATGCAGCCCATGCAAGGGAAGTTGGTGCGGCGGGTTTGATGGTCATTCCTCGGGTGTTGTCGCGTGGAACATCGCCAACGGCCCAGCGAGCACACTTTTCGGAGGTTCTGTCCGCAGGCGGTGACTTGCCGAGCGTGATTTATAACAGCCCGTATTACGGATTCGAAACCAAGGCGGATCTCTTCTTCGCTTTGCGTCGCGAGCATAGGAATCTTGTCGGGTTCAAAGAATTTGGAGGAGCCGACGCACTCAGCTACGCCGCCGAGAATATCACAAGCGGCAATCCGGATATCGTTTTGATGGCGGGAGTGGATACGCAAGTTTACCATGGGTTCGTCAACTGCGGAGCAGCCGGGGCGATTACCGGTGTCGGCAACGCACTACCTCAGGAAGTGTTGCGACTCATCGAACTCTGTGAGCAAGCAGCTAGCGGAGATGTGCAAGCACGCCAACTAGCATTCGAACTCGATCAAGCATTGAAGGTCTTGTCAACATTCGATGAGGGCCCCGATCTCGTGCTCTACTATAAGTACTTGATGGTGCTTGAGGGACATACAGTGTATGAACATCAGATCAACTCGTTCGATGGTCTCACAGATCCGCAGCGTGAGTTTATTCAATCCCAATGGAAGCTGTTTCGAAGCTGGTGGTCGACCTGGTCGGACGCAAACTAAGCGAACTAGGGGAGGCATCGAATGCACTATATTGACTCCCATACGGCCGGCGAGCCAACGCGGGTGATTATTGATGGTGGTCCCGCACTCGGTTCGGGAACCATCAACGAACGGCTCGCCCGATTGCGTACGAATCACGATGACTTTCGCCAAACCGTCATCAATGAGCCGCGTGGTTCCGATGCACTTGTGGGAGCGTTGCTTTGTGAACCTGATGATCCAAGTTGTGAAGCTGGTGTCATCTTCTTTAATAACGCGGGCTATCTTGGAATGTGTGGTCACGGTGCGATTGGCGTGGCGGTGACTCTGGGATACCTCGACCGAATCGGGCTGGGCAAGTTTCGGTTGCAAACACCGGTCGGCGTGATTGAAGTCGACCGAAGAACGGAACACCAAATCGCAATCGAAAATGTTCGTAGCTATCGTTACAAGAAAGCTGTTGTTGTCGATGTCGACGGGCACGGGCCGATTGAAGGTGACATTGCATGGGGCGGCAACTGGTTTTTTCTATGTAAAGAGATCGGTATCGAGATTGCACAAACAAACATCCGAAAACTAACAGACCTTGCAGGCTTGGTTCGTCGTTCACTGCGTGCCCAAGACATCACCGGCGAGGGCGGGCAGGAAATCGACCATATCGAGTTTTTCGGCCCTGCGGAAAACGCAAACGCTCATAGCCGTAACTTTGTCTACTGCCCGGGCGGAGCATATGACCGTTCGCCATGCGGCACGGGCACAAGTGCCAAAGTTGCATGTCTCGCCACTGAGGGAGTTCTCAGCCCCGGCGAAGAATGGGTCCAAGAAAGTGTGATCGGAAGCGTGTTTCAGGTCTCTTATCAACGATGTGAAACTGACGGAGTGATTCCAACTGTTGTTGGCGAGGCATACATCTGTGGCAAGGGTGAGCTAATTCAGCAGGACGGCGACCTATTTCGGAATGGAATTCCCTCGGAGGCGTGCGTATGAGTCATCCCGCAAATGGTGACACAGCGATCGTTGTTGGTGGCGGGATCATCGGAATTGCATGTGCCCATTATCTCTCCGAGGCCGGTCTTCAAGTCACAGTCCTTGATCGTGGCAAAATCGCGGGGGCTTGTTCTCATGCGAACTGTGGTTTTATTTGTCCTAGTCATGTTCTACCGCTGACTGAACCAGGGGCCATCAAAGTTGCTTTCAAGTCCTTGTTCAATCGTAAAGCCCCGTTTCGAGTCAAACCGCAATTGAATCCAGCATTCTGGAACTGGATGTGGCAGTTTGCGAGACGTTGTCACCATCGGCAAATGCTAGAATCCGGACGACATTTGAAAGCAATTCTCGATGCCTCGATGTCTGAGTACCGGCGGCTTGTTGTTGAGGAGGAATTTGATTGTGACTGGCAAGAGCGGGGGTTGCTCTACGTCCTTGAAACAGAACATGGCATGCAGGAGTTCGCGAAGACAGACCAAATTCTAAGCAACGAGTTCGGCGTGCCAGCTCAACGGATAGATTCCGAGGAATTGAAGACGTTTGAACCAGCACTCAAAACCGGCCTGGCGGGAGCGTTTCACTATCCTCACGATACGTCACTAAGGCCGGACTTACTAGCATCGCAATGGTCAGAACGTCTCCGCAAGCGGGGCGTGAAATTCCAAGAGAATTGCCCAGTTCATGGTGTCGGCTCGAACAACAGTCTCGTGAATCACCTGGCAACATCAACCGGGGAATTGAAAGCCGACTACTATGTTTTTGCCACCGGAGCTTGGAGTCGTCGCCTTTCACGGGAACTAAAGTGTTCGATTCCTGTTCAACCCGGCAAAGGGTATTCAGTCACGATGACGCCCCCGAACCCATCACCGGCACATCCGATGCTTTTTCCGGAACACAAAGTCGGAGTCACGCCATTTGCAGATCGGTATCGGATTGGTTCGATGATGGAGTTTGTTGGTTACGACACATCAATCCCGGAACGCCGCATCTCTCAACTCCAGTCTTCAGCCGCATCCTATTTGAACACGCCAACATCAAATGACGTCTACGAAACTTGGTATGGGTTTCGCCCAATGACTTGGGACAGTCTGCCAATCATCGGACGGGTACCGAAGCTGCAAAATGTCTACCTGGCAACAGGACATAACATGCTCGGCATGAGTCTCGCAACGGCAACGGGGCGTATTATTTCTGAGCTTGTCACTCGTCAAACGCCTCACATTGATCCAGCACCGTTCTCGCCATCACGTTTCAACTAGTTTTTGATGTGCAACTAACGGACACCGAACACCTTCGCAGCTAGCACCCTGTTCAAAGTGCGGCCTGGCGATTCATGTCGATTGGAAGACTGTGTTTCCCTGGATTGTGTGATTCGTGTTATGATCCGTACAGATTGGGATCTGCTTACTGGTTGTCGAGAGCCTTCGTAACGCGGGTGGGGTATCAGCCGAACAAATTTTAAAAAGTTTGATGTCATGAACCATATCCTGATGGTCTTCAACGCTTGTATTCTGATTGGCTATGTCTGCATTGTTGAAGCGAGTTTGTTCGCTGCCGATTCGATTCGCCGTCCCAATGTCTTGTTTATTGCGATGGACGACTTGAATGACTGGATTGGCGTGCTGGGAGGACATCCGCAATCATTGACGCCTAACCTAGATCGGCTTGCTCGTGACAGCGTTCTTTTTGAAAATGCCCATTGCTCTGCTCCAGCTTGTAATCCGTCACGGACAGCGATTTTTACCGGCCGATCCCCACATCGAACTGGTGTTTATAGCAACTTGCAAGGAATGCGAGATGTTCTTCCGGATGCAACATTGATCCCCAAGGTGTTCTCGCGGCACAGCTATCATTCGGCAGGTTCGGGCAAGTTGTTGCATTATTTTATTGATGCTCCGTCTTGGGACGAGTACTTCCCGGCAGCTAGCACCGAAAATCCATTTCCCCGTACACTTCAGCCGAAATCGCGTCCGGTCAGTCTGCCGCGTGGCGGCCCATGGCAATACGTCGAAACAGATTGGGGACCGCTCGACGCAACTGATGCCGAAGCCGGTGGCGATTTCCTGGTAGCCAAATGGGTGTCTGAGCAACTTCGCAAGCCGCACACTGAGAAGCCGTTCTTCCTTGCATGTGGAATCTATCGTCCGCACGAACCGTGGTTTGTGCCCAAGAAATACTTTCAACCATTTCCATTAAATTCGATTCAACTACCGCCGGGTTACCGGGTCGACGACCTTACGGATGTGCCGCCAACAGGCCAACGTCACGCCCGCAATCGGTATTTTGAGCACATCTTGAAACACAAGCAGTGGAGGAATGCGATTCAAGGCTACTTAGCGTCGATCCATTATGCCGACGCCATGTTAGGAACCGTGCTTGATACACTTCATGCGAGCCCACACGCGAGCAACACGATCGTCGTGCTTTGGTCAGATCATGGCTGGCATCTTGGCGAGAAAGAGCATTGGCAGAAGTACACAGCATGGCGAGCCTGCACTCGTGTCCCGCTGATGATCCGCGTACCGAACGGTGTACCGGGATTGCCGAAAGGGACCACGCCTGCTCGATGTCAGCAGCCGGTCAACTTGCTTAGCCTGGCACCGACATTGCTTGAACTATGCGGTCTTCCCGCGGAGCGTGTCCATGATGGCCCGAGTTTGGTGCCGCTGCTTGAGAATCCTAAGGCCGATTGGTCACACGTCTCAATAACCTACTTGCACGAACGTGGCAGCTACGGACTGAGTGCCAAACGCTATCGCCTCATCCACTATGCTAATGGTGACGAGGAACTGTACGATATCGAGAGCGATCCTTATGAGTGGAAGAATTTGGGAAATGACCCGCGTTACGACAGTCAACGAAATCGACTTCGCCAACTTGCACCAACAAACTTTGCGGTTGCTCCGAAACCAACGATTGATGCACTGCAAAAACTCGCTTGGCATCCGCTGAAGCCGGGCAAACTTGCCCCGGTTTCTCGGCCAGACGGAAACCGCTTTGATGTCGTTTTCATTAATCGGTCGGAGCGAACGGTGTCTTTGTGGTGGATGAATCGTGCCGGCGAACCGAAACCATACGGTAAAATTGAAGTCGGCAAGCAACTTCGCCAGAAGACACGCCCTGGTGCGGTTTGGATGATTCGTGACGATAACGGGAAAAACTTGGGTTACTACCGCGTCGGCGATCGGACGGCGAAAGCCATTATCCCGTAGTTGTCGGTTATCGACCTCCCAAAGATACGTGCAGAGTTTGAAAGAACTCGCTAGACTTTTCGCATGAACGACTTTCAACTCAACCCCCTCAATCCCCACGAGCGATGGATGAGGGCGGCGATGGATCAAGCACAGATTGCCTTCGAGCAGGACGAAGTTCCGGTGGGAGCTGTCATCGTTCATTCGGATCGCGTGATCGGTGAAGGCTACAATCAACGTGAAACGCTGTGCGACCCAACGGCCCACGCCGAGATGATCGCACTCACGCAGGCGGCTGAAGAACTTGGATCTTGGCGACTCGAAGATTGCACGCTCTACGTCACTTTGGAACCATGTCCGATGTGTGCGGGTGCGATCTTGCAATCCCGTGTGCCCCGTGTCGTTTACGGGACAGGCGACCCAAAGGCCGGCGCGTGCGACTCACTTTTCAAGCTGTTGAGTGACTCGCGGCTCAATCATCAGTCGGCAATTCTCAGCGGGGTGCTACAACATGAATGTGCCGAGATTCTCAGGGCGTTCTTCCGGCAACAGCGGGCACTGGGGAAGAAGTAACATCACGTCCAAGGCTTCGGCGGATGCGTTTCGAGGTATTCCGTGAGTTGTTGCATCGAATCACAGTAAATCGCAAAAGGTAATTTGCTGCGAAGGTCCGTACACATGGCGGCACCGCCAACGACGAGGGGGATCTTGCGTTCGCGTGTCTCATTGGCGATGAGCTGAAACCCCTTCAGGAATGCCGCTTCGTCGGCAATGTGTGAAACACTCAGCCAGAATAGCACCGGATCGTGCGTCTTGATTGCATCGCACAAGCTCTCGAATGGCAACGACGTCCCCAATGAGCACGCTCGTAGTCCACGCGTGCGGAGCGTTAACTCAACCATGGTGGTCGGGAGAACGTACTGATCGCCTTCGGCTGTACCTCCGATCGCAAGATTCCCGGTGTCAACGGGTGGCAAACTTTGGCGGAACTCATGAAGAATTCGTAGAACAATCTGAACGCCCAGTCGCTCCTGATAGACCGCCACATCTCCGCAATCCCACTGTTTCCCGATGTCGCTCATTGCTGGTGCAATGACATCATCGAAGATTTGCACAAGTGAATGGCCGCCGAGATACAGGTCCCAAATAACCTGTCGAGCGTACTCTTCTTGACCGGCAACCAGGGCGTTCATGAAATCGCCGCGTGCTGAAGTGGCAACACGGGTACCTTGGCCGCCGTTCTTCGGCAAACCCAGCACCTGCGGGTCGGCCAGTTCGTGTCCATTCTCACGAATGAACGACAACACAGCAGACCGTGGAAGCCGACGGTGTCCGCCAGCAGTGCGAACCGTCTCAATGACGCCCCGGTCACACCACCGTTTCAAGGACGATTCGCTCACGCCGATCGCCTGTGCGACTTGCCGGGGTGTCAGATTCTCGCGGACTGGTTGACTCATTGCAATGACCGGTTTGACCGATTCTGGGATCTGCCTTAAGTGTCTCATGGTACATCGTAGGACATTATTCCCGCCAGCGGCTAGTCGAAAAAGCTGGCAAAACCCAGGTTTTCTGCTCAGATTCGACAAAATGAACGATTTGACCGTTTTTGTGTTGACCAGCCGACGGTTGCTGTTACTATTCAGTGAACGATTTGAACGTTTTGGGTGTTTTTGTTCGACGCCATCGCCGCAACCACTTACTTCATGAGCCCTGACATGACCAAAACCACGCAACAACTCGACCCAGCGGAAACAAAAGCCGAACAAGAACGACTAAACCGCGAGATTGAGTCCCGAAAGGTCAGCTATATTGACAGTCCTGACTTCCGGAAGCGGAATGCCGATGCCAAAATTCTTGGCGAGCGTGAGCAGGCCGACTCTCCGAAGAGGCGTCGCAACAAACGTCCGGACAATATCCCGGCGTACTTTGCGTCGCTCTATGAGACACCGTTGCTGACGGCCGATGAAGAAGCCGATCTTTTTCGGCGGTTTAACTACCTGAAATATCGAGCGGAGAAACTGCGAATCGGTTTGGTTTCCAAGGGGTACGATGCCGACGTCATTTGGCAGATCGACTCTTTGATGGCGTCCGCTCACGAAGTTTGGAACGAGCTGGTTCAAGCGAATCTTCGTTTGGTGGTGTCGATCGCGCGTCGATTCGTCGACAACGCACACACGTTCGACGATTTGGTTTCGGACGGGCAAGTTGCCTTAATGAATGCGATCGAAAAGTTTGACTACACACGCGGGTTCCGCTTCAGCACATACGCCACCCATGCGATTCAGCGGACCTACTACCGACGAATCAAAAAGAAGCAACGCGAAAGCGTTCGATTGTTACACGCTTCAACCGACTTGATGGAGGAGATGCCCGACGATTCGGACTCAGTCGAGGAAGAACACGCCGACATGACGCAAATTCGAAATCTGCATGCCCTGATTAGCAGCGAACTCGATGAGCGTGAACAACTCATTCTGTGTGCACGATACGGTCTGGGTGATGAAATGGAGTCGGCGACACTGCGAGCGATCGGCCAACGCTTGGGGATTAGCAAAGAGCGAGTTCGGCAAATCCAGATTCGGGCGATCGAGAAACTCCAAGAACAATTCCATTCAACAGGCAATACCGTGACGGCGTAAACAGAGGGACTGCACCTGGAACTGTTGAAAGTTTACGTATTAGAGAAACCTTGCGATCGGGCTTTGGCTTGGTTGCAAAAAAACGCCATTGTCGGATTGCTACATCCGACCGGGTCCCGATTCGAGTGATACGGTTGTCGTGTAATGGAGATCGCGTTGCACGTTCGCCCCAATCGAATTAGGAAATCCCGCATGCCGTCGTTACGAATCGCTCTTTCCACACTCCTGCTTGCACCGTCGCTTTGTGGAGTCGTGCTTGCGGACGGACATCAATTGCCCGCCAACTCGATCGTTCCGGTGCCGGAACCAACAGTCGGGGACAACGCTGTCGAGTATGCTCCTCCGCCGGTGATGCCGACTCCGGTGGAATCTCACGATCCGCATGGCAACACGTATACGCCGTCGCAGCCACAAGCTTGGACAACAGTTCCGCCGCCGGGAACACTCGGCCAAACGTACGCTCGCCCATCGGCTTTGATTCCCCGCGATGAACATCCTCGAACCGCTCGCATCGAAATTGAAGGTGTTCGTGCGAAGTATGTAGATGTTGTCGGGCTTGTCGATTTCGAAGGGTTCCGGGACCGTGATGGCGTTTGGCACTTCAAAAGCAAACGTCCGCTCACGCCAGGGGTTCCGCACATCTACGAAGTGATTGCTTACGATGGTGAGCAAGGCGTGGAAGAAAATTCCCGGGTTGTCCGCATGATCCCCGGACGAATCGTGACGCTGTCTTATTGAGTTGCAGGATTGGTAACGATCGACGGAGCCTGAGAATTCGGGCGGCTGACTACATTCAACGGTGCGGCACGGTTACAATGCGACGCGCTATTGAATAGCAATTCAAGTAGCAACCTCTACTTGAATGACAAATTCCGCTGACCGAATATTTCCTACGAGAGAGACCCATGCTCCGTTACGATGCATCTGATGCACTCAAGGTGTTGTCGGAAGATCAAGTCCGTGATGCTCAAAATCAGCTTCTTGAGAAACGGACGGAAGTGTTCCGCGATGCAGAGTTGTGGGCGGAGAAAGGTCAGCAAGCCGAGGCGGAAACCGGTAAGTCGCCACTCGACGCCGGTTTCCTGATGTGGCCGAAGAATCAGCTCGATGAATACGAAGCGAACGGGAACGGTTCGCTCGTGGGCCAAATTCAGCAGGCCGCCGCGGCGATTCAAGCGGAAGCCGATCGGTTTGTTGTTTTGGGAATCGGCGGATCGTACATGGGAGCGCGGGCGATGTTCGAATCGCTTTGCGTGCCGTACCACAACGAGTTGCCCAGTTCCGCCCGTCAGGATGGCGGAACGACGATTCCACGGATCTATTTCGAGGGCAACAATCTCGATAACGATACGACATCCGGGTTGCTCGACCTGTTGAAGGCGACCTGTCAGGATTCGTCGGATCGCGACCAACGATGGGCGTTGTCCGTGATCAGCAAATCCGGCGGGACGCTCGAAACCGCAGTGGCATTCCGCTTGTTCCGTCAAGCACTCGAAAACTATTACGGAGCAGATTCCGAGGAGAGTCGGAAGTTTGTCATTCCGATCACTGGCGAGTCCGGCAAGCTGCGGAACCTTTCCAACGAGCGTGGCTATCCGACGATTTTCCCTATTCCGGATGGCATCGGTGGGCGTTTCTCCGTGTTGACGGCAGTCGGCCTGGTTCCGGCGGCAGTCATGGGAATTGACTTGGTCGAACTGCTTCGCGGGGCGGCCGACATCACGGAACAATTCCGCACGGCGGACGCGAACGAAAATCCCGTCTTGGATTATACGGCGGTCTGTCACGTTGCGGAAAAACAAGGGCTGCTCACGCGGGTGTTGTCCACGTGGGGTGCACGGTTGGAGTCGGTCGGATTGTGGTACGATCAGTTGCTGGCGGAGAGTCTTGGGAAGGAAGATCGAGGGGCATTGCCACTCACGGTGGTCAACACGCGAGACCTGCACAGTCGTGGGCAACAGCATCAAGAAGGGACTCCCGACAAGCTGTTCACGAATCTGATCGTCGAAGAGCCAAGTTCGGAGTCGCTAGCACTTCCAGAGGCGTCGCGGAACGAGGACGACCTCAATCAGCACGCCGGAAAAACGATGCCTCGGTTCCTGCGGGCTGCGATCGAGGGCACGAATCAGGCATACCGCGAGGTCAAGCGACCGACGGCCGATTTGATTCTGCCGAAATTGGATGCCTACCACCTTGGGCAAACATTCCAAATGCTGATGCTTGCGACGGTGCTCGAAGGGCAACTCATCGACATCAACCCGTACGGACAACCGGGGGTCGAGGCGTACAAAAAGTTCATGAAAGAGAATCTGCAAGGCGAATAACGCGAGGTTAACCGATCACTCACCGAACTCGAATGGTGACGGACCGAAGTCACCGCCTGTGCTTGGTTGGCTTGCCAACGAATCGCTGGCAGTGTTGCCTTGGTTCAGTTCATCGGTGAGGTAGGAGACAAAACGCGGGCTGGCTTGGTTGATGATGATCACACGGCTTTCCGCTTCGGGTTGATCGAGCGGCCGCACGATACAGATCACCTCGGCATTTCCGACGTCCTTAAGCGTGTCGGGGATTCCCGATTCCTGACTGGCTTGTGTCAGCGAGTTTCGGGTTTCGCCCGCCGATCCGGAGTGGTTCGGTGTCGTGTTGGATGCCAAGCGAATGTCATCAGTCGCCGCGTCCTCGAAGAGATGACCGTAGCCGCAACGGCGAAGCAAATCGTGAATGGCTTCCAGTCCGGCGTAGAGTCCACGATTCTCACGATAATTGGAACGGATGCAAACGCCAACGACTTGGCCGTCTTCGGAGAACAATCCGCCGCCGGAGCGTCCTCGGATTGGCGTTCCTGTGCATTCGACATTGGCCGGCCCGTCGTATCGGTTGAGTTCCGTCACTTTGACGTTCTGAACCGATGGCTTCTCGCCGCCACCACACCCGACACTCGTCACCGGTTGATTGACTTTGAGATTCATTCCCGCATCGGCGATTCGCGTCTGCGAGAGTGGTCGTTCCGTGGTGACCGAGAGCAATCCAACGTCGGCGTCCAAGTCGAAGTCGATCAACTCGCCCGCAATCGTGCTGACTTCGCCACCCTCGAACACATCGATCTCAACGACGGCTTCACTACTGAGTGTGCGGAACAGGTGGCCGCAGGTCAAAATCAAAAAACGGTTGCCGTCACGACCGACAACCGTTCCCGAACCGAAATTCACACCTTGCTCGTCCCGCAGCCGAATACGTACGCTCCACGCTAGCGGATCGACGGTTCCTTGCGGTGATGTTGAAGTTGGCGGTTCCTGCGTCGGCAACGTTGTGACAGCGGCTAGTTGTTCGGGCTCACGCGATGGCTGCTTTGATTCCGATGGAGCAGGGAACGGGAAATCGAACGAGGATTTCGCTGAAGAGTTCGCCGGTGATTTCGGGCCAGCACTCGCGACTTGCACGGGCGATTTCCGTTCACGACTTCGAGGCGGGCCGCTTGGGATTTGTAGGAGCATCCGTTTCAACTGCGCCTCGGCGGTCATGCCGACCGATCGCGTCCGTTCTTGGCCATCAATCACCAACACGAAGGCGGGGATGCTGCGGACGTTGTATTTCTTTGCCAAGTCGGGGCGTTGGTCGATATCGACTTTCATAATCGGATACCCTTGGCGTTTCAGACGTGACACCACGGGATTCATTTGCTGGCAAGGACCACACCAAGTGGCGGTGAAGTCGAGGAGAACTCCACGACTGGTTCCCGGATCGGCATTAACGCTCGTCAGCACGAGCAGAGCGAGGGCATGCATCGGTCAACTCCTGGATCGATTTCGAAGGAAGATCAGGCAGAAAGAGTGTTGCGGTATCGGCGAAAGCGACATCCGCAAGAGGGGACGGTGAACACTCACACCCAAGCGGGGCGGAACACGCACATCCACTGCCAGAACGGTCGATTCAGGACGTTCGGAATTGGGCGTACCAATTCGAGAAAACCGAAAGATTGGTTCATGGTCCAGGCCTCCTTGCCCGTGCGGCCAAATTAGAATTTGACCGATTGTAAATTATCCAAGATTTGTTGACCTCTTTTACAACAGACAATGTCGATCCGTGACCTTGTCGAATTGTTAAAGCGGCGTAGGACTCGCATCATTCAAGTCCGCCGGCCAATGATCAACGAATAGCCCGACAGAACGCAATTAGCGTGCCAAACGGTAATGCTTGGCACGCTAATCGAAAGATTCTCAATTTCAGTCAAACTCAGTTTCGTTTTTGAACTGAGTTCATGAGTTCACTTAGATGACGGTGGCACACCGACATCAAACGCCATGTATGGGGCGTCTTCGTCTTCCTTCCAGTTGTCGAAACTGCGAGGAGTGCCAGCGGTCCAACGATGCATCGTGACAGGACCATACGGCACGGCGATGGTGTTGAGACCGGGCTTCAACTCATGCCAGGTTCCGTTAACGTTCATCCGAGCGTTGGTTTCGGTCCAGTTGTACAGCCGAACTTCCGCACTGACCTTCAACGCTCGTCGCAGTTGCATGCGTTGTCTGGCATCGGTGAGCAGGGTTGCGGTCGGATCGTTCGTGGACAACGTGTCGAGTTCGTCTCGCAAGTCGCGATTGGCCTTCTCCAAGGCTTTGATTTGATCTTGAAGTTGGACGAGGTCGGCATTCTGCTTTTGCAGCCCATCGACTTTGCGGTTCAGGTCGACGATCGCTGTCTGTAGCTTCTCAAGATTCGCCTGCAATGCGTTCCATTGTTCGAGCGAAACCGTGTTCGCAGGAACAGTGGCTTCTTTGGGTGACTCTTCGGCTGAAGCGGACTCGACAGCCGGTGAAACCGTCTTGTTGGTCGTCTGTGATTCTTCGTTCGCCGTTGTGGCTTCGGAGCCAACGGCTTGATCTTCGGCACTAGGCGGTTTTGGTTTTGGTTCGTCTTCGTTGTCCAATGCTGTCAGGTATTCCGGCAGACCGGGCGCGGAAATGCTCGTCGGAGCTGCGGACTTCTCCGCGGCAGCCGGTTTCTGCGCATGAACGACTGACGCCGTTACGAACAGGCAAACGACGCCGCTAAGCCATGAAGAATGACGTTTTCCACTCATCGGTCTATCCCATCTATTCGAAGCCGAGGAAACAGACATCCTCGACACTAACGATGCTGCGCAAACGGGTGTTTGTCAATGCTCTCGAATGGACTCCCGCAGATTCCGTCGAATTCTTCTCTTGCCGCGGTGAGTCTGACATAGTCAGGTAAAATATACGGCCGACGGCTGCCGCGTTGCGAACGATCGGTGGAATGCGGTATACCTGATCGCAAACTTTGCGATTGCCCATCAACACACGAGCCTGGTCTGCGTCTTCGGCTAGGAAATTTCATGCCAACCCTGCGGAATCGCCGATGAATTTGCATTATTCAAGACTCCGTCCGCGAGCTGCGACGCTGAGAACGGTTCTCCTGCTCGGATCGGTCATCGCAATCGGAGGGCGTGGGATTGACGCAGCCGATCGGCCGCTGGCGAGGGTTCTCGATCCGAGGGGCATCTCCGGGAGTCTGATTCTTTCCGGCGGACAGGCCGCTGATGACGACACGGTTCGCCGCTTTTTGGAGTCTGTCGGTGGTGCGGAGCGAGCCCGAATTGCGGTGCTGACCGGGCTTGCGAGTGATAACCCCGTCGATTCTCTTGCCATCCTCCGGTTCTGGCAACGACAAGACGTGACAAGTGTCACTCTGTCGCAACCCGATGGGCAGGTCACAGACGCTGATGACGAGTTGCTCAAGCGACTGAAAACGGTCAACGCGGTTTGGATTCAGGACGGTCCTCTGGCTTCGCTACTTGAAGCGTATGCCGGGACGCCGGTTCAAGCTGCTTTGCAAGGCGTGCTGAAAAGAGGTGGCACGGTGGTCGGAATCGGACGTGCCGCGGAAATTGTTGGTTCACGGGTCCAGGTTTCCGATGAGGAACAACGAGACGGGAACAAGCATGAATTTGTCCCCGGGCTCGATCTGCTTCCCGATTCCGTCATCCGGACGGGCACCGCAGATGTGCTGCAGGACTTTAAAGTTCCGTCGGGTCACGTCGGGTATTCGCTACCGAATGATGCCACGATGTTGGTGGGATGCGATTCTGACCAACTCGATTTCCGGAATCAGCGGGTATACGGTCGAGGGAATCTCGATCCGGGACGGACGGTTTACGTCGTCGGAGCAGACGCGGTGACGGTGTCGTTGGCCAAATCGTTGCAGCGTCCGGAATGGTCGGTCGCGGTTCCTCCCAATCGCGTTGTGGACCTGACGGCTCTCCGGCGATCGGCGATCGAACGCGACACCACCGATTTTCCACCGGCGAATGTCGGCATTCCCGAGGTTCCCAATGGGACACTGGTCATCATCGGTGGCGGTGGCATGCCGAAGGAAATCGTGGAAGCGATTATCGACGCAGCCGGTGGTCCAGACGCGAAGTACACCGTGCTCCCGACCGCGATTCCCGAACAATTCGCACGACGTTCGGGCGTACCGAGGTTCTTCACCGAATTCGGAGCCGACGACGTGACCGTTCTCCCGCAAGTCGGACGTGGCCAAGTCGATCAACCTGTTTTTCTGGATAAGATCCGTCAAGCCGATTGCGTTTGGTTCGGCGGCGGACGGCAATGGCGGTTTGTCGATGCCTACGCCCACACACCGGCCGTGGCCGCGTTCCACGCCGTGTTGAAGCGTGGTGGGGTTATCTGTGGAAGTTCAGCGGGAGCGTCGATTCAAGGGGAATACCTAGCTCGAGCCAATCCGTTGGGGAACTTGCCTATCATCGCGGAGGGCTACGAACGCGGTTTCGGTTTTCTTCCCGGGACGGCAATCGACCAGCACTTCTCGCAACGCAAACGATTTGACGATCTCCGCCAATTGGTTCAAACCTACCCGCAGTTTCTGGGAATCGGAATTGATGAGGCGACCGCGATTGTGGTCCGAGGGCACGTTGCAACGGTTCTAGGAACCCATCACGTGTTCTTCCTCGATGCCCGACCGGAAGACGGAGTGGAAGCGGAAGACGCAAAAGTTCTTCGGGTGGCTCGACTCAAAGCGGGGGAACGCTACGATCTCAAAGCCAGACGCCCCATCACCGAAACCGATCAAGCCCAGCCCGCGATTGCGGAGCCCGCTGCCGATCGTTGATGGAACGTAACACTCCACCGAAGCCAAAACTCAACAATTGCAGACGCAAAGCAGGAATTCAGCAGAGTGACAGATTTTCTACAATTAGCGGGACGCTCCGTGCTCGTGTTCGGGTTGGCCAACCGCAAGAGTGTGGCCTACCATGTCGGTAAGGTTCTGACGGAGGCGGGAGCCAAGGTTCTGTATTCGGTTCGTTCGCCAGCACGTGCCGAATCGGTGCGAAAACTCGTCGGTGATTCTCCTCTGTTCATCTGCGATTTCGAATACCCCGAACAGATCGAACAGCTTCAAAAGGATGTCGCCACGGAACTCGGAGACGACAAACTTCAGGGACTCGTCCATTCGGTCGCTTTCGCGGATTACTCCGCCGGTCCGCTGCCGTTCGAGCAAACACCTCGGCAGGCGTTTTTGCAGGCGGTCGATGTCTCTTGTTATTCGCTGCTTGCGGTGTCGAACGCTTTTCGGCCGATACTCGATCCTGAAACCGGCAGTGTTGTGACCATCTCAATCTCAACCACACGGATGGCGGCGGAGAATTACGGATACATGGCTCCTGTGAAAGCCGCGTTGGATTCGTCGTTGTGCTTCCTGGCGAAGTCGTTCTCGACGGATTCCAAAGTTCGGTTCAACGCTGTTTGTCCGGGATTGTTGAAGACCAGTGCCTCCGCAGGCATACCCGGTTACGTCGACAGCTATCTGTTCGCGGAGCAAGCGACGTTGCGTCGGGAAGCTGTGCAAACGCCAGAAGTCGCCGACACCGTCGCGTTCCTGCTCAGCCCCAGATCATCCGGCATCAACACGCAGGGATTGGTCATCGATGCCGGGATGTCGGTCAACTATTTTGACCGTGATATCGTTGCCGCCTACCAAAAAGGATCGGAATAAACTGAGCCGCTTCGCTTGTTCCCGTTCTCTGAGAGACATTGAAATCGCCATGCCGCCCACACCCCGAGTTCCCGGTCGTCGTCGGACATCCAGTCTCGAACCGTCTTCATCGTTCTTTCCACCGGCGAACCGTCCGACATCGGATTGGGAAATCACGTTGTGCGGAGACCTCAGCGATCGGCAATCCGACCTGATCAATCGTTTGGTGGAATTGCCAAGACGCAGTCGGGGCCTGATTTACTTCGATTCCAACGGCGGTAATGTCTACACCGGTCTTTGCTTGGCAAGTTTGATTCGGCTACGAGGATTGCACGCGATTGGCGTTGTGACCGGCGAGTGTTCCTCGGCGGCGTTGTTCCCGTTCGCCGCGTGTCGGGAACGATTCGTCACCCCGCATGCGACGCTGTTGTTTCATCCGATCCGCTGGCAAAGCGATGAAGATGTGCGGTACGAAGAGGCTGTCGAATGGGCTCGGCACTTCAAGACGTTGGAAATCGATCTCGATCAGTTACTGTCTCGGCTGTTCGACATGGATTTCGACAAACTGCAACAATGGACCCGACCCGGACGGTTCATCACCGGACCGGAAATGATCGAGGCCGGGCTTGCAAAAATGGTGGACCTCTTCGAAGACGATATTTGGAAGCAATTGTAACGGGACACCCTTCAGCCATTTGAATGGACCGCATGATCACGCTGAATGGTTTGACAAAACATTATGGGCAGGACGTAATCGCCGTCGACGATTTGTCTCTGTCGGTCGCCGCCGGTGAAGTCTACGGACTGCTTGGACCAAATGGTGCCGGCAAAACGACCACGCTGCGGATGGTCCTCGGGCTGCTCGAACCGACCCGTGGAGACGCATCCATACTCGGGCATTCCGTGTCGACCGATCCGATGATGGTCAAACGTCAAATCGGGTTGGTGTCGGCTAGTGCCGGGTTATATCAGTGGCTAACACCACGTGAAATGCTGCATTACTTCGCGACGGCTTACGGTCTTTCCAAAAGTCGGATTGCCGACCGAACGAAGACACTCACGGAACTCATGGATCTCGGCCGGTTTCTCGATCGTCGATGTGCGACCCTCAGCACCGGGCAGAAGCAACGTGTGAATCTTGCCCGCGCTCTTGTACATGATCCGCCGGTCGTGTTGTTGGATGAACCGACACGCGGTTTGGATGTCGTTGGGTCGCAAGTCGTGTTCGATTACACCGACTTACTCCGCAGTGAAGGAAAAGCCATCGTCGTTTGCACCCATCAGCTTGATGAAGCGGAGCGGTTGTGCGACCGATTCGGTCTGTTGCATCACGGTCGGCTGCGGTACGAAGGCACGCTGCCGGAATTAACCACGACGACCGGTTGCGAATCCCTCGTTGCGATGTTTCTCCGACTGCTCGAAAACAAACAGATTTCAGGTTCCGACTCATGACTGCAATTCCTCACGAGCCGGAAAACCCCGCCGACGTTTCGTCATCAGCGTCAATGCAACGCGAGTTGATTTCGAAGGAACTCCGTGAGACTCTGCGGGACCGTCGGACAATCATTACCCTGTTGGCGATGCCGATCCTGTTGTACCCCATGCTCGGGCTGGGGTTTCGATTTCTCGCCGTGCAGGAATTCCAGCAAGCCCACCCGGAAATTCGCTTGGCACTGGCGACCGAACAGGAAGCCGTCTGGTTGCATGATGCCTTGAAACTTGGAGAGCGTCTATTAGATGCCCAATCCGACAGAGGACAAGAAAATGAGCCCGACGTCAACTTTCTGATGGTGGAAGACGCGGCCAAGGGGAGTCTGCGTGACAGTGTCGCGAGTGGCCAGGCGGACTTGGGGGTGCGTGTTTCACTGGAGGAGGACGATCAAGATCGTACCGCTGAAGTGACCGTCATTCAGAAATCGAATTCGCAGTTCAGTCGGGATGCGGCCGCCTTTGTCGAATCCCGACTACAGGCGTATGAATTGGCCACCGTTTCCCGACAGATCAAACGTCTCGACCGAAACTTCGAACGGCCGGTTCAGCAATCGACCGAGTGGATTGTCGGGAAGGAATCAACGTCCGCGATTCTTGGTTTGCTGCCGTTGGTTTTGCTGTTGATGACAGTAACCGGCGGCGTTTATCCGGCGATCGATCTAACGGCCGGCGAACGCGAACGTGACACAATGGAAACGCTGATGGCGATGCCGATTCCGAAGTTTCGGATTCTCATCGCCAAGTTTACCGCCGTCTTGACAGTCACGTTGATGACCGGCCTGATGAACCTCATCGCCATGACCGCCACGGTGTTTGCGTTATCCTTGGAGACGACACTGTTCGGTGAACAGGGGCTGACCTTGGCGTTGGCTGGCCAACTATTCTGGGTGTTGTTTGTCTTTGCGGTGTTCTACTCGTCGGTGCTGCTAGTGTTGACCAGTTCCGCCAAGAGTTTCAAAGAAGCTCAAGCCTATTTGATTCCGCTGTTATTGGTTTCACTCACGCCGGGACTCATCATTTTTCTGCCCGGATGGGAGTTGAATCAAACAACATCCATCGTGCCGGTGATCAACATGCTGCTTTTGGCACGAGGGTTGTTCGAGGGCACGGCAAGTTTGTTGCCCGCTGCCATCGCGACGATTTCAACACTGTTGTATTCCATCGCGGCGTTGGCGTTGGCGGCTCGCGTGTTCGGAGCGGACGCCGTCGCGGTGGGAAGTCGTGGCGGTTGGACGGACCTCCGAAAACGCCCCGAATCCGAGCAATCTCTGCCGGAGTGTGCCACCGTCATCGTGACCATGGCGGCGATGTTTCCCGCGTTCTTTATTGCATCGGGATTGCTCGGGCGACTCGCAGGGGCTTCGATGCTCGTTCGCCTTGTTTCGTCGGGGCTACTCACCGCAACCCTGTTCGCGGCGGTCCCTATCGCCGTGTTGATTTGGCGACGGGTTCGTCTTGCGAATGGCTTGCAACTTCATGGTGCTCCAATCGCCGCGTGGGTTGGTGCGGCCATTTTGGGCGGAAGTTGTTGGCCTTGGGTGTTCGAGTTGGTCGTGTCGTTTCAGAGTTGGACACTCGATTCCCTCGATGAATCCAAACGCCAGCAGGTTGAGACTCTTCTGCAAGCTTGGAAAGCGATTCCGTTACCGATCGTGGTATTCAGTCTGGGGATTCTGCCGGGAATCTGCGAAGAAGTCTTCTTCCGCGGCTTTTTCATGTCGGGTATTCGCAGGCAAGCTAACGGACGGGTGAGCATCATCGCGGCTGCGGTTGCGTTCGGTGTGTTTCACATCGTGCTCGCCGGTGGAGCCGCTCCCGAACGGCTGCTTCCTAGTACAATGATGGGGTTGATTTTGGGATGGGTGGCGTGGTCGAGCGGAAGCATTCTGCCCGCGATTCTGATGCACTGCATTCACAATTCCACATTGCTCACGATTGCCTCCTTTCGCGACGAATTGAACGGCTGGGGATTGGGGAACGTTGAGCAAACGCACCTCCCGACCATATGGCTCGTTGGCTCACTTCTGGGTACCGCTATTGGGTGTTTGCTTGTGTGGACGGGAACCCGTCGAAAGGACTCGACCGCATGAATTTGCGTTGCCTCAATCGGCTGATCGTTCCACGATTCGTTTGGGACTTTTGGCGATTCAAAATGACGCTCACCGGGCGGATGCTGCTCGGTTGCATTTTGTTTGCGTCATTTGGTTTAATCACCATTCAAGTTCCGATCTTCTTTACCTATTCGGCGCTGTTAGCGTTGTTGGTATTGGCGTTTGTTGTGGGATTGTTGTTCCGGCCTCGGGTTCGACTGGACGTCTCGTTGCCGAGTCGTGTGTCCGTCGGTGAGGCGGTCAAAGGTCGCGTGCATGTGACGAACCGCTCTCGTTGGCCGGCGTTCGATATGTCGGTGGGATTCATCGACCTCAACCGAGCATTGCGGCATCTCGATCAAGAAATTTCTGTCACCGCAATCGGGGCATCCGAGTCGATTGAAATGCCGGTCACGATCGAAGCGAATCGCCGGGGCTTGCATCAGATGCAGGACTTGCGAGCCTATAGTTCATTTCCCTTCCACTTGTTTCGCAGTGGTTCCTCTCGAACAAAGTTGCCGCCGCTGTTGGTCGTGCCAAAGTTTCATCCGCTCACGGATCTGGATGTTCCCGCCAACTCTCGGCATCAGCCGGGCGGAATCGCGTTGACTTCGCATGTGGGGGAATCGTCGGAGTACATCGGCAATCGAGAGTACGTTCCTGGTGAACCGGTCCGCCGAATCGATTTCCGTGCTTGGGCTCGAACGGGGCAACCCGTGCTGCGGGAGTACCAGGAAGAGTATTATTGTCGGGTGGCGGTCGTGTTGGATACACACGTCAAGCCGCGAAAAACTTGGGGTAGGTTTCTCAAGTGGGAAGAAGGATGGTATTTTCCGTATGAGTCTGGCCCCGACACCTACTCGGAATTGGAAGCCGCCATCAGTCTTACCGCTGCGATTGCGGATGCTCTAGGACGTGAAGAGTACCTGATCGACTTGTTCGCCGCCGGTCCGGAGTTGTATGCGTTCCGATCCGGCCGCAATTTGGCTCACTTCGAGAATCTGTTGGAAATCCTCTCGTGTGTGGAAGCGTGTCGCGAGAACCCGCTGGGAACCATCACGCCTCGAATTGTCGATGAACTCGGCCAGATCTCGACAGTTGTTTGCGTCCTGCTCGATTGGGATGAATCTCGTCGCGATCTTGCCAAGGCGGCTCGGGAAGCCGGTTGCCGTTTGAAGCGGGTGATTGTTCGTGACGGACCGACTACGCTTCCGCTGGACGACCCTGAATTCGGTCCTTGTCCACAATTCACACCGGCAGAGGTGACATCGGGCGGCATCGAATTTCTCTGAATGGCAGATGCCAAAGCCAACGAAAAACCCCCATCGAACAACCAAACGGTTCGACGGGGGGTTTTGGGGGATATTCAGTCACGACCAGTACGCTGTACCGAGTTTTCACTCAGTTCAAGCGGCTCGTCGGATAGTGTTGGAACCGAGCCGTCCGCAGGCGTTCGCGATTCCCTCGACCACGCGGTCTTGTTGTTCGTTGGTGAGTTCCGCGAAAATTGGCAACGCGAGAACTTCACGACAGGCCTTTTCGGCTTCCGGGAAGTCACCGAGTTGGTACCCCAAACTGGCGAAACAGGTTTGCTGATGCAATGCTTTCGGGTAGTAAATCGCCGCGCCGATTTCCTGTTCCCGCAGGCTGCTAAGCAGTGCGTCCCGTCGGCCATCGCCGGGGACTCGCAGAACGTATTGGTTATAAACGTGAGTACGATCCGGTAGTGTCGGCGGCAAGGTGGCAATATCGGTCAAGCCGTATTGCGCGAAGAGCTTCTCGTACCGTTCCGCATTGGCTCGTCGAGAGTCGGACCAATCGTCGAGATGTCGCAATTTGACTTGCAGAACCGCTGCTTGCAGTGCATCGAGGCGGCTGTTCAAGCCGACTTCGATGTGCTCATATCGTCCGACATCCCCGTGAACACGCAAGCTGCGAAGTCGTTTGGCGAGGTCGGCATCATCGGTGGTGACCATTCCGCCATCACCAGCACCACCCAAGTTCTTGGTTGGGAAGAAGCTGAAGCAGGCCACGGTTCCGAGCACACCCGTTCGGCGACCGCGATAAGCAGCACCGATTGCTTGCGCTGCATCTTCGACGATGGCCAACTTGTGTTCCACGGCCAATCGCCACAACGGGTCCATTTCGGCAGTTTGACCGAACAAATGGACCGGCATGATTGCCTTGGTGCGTTTGGTGATGGCGGCTTCGACTTTGGTCGGGTCGAGATTGAACCCGTCCGGCTCGATATCCACAAACACCGGCGTCGCGCCGACACGGTGAATCGAACTTGCCGTCGCAAAGAACGTGAACGGGGAGGTGATCACTTCGTCACCTGGCCCGATATCTAAGGCCATTAACGCTAAGATCAACGCATCTGTTCCGGATGCACAACCGATCGCGTGACGGTTATCGCAGTACTTTGCGATATCCTGTTCGAACTCGGTAACGAGGTCACCAAGGACGAAGGACTGGTTGGCAAACACAGACTGAACCGCGTCCTGAATCTCGTTTTCGATGGTCTGGTATTGAGCCACCAGATCGATCAACGGAACGGGGGCAGGTGCGGACTGAGAACCCTGAGCCATCAGCGACTCCATTCGCATCAGGATGTCGAAAAACCGAAATAGGCGAGAGATGATCCGGAAGCTATGCAGTTCTGAATTTTCTGTCAAGATGAGTCTGTAGCTGACTCGGTTTCTCGACCCAGCATCGCCGACGGCTTTGTTATAAACTGTTGTTCGGTCTTGAAATGCGGTAAAGTGAATTGATCTGTTTCCGACGATTCTCCGGGAGTTCCCCATGCCTGAAAAGAAGCCGCTATCAATGAAAAAAATGGTCGCCCTGACCGTTGTGTGGGTTGTTTTGATGCTTGGAGGCGGGTTGCTCGTGAGCTTCCTGACATTCGATAAGACGGCTCCGCGTCGCGTTTCCGAAGCGAAGATGCAGAGACTAGCCACCGGGATCGGCACACTGACGGGGATCGGTGCGGGAATTCTCTGGATACCGTTTGCGTTTCGCATCGGAAAACAAAAACGTGAAGAAGCCGAACGTAAACGCGTTGCGAAGCGAAAACGTCCTCGGAAATGATAGTTTCTATTAGGGTTCCTCCGATGGTGGAGTCTCAGAGCGATTCAGAACGCACTCCATTTGAAGAAGCGGCAAAAAACCAACCGCCCGGTTTCTTCATGGAGTTTTGGCAGTTCCTACGACACAATAAGAAATGGTGGATGCTGCCGATCTTGCTCGTGTTGTTGCTCTTGGGGGTGTTGGTGATGTTGTCCGGTTCGGTCGCAGCGCCGTTCATCTACCCATTGTTCTAAATGAACACCCCGTCATCGCGATCACAGACCGAAAACCAATCCGGTTTTCGACGTTTTCCCATGTGACATTTTGAGACTCATGAAATCGAAGACTCATGCTCGTTTTCGAGTCCAATGACCGCTTTGAAATTGCGTGATGAGAAGATGCGTAGGATAGGAAAAACCTTCCTGAGATCTTCGGCCGGATTTGTGGAAATGCTTGTGAAACGGGCCGTTCAGAATGTTGAACACCTGATTGCCGACTGTTATAACGAGGCAACACTGGATTTCGAATCCCGGACGTATCCCTGAGGAGAGGCAACATGGCCGACGAAAAAAGCCCTGAAGAAACCGTGGAACACTCTGAGCCAACTCAGCCGGTTCCCGCTGAGCAAGCACAAACGGCTCAAACGACGATCCAAGTCAAAGACGAAAGCGTAATCGCTGCGTATTCAAACTTCTGCCGTGTTTCGAGCACGCCGGAAGAACTGATTCTGGACCTGGGACTCAACCCCCAACCGTACGCCACCGGCCAACAAACGGTGAACGTGTCCCAACGGATCATCATGAATCACTACACGGCCAAGCGACTCTTGAGTGCATTGAGCATGGCGTTGCAACGTCATGAGCAAGCCTTCGGCGTTCTGGAAACCGACGTCCGCAAACGCGTGAAGCAACAGTAATTCGTTGCCTGCCTCTCACATTCGTGCCACGTCAATCCGTCGCTTGGTGTGCGAGGTGATTGAGTCTGAAGCCCTTGAGGTTGACCCTCGGGGCTTTTCGCCTGCGCAGTCCTGACTAATTGAGCAATTCCACATGACTGACGACGCCAACCCCGACGATCAATCGAAACCTTCGGATCAACCATGGAGTGAGCAAATCCGACACTCGCAGGTTGGCGCCCGTGTTCCGTCGCATGTTGCCAAAGGCGTCTTTTCGACCGGTGCTGTCGTTCTCGAAGGAGCTCAAGAATTCGCCCTGGATTTCCTGCTACGCATGGCGAAGCCACAACAAGTGGTTGCCCGCGTGATCCTGACACCTTACGTGTTGAAGCGGTTTGCTGACGCACTCCGGGAAAACCTGCGGATGTACGAGAACCAGTTCACCGATCAGCGGATCAAACCGCTACAGACGAAATCGGATGAGAACTCCGAAGCCAAACCGGCGGCGTCCGATGAAGAATCTCCTTCCGCGTCGCCATCGGTTCCCGAAGCCAATGTCGCGATGGCGGGGGCAGGGATTGATTCCAACGAGCAGTCCGCAGACGCCCAACCCGCAAACCAGTCGTCAAATTCCGGGACGTCTATCACTGAGTTGTACGACTCTCTGAAGTTTCCGGACGAAATGCTCGCCGGCGTTTATGCCAATGCAGTGATGATCGGGCACACGCCGTCGGAGTTTTCGTTCGATTTCATCACCACCTTCTTCCCACGCTCGGTAGTGGCTTGCCGAGTGTTTATGTCAGCCGGAGCGGCTCCTGTCCTTCTAAATTCGCTCACACACGCTTACGATCAACATCTTCGCAAACGCCAACAACCCCCACCACCTGAAGCGAGTCCGTAAGACGGATTTCCGTGCTTGATAGCGATCAGGTACTGCGATGCTGGTCGTTAGTCTGGGAATTTGGTGCGTTACAAATTCGATCGTCAACAAAAATCTGCTTCGCCCTGACAACGGTGTGCAAACTGACGTTGCCGCACTGGGCAACCGTGTTTAAGATTCCGACCCGCTTTAGGGCATGGCTGACGCAACGGAGTTTCGTCGATAGAGCCACCCTGGAACCGAATGGTGTTCGACAAGGATGGGTCATGGTCATTCGCTTTTGGGTCACAGCAACGGTGTTGGGTTGCATTGTGTCTTCGTTCGCGACCGGAAACGCCTATGCTCAATCCCTTGGCCTTGAGGGGTTCCGAGCGAAAGACAACGCGGTTCCGACCAGTGTTACAGAGGACGGCAAGGCCGTTGTCCTGCGGAATTGTTCCCTCTCGTTTGTGGACAACGTCGATCTTGCGTTTCAGCAAGGTGGCGTGCTCGACTTCATCGTCGCAGAAGGCCAACAGGTCGACGAGAATGAAACGGTTGCGCACATTCAAGACGCGGTCTTGTTAGCCTCATTCGCGGTCGTCTCGAGACAAGCGGAAAACGACATCGAAGTTCGCTATGCCCGCAAGGCGAGTGAAGTTCAGCAAATGGAATATCAACGCGACCTGCGTGCCAATCAATCAGTGCCGGGAACGGTCTCGGCTTTGAGAGTCGATGAGCAGCGTTTGGCGGTGGAAAAATCGCTGCTTCAGTTGGAGCAAGCTGAGAACTCTCAGGCGATCGAACGTCTCCGTCTCAAAGAAACGCAAGAACGCTTGCTCCAGCATCGTTTGCGGGCGCCGTTTGCAGGAACGGTTCGGACGATCCACAAGCGACGCGGAGAAGCCGTCCAAGAGGGGGAACCGGTTCTCGAACTGGTGAACTCTGACCGCGTTCGTGTCGAAGGGGAGATCCACGTCAGTGAGGTGTCCCGCATTCGCGTTGGCATGCCCGTCACCGTCCATTTGACTTACGACGGAATCACCGAATCCGACCGAGCCATTCCTTTCAGCGGACAAGTGACTTCTATCGATTTGAAGGTGGAACCGGTGACGCTGCTGGTCAAGGTTCGGGCGGAAGTCAAGAACAAGAACAACTTGCTCAAAGACGGTCTGACCGCGGACATGCGAATTCCGCTGGCTACCCCCGCATCAGAGCGGTAAATACAACTATGGTCGCCGTGCGGTCGATTGTTTTGAAACCGTGACACACACCTGCTTGGTGATCGGTGCGAGATCGGTTCCGCTCAGAGTGAATCGGGCACAGTGCACACCGGCTTCGTTGGAAGTCAGCGTTAACGGAAAACTTTGGGTTTGGCCGCCCGAGTAATCCCCTAGGACCTTTCGGACTCGCTTGTCGGTGCGTCCTGGAAAGATCAAGGCGTTGTCGAACGACGCTTCGATGGTGACCGTCTTCGCCGTCAGCTCCCCGGAATTCTTGACTTCCAGTTGATATTCAATCGCTGCTCCCACTTGGTGATTGGCCGACACGCGGATACTCAGTTCAAGGTTTGCAGGCCGACTCTTTGCGGGCGGTGTTGCACGTCCATACAGACCGGAATTGGTGTCGGACCGAGAAGACTCCGGAATTAGGCTAGGTAATTCATCTTCCGATTCGGATTCCGGGATGTCGGTGGGTGGTGTCAGCACGGGACCAACGAAAGAATCCGTGGGCGAGGACGAGTCGGCCGGTGGTTCTACTGGTGTGGGAACCCGTCGATTATAGGATTCCTCTGGCCGACCGCTGAGTGAGGGTTGGGCCACTTCCGGCGTTGTGGGCGTGACCGGGCGAGAAGCTCCGTAAGGATCGGCCGGCGTCGGTGATCCATAAGCTGGGTCGGGCGTCGGGGAAACATAACTCGGCGTGCCCGACGGATATGAGCTAATCGGAGGCTGACTGTACGTCGCGACCGGTTGCGGCGTGAGTTGATGACATCCGACGGTCATCACCACCGTCAGTAGACAGATGATAGAGGTCGAAATCCGAATAGAATGAATCGCTTGGACGCCCACGATGGTTCTCCAGCTCAGACGAAGTCGTCATGAGGAAAAATCTTCTGTTATGCGAATCTTATCTCATGATCACTACCTCGCGATGAATAAAAGCGGATCGGCCAAGGATTCCGGCATCCGTTCGCTTCGAGAACCGGGCTAGGCAATTCTGGGAAGTTCTACTGTCAATTTGATAAGCTTGCCCACAAAACCCGATCCGTAGAATTGCAATCGTGGGTTGCACTTCGCATCATAAAATCAGTGCGTCCACGCAAAGTTGGTTTGAACAATGCAACAGACGAGTCGAAGGAAATTGCCTAGTCTGTTCCCATCCTTGCTAACAGAGCGTGCATGACCCACGCCCCCAAACTCGTGATTTTGATTATGGCATGGATTTTGCGAGTAAAAGTGACCGCGAGCTCACAGCAATCGGTTAGCAAGGAAAACCCATATTGATTGGTTTTCAACATCCCTGCTGAATCTCGCAGCAGGCAGTGGTGCCCAAAAACCAGTCGTCAGTGCGTAAAATTATGGCAAGGCACAGTGTCGCCCGGCCAGTTTTTTGTCCTTCGATTCGACGAGAGGAAAATATCAGGAATGGCTACCAAATCGAAACTTGAGTACATCTGGCTGGACGGTTATCAACCAACCCAAAGCCTGCGAAGCAAAACCAAAATCGTCAAAGATTTCAGCGGCAAAGTCGAAGATGCACCAATGTGGTCTTTCGATGGCTCGTCGACTGAACAAGCTCCCGGTGGTTCGTCGGACTGTCTTTTGAAGCCAGTCGCCGTCTTCCCGGATCCTGGCCGCAAAGATGGTTGGTTGGTGATGACCGAGGTGTTGAACCCCGATCGGACACCACACCGGACCAACGGTCGTGCCACCATTGACGACGATGACGGTGACTTCTGGTTCGGGTTCGAGCAAGAGTACACGATCTGGGATCCGGATACCGATAAGCCGATCGGCTTCCCGAAAGTCGGTTACCCAGGCCCACAAGGCCCGTACTACTGCTCCGTCGGTGGTGGAAAGGCCGTTGGTCGGGACATTGTCGAAGAGCACCTCGATCTCTGTCTCGAAGCTGGCTTGAACGTCGAAGGCATCAACGCCGAAGTGATGATGGGCCAATGGGAATTCCAAGTCTTCGCCAAAGGTGCGAAACAAGCTGGCGACGAAGTTTGGGTCGCTCGGTACTTGTTGGAGCGAGTTGCCGAAGGTCATGGCTTGGCGATCAACTGGCACTGTAAGCCAGTCAAAGGTGACTGGAACGGTTCGGGGATGCACGCCAACTTCTCGAACACGACGCTCCGCGAATGTGGTGACAAAAGCACCTACGAAGCGATCTGTAAAGCGTTCGAGCCACGAATCAAAGAGCACATCGATGTCTACGGTGCTGACAACGACATGCGGTTGACCGGTCTGCACGAAACGCAAGCCATCGACAAGTTCAGCTACGGTGTCTCCGACCGTGGTGCATCGATCCGAATTCCGATCGGAACCGTCGAGAACGGCTGGAAAGGTTGGTTGGAAGATCGCCGTCCGGCATCGAACGCCGACCCATACATGGTCGCTTCCGCGATCATCGCCACCGTCAAAGGTGCAGCGGTTCCTGCTTAGTTTGCAGATACGAAAACGAGAACTCGTCTAGAGTTGTCCAACGATTTCAAAAAGAGCTTCGAGAGGGATCTCGAAGCTCTTTTTTTGTCGAAGTCACGCGGAACTGATGTGAAACTGGATTGTGAACGGAAACGATTCACTCCTGAGGTTGCGTTTTCTTCGGAGCGGATCGCACTTGTCGAACGAGTTCTTTGACTTTGGCAGTCACGCGGTCTTCCACCGATGCCGCAAATGGACCGGGGTAGGCCGAGTAAATCATTGCACGTCGCCCTTCATAACCGCCTTCTTCCAGAACACGACGACTGGGCAGGTAGCCGAAGACGTGGTTCGAATAGCCAGCAACCCATATCTTCGGCCCGTTCGTACTGTCGTCTTTGAGTTCCGACTTGAAGAGCAGGGAATAATCGACGACTGCCTCGCCCGGAAGTGCGACCAGCGTGATGTCATCCCCCAATTGGACGGCTTGGACCGGGAACGCGTACTCGGTTTGAATTCGCCCGTTCTCTTTCAGTTCGGCTAACAATCGCTCCCCGTGTCGTCGTTGATACTTGTTGCTCGATTGGGCTTCGCTCTCGATATCCTCTTGCGATGGCTTTTGAAAATCTAAGATCACGTCCCCCAACGCCACTCTCAATGGGCCGTCGACTTGCCGAGGTTGGCGGGCTTCCAAAGCCGTCTCGACGGCGTTCGCAAGAGCCCGGCCATGCTGCTGGGCGAGATCGAGTGTCCGCCGCGGATACGGGTTCTGATCCCCGCCGCAGCCCATCATGAACAGGCACGTTACTCCGGGATGGGCGGCTTCCAAATACTCCTGAGCATATCCCGCGTAGTCGCCGCAAAACTGGTAAAACGAGAGTGTCGTGTTGTGGCAAGCGTATCCAAACAAGACTGCCCGCAGTTTGTCGTCTTTACCAAGCACTTTGAGCACCGGGACTTCGTGATCCACCGGACCATCCGGGTAGGGGCTGTTGATCACACCGTTCGCGGTCGGCAGACGGCGATTCATCGCGAAACCGGCACGGCCGTGTGTGACTTCCAATTGAGCAGGTTCGAGTCGGTCCAGCGTTTGCCCGATGAGTTTAACTATCTTTTCGACAAGACCACGAGTGTATTCAATCGCCATGGCTTCGCGAGCTGCATCACCACCGTAATGCCGAATTTTGAAGACTCGCAGTTCGGGGCCGCAGTGTGTGTGCGACGCATTGAGCAAAATCGAATCGGGTGACAACTGAAATCGCTCACGACACTCCGCGACAATGTCCTCACGAAACTCTTTCGGCACGCCGATCAAATCCAGCGTGACAATCGCCAGCCGACTCTGGGAATTGTCCTCAAGCACCAAAACCTTCGCGAACAAATCCTGGGCTGTCCCCTCGGACGGTTTGTTCCGAGACGCATAGCCAGCCATCCACAGTGGCCGATCCGGCGTGATCACAACGGAGCCCGCCGCGGCTTTCCAGCTCAATGACGGTTCCGCCGCATCAACCGGCGTTGCAATCCATAAATGAGCCAGAGTCAGACATAGAATCAAAAGACGGGGCATGATCAAGAAATCCTTGGCAATCCAAAATTCGATGTTGAAGCACGGTCGCATCAAGATTTCATCATGCGAGTTTGACGCCGTTTGGTAAAGTGTCCAACGGTTTCGGAGCCTCAAAGAAGCATGACGTCAGGCAATTTCACGTGAGCAAACAATCGAAAAAGCCTCGCGTGTGAGGTCACGCGAGGCTTGGTCATGATGGAATTGATTGGCTGTTGTTCGCTTTGGTATTACCGACGACGTATGGACATTAGCGTCGAATTCTTACGCCTGATCGGCGAACACCGGCGGCACCAAATGGTCCTGACGCGACGGAACCAGAACGGTGAACGGCTCCCGCTCCGAAAGGACCGGCTCCGACGCGTGTCGAGGAACCACTCGTATAGGATCGCCCACCAGGACCAGTGACGCGGACTCCCTGAGCCGCACCGGCACGTGTTCCCAGCACACCAGAGCGTGAACCCGTGGCACGTCCATATTGAACGCTGGTTCCTCGCGGTCCTTGCACGGAGCCGCCGGAAACATGGCCGGATCGCACACCGCCTAACGGTCCGGCAGCCACACCACCGGCCGAACGTTGCGTGGCAACTCGACCGTACGGTCCGACCGCCGCTGCCGATCGTCGATAGCCTGCACGATACTGGGCCGGTAAATCGCAGGCTCCCCAATTCATGAGGCAAACTGCGGTCGCAGCGATGATAAAAACGTTTCGCATGTCGATGACCTCAAGAATCCTGTTGTCGACACAGGTGTTTTGTCGGAAAGAATATTGTTGTGCTCGGTTATTGTTCGGTTTGCACCCGGCTGATTTTGACGACGTCGGTATCGGGTTGCGGTTCGCCATCGAGTGTGCGTTCGGTGGATTGCCAAGTGAATGTGTCTTGATCGACTGGAGTGAGAATGTTTCTTGCGGTCACTTCGCCGCCATCCGCCGTCCATCCCGATACTTCAACGATCCACTTCTTTCCATCTCGGCTCCAATAGCCATCATTCACCCCACCGTCACCGGAAAACAGCCAAGACCTTGGAAGCCCTGTTACCGGATCAACGCCGATCATCTGGCTGCCGGTTTCCTCACCATCTTCCGACTTGGATGTATACTCCATTCGCATGAACGCTTTGGAGTGGTCCCAAGAGTATGTGGTTTCGACTTCGCTGCCGTTGCCTGTCGTGGACCAAGTTCCCAGCAACCATTCCAGGTCTTTGAGACCCGGCACATCCGCATGTTCTCTGAGCAAGGCGATCGACCAAACTCCATCTTCTTTGACATAGAGAGCACTGAATCCTGTGGCTCCCATCACTTTGTCGCCATTGGAAATGAGAAAGCGGCCGTCCTCAATGGCAGTACTTGCCGCCAACAATCGAACGCGGTTGCTTTCCACTGTGACGTTCAGTTTTGGTCGAGATTCAAAGTACTTCTGATAGGCTGCTGTGAGTTCCTTCTGCCCACGAATACTGACTGAATCACGAACGTATTCACCTTGGTCCGTCCAGAAGGCGGCCACCTTCTCGGCATCGCCCTCCTCCAAAGCCTTGGCGAACTCCTGCGTGCGTGCTTGGATGCTCGCATGAGCTTGCGAATCATCGGCGGCATGCACTCCACTGGCTGTGCAAACAAGTGCGAAGGTGAAAACGGCAGTCGATGCCGCGAAGCGTAGATATTGATACTGCACAATAGAACTCCGAAAGAAGCAGGGCAGAACTAGAATTAGCGACCGACGATTCATCGACTGTGATGACGACTCGTCAAACCGAAGACAGGGCATGTGCGGTTGCCGGGTGGACGAATTCCGTTCAACGATTTGAAGGTATTGAAGACCAGATGGCTGGGGAGTGTTCGTATTTGTCTTTTTGACAAATTTCGATCAAGTCGAACGCTCCCCATTTGGATTCGCGGTCGATTGTACGAGACTGATTCCATTCCGCAAGAAAATTACCAGCTTCATCAAAAAGTAACACGACAACCACACCAGGTATCGACTGAAGATCAAAATCGCCGAGCAAAAACGTCGACGCATTTGTTCTTCAGAAGACTCGAGATGGTTACATCGTGGAACCAGTTGGTAGGGCGGAAGTGTTGTCTTATCTATAGTCCCAGCCGGCGGGGAATCGTCTAATCGAAACGCAATGACTAGGGGGCGGCGTGCACAGGGAATGCCGCCAGGTGGGAAACCAAGGACTGCTTATCCTTAGACGACTTTGTCGACCGTATAACCGCCTGTGTAAACAGGGTTGCGATCGGAGAGTGGGGTCAAGGCTGGTTGTGCGAGGGTCTGAACCGCAGGTCTTCAAAGATGAGATAGAGACACGGAACGAGCACTAGGATAATGACAGTCGCGAACAAGATTCCACAGCCCAAGGAGATTGCCATTGGAATGATGTATTGTGCTTGAAACGACGTTTCGAAAATCAGCGGGATCAGACCGCCGAACGTTGTCGCGGTGGTCAACATGATTGGCCGAAAGCGGCGAAGACCAGCTTGCGAAATTGCGTCCATCGGCGACAGTTCGTCGCGGCGGCGGTTGGCATAGTCGACCATAATCAGCGAGTCGTTGACAACAACCCCGGACAACGCGATGACTCCCATGATACTGACAATCGAGATGTCGTACTCAAGTATAATGTGGCCGATCACAGCTCCGACGATCCCGAAGGGAATGGCCACGAGCACGATCAGCGGTTGTACATAGTCACGAAATGCGATCGCGAGTAACGCATAGATCACCACCACAGCGAGCCCGAAGTATCCCCATAGCGATTCGGTGGCTTCTCGCATCTCGGCATCGCTACCTTGGAAGGTCCAGGTGAGACCGGGATAGCTCTCGCGTAACTCTGGAAGTTCCTTCTGATTCAAAGCACTGATCATTTGGGAAATCGCCCGTTTCGGCTCGACATCCATCGACACATTGATCACTCGTCGACCGTTCCGCCGGTTAATCGATGTGAAGGCTTCATCAATTTCGACATCAGCGACTTCGAGCAGCGGGACCTCTAGACCATTCGGCGTGCGAATCACGAGGTCTTCCAGGTGATGGATATCCTGTCGTTGTTCCTCGGGGAGTTTGACGCGGACTTCGATTTCGTTTGTTCCGCGTAAGAGACGCAGAGCGAGTGAACCAAAGAACGCACCGCGTAACTGGTCGCCGAGTTCGTCGTCGGTGAGTCCTAACGCTCGTCCCTCCGGACGCAAATGGAAATCGTACTGCGATTTCCCCTTGTTGTAGTTATCACTGACGTCGCGAGTGTAAGTAAAACTTTCAGCACGTTTCAGGAGATCCTGCGAGGCCTTCTCCAGCACGGCAATGTCGCTGTGGCTGAGATCAATGCTGATATCAGGGCGGTGACCACCGGGCCCGCTCTCGGCTTCGAAAGTCACCTGATACACGCCGGGCAGGTCACCGATCTGGTCTCGCCAAAGTTCGATCACCTCGTTCGCGGTGATGTCGCGTTCATCGGGCGGCTTCATCACAATTTCGACGTCGATGAAATTCCCGCGTCGCACGTTCGTCTTCACGCCCTGGGCCACTTCGTGCAGGTTGTGCTCGTCGAACATCCGCAAGGTAGCCTCGGTCACCACGGCGGCGATCTCGGCTGCTTGTGCGGGTGTGGTTCCGACCGGCATACGGACGCCCGCTTCAATTTCGTCGGCGGACACTTCGGGCATTAGGATCATGCCCATGTGTGTGCTCGTTGCGTACCCTCCGACGATCAGAAACAGGGCGAGAGCCACTCCAGTCGTGATGTATCGCCAATGCAGGCAGAATCGCAGAATCGGCTGGTAGACGACTTCAATGAGCCGGCTGAACCCTCGACTGAATGCTTGCTGACCACGATGCAATCGGCTGCCGAGGCTGTTTGGCTTTCGACCGGCGTCTCGTGCGTGAGCCAAGTGGGCCGGGAGAATGAACAGCGATTCCAGAAGTGATAGCGATAACACCACGATCACCACCACTGGCAACGGTCCCCAGAATTTTCCGGTCTCGCCGGGGATGAACAACAACGGCACGAAGGCAACGATGTTGGTCAGAATACTGAAGACGACCGGGCCGGAGACTTCGCGTGTGCCTTCGATGGCGGCGGTGAGGTAATCCCCTTCTTCCTGCCGTTTCTCGTAGACGTTTTCACCGACGACAACGGCATCGTCGACAACAATACCCAGAACGACTAGGAAGCCGAACAGGGAAATCATGTTAACGCTGACCCCGGTTAGGGGGAGAAATAGCAATCCGCCAATGAAGGAAACGGCCATGCCGACCATCACCCAGAACGCCAGACGTACCTCGAGAAACAGCGATAAAATCAGCAGTACGATGATCACTGCGAGCAGTGCGTTTTCTTTCACCAGGTTGAGTCGGCGATTGAACTCGTCAGCGTTGTTGCTGTCGATTCTCCATGTGACACCGGGAGGCAGGCCGGTTTCGAATTCTTTGAGAGTCTGTTCGACGGCTTCAGCCACATCGATCGGTGATTGCGAACCAACGCGAAAGATATTGAGTTCGACCGCAGGTGTCTGATCAAATTGCGGATGAAAACCGCCTTCCTCGAATCCATCACGGATCGTGGCGATGTCGCCTAACAACACAGCCGAACCATCGGAGCCCGACACTAATTCCAACTCGGCGAATTCATCCGCTCGCTGTCGCCGGCCTTTCACACGGAGCAACACCTCGCCGGCGGTGGTCTGCACCGCACCGGCTGCGACATCTTGACTAGAAGCCCGAATTGTCTGAGCAATGTCCGGCAATGTCAGCCCGTACTCACGTAGCCGTTCGCGAGGGATCTCGACGTGCGTGACATATTCTGGCGGGTCATCAAGATCGACCTGCGTGATATTTTCATGGGCCAGCAACTGATCGCGGAGTTGCTCGGCCAACTGACGCAGCGTCCAAGCGTCGGCCGGACCGTACAGATTAATCTGCATGACTTCCTGCTGCTCGGACTGCAGGCTAACAATGGGCTGCTCGATGTCATCAGGAAACGTCTGAATCCGGCTCACCGCCTGATCGATGTCCTGAAACGCAAGCATTCGATCGCGACCAGCGACGAGCTCAATCAGCATCGAGCCGCGGCCCTCTCGTGCTTCGCTGGTGATTTCGCGAATCCCCTCAATGCCACGCACCGATTCTTCAATGGGACGCAGGATGCCCTGTTCGACTTCCGTCGGGGCGGCACCCGGGTAACCAACGTCGATTTCGACGATGTCGAGTTGAAACTGCGGAAAGACTTCCTTCTGAATGACATAAGCCGACCAGACGCCGCCACCAAATAGAATCACCATCAGCAGATTGGCTGCAATGGAGTTCCGGGCCATCCACGCGATGGGGCCGTTGCCGTATCGGTTGTCGTCAAGTCCGTGGTGGTTCAATCCGCCGCCTCCGTGCTCGCGTCGTCACTCTGGGGGACGGATTCGTTGACCTTTCGCAAGCCAATACCGTTTGCGACGGTAGCAAGCGTGGTGATCACGACTTCTTCGCCGCTTTCCAAACCGTCGCGAATGTAGGCATCGTTTGCGTCACGAAAGACGATGTCAGCCTCGCGGATTTCCAGTTTTCCGTCTTTCATCACCCAGACGGTGTCGCGTTCGTGGACATAGTCGCGACTAAGACGCACCACGTTTTCGATCGGACGACCCTCAATATGAGCTTCCAAAAGAGTGTCGAGGATCAACGGCGGGCCATCGGTATTTCGGGCGAGCGGGTCTTCGACTGTCATCAACACTCGCGCCAAACGCGTCTCTTGATCTAGGGAACCGATCATCCGAGAGACTGTCGCGTAACGCCTTGCACCTGGAAACCATGTGTTGGGACTTTGCAAAGTCACTGCGGAACCTTGTCCATCAGCCTCGGCAAACTGCACCCAACGTAAGCTACGAATCGGCACTGTTGCGATGACCCAATACTCTTCGATCCCCACGAGTCGAGCGAGATCATCTCCCGGTGCGACTTGCGAACCGACGTTGACCGAACGGCTGAGAATCTGGGCATCAAACGGAGCCGTGATCGATGTCCGGGCGATGTCCAACTCTGCCCGTGCAACCAATGCCCGAGCGGCGTCGACCTCTGCGCGGATCGATTTGATCTGTGGCTCCCGCAACACCAACGAGCGATTTGTTTCCTGAATCGTATCGCCGAGTAGGTCCAGCTCTTTTTTGGCGAGCGTCTGTCGACCCTGTTCGATTTCCAGGGATGCTTCGGCTTGCTGAAGTTCGCTTTGGCGTTCGGAAAGCACGCTGGTAAAGTCGGCCGGATCAATCCGTAGCAACAGGTCGCCTTTTCGCACCATTCCGCCCGGTGCAAAATTCGGCGAGAGTTCGAGCACCTGCCCGCGTACCCGTGGACTCAAAACAATTTCTTGAGCCGGCTCAACGGAGCCCAACGCAACCAACTGGGGCGTGTAAGTGCCCCGCTGAACTTTGATCGTTTCAACGAGCGCCGCTGACTTCCGCGTCGCTTCGATCTGTTGTGCGGTCGGTTGGGTCCGATTGATCACCACGATCGCCGCTGCCGCCCCGCCGAGAATTCCGAGGCAACCGATGATCGAGATCAGGATCCGTATCCAAGGACGCGTTGTTCGCTGTTTCGGCTGGTTGTTCATCGAGGACGGTCTGCGGAGGGCACTCACTGAAGCGAAGTTGAGGATTGGGGTCGAAACCGCCAGCTAACGCCAAGTAGAGTGAAATTCGGGTCAGGATTAAATCTAGTTTGGCAGACACTAGGTCCCGCTGCAACCGTTGTTCTGTTGTTGTGGCCGTCAAAACGTCGAGGTATTCGGTCTCGCCAATTTCCTCGCCGAAGCCAAAGTATCGATCTCGCAACTCTTTCGAGGCCTGCTTTGCCAAGTCGTATTGTTTTTCCAAACTCTCAATCCGCTGGGTCTGATAGTATTCCAGAGCCAAGGCGTTTTCGACCTCTTGGAATGCGACTAACACAGTTTGGCCATACTCGGCCACGAGTTCTCTCACGACGGCATCCGTGCGGTCAATCTCCGCTCGACGCTGACCCCCGTCAAAAATCGGAGCAAAGAGCTGACCGCCAATGATGAAGATCCAATCCTGAAACAAATTCGTCGAACGAGTCGCGAGGGTCGTTAGGGAACCGCCCAAATCCAGCCGTGGGTATCGATCAGTGATCGCTGACGCTAAGTCACGATCGGCGGCTAACATCGCCAGATAGTCGCGACGGACATCAGGCCGCCGATGAATGAGTTCCGATGGCAACCCTGTCAATGGCAGCGGTTGAAGGTTGGGCAAGGTACTTCCTACATCGTAGGTTGCATCCTGAGGTGGTCGCCCCTGTAAAACGGCCAATTGGTGTTCCAGCACATCGACACGCGAACGGGCAATCACCATCTGCTCGCGTGTTGACTCCACCAACTGCTGCTGCCGCAAGACATCGGCACTGCCAACACGATCATCACCGCCGCGGAACCGAGTCTCCTGCAACTTGAGACCAAGGGCGTTGGTTTCAAGTTGTTCCTCTAACAACTCTAGTTGGGCGTACGCTTCGATCAGTGAGAACCAAGCCCGCGCGATCTCGGCTGACAACGTCAACGCGATGGCCTGATAATCTTCCGCCGTCGCCGAGGCTCGCAACCGTTCGGCGTCCACACGGGACTCGATTTGGCCCCAAAGATCGACTTGATAGGAAGCATCCAAACCTAGGGTGAATAGTCCGTCATCGGTATCGAAACTGCTAAATCCCTGTTCGGCAGTGCTGACACCGTTGAGATCGGGGAACAGGTCCGAAGCTTCACGCCGAGTCACCGCTTCCGCCTGCCGCAAGCGTTGGAATGCGGAAACAAGTGTAAGGTTTTCGTTGAGAGAATAGTCGATTTGCCGATCCAAATCCTCATTGCCAAACGACGTCCACCAGCGGTCGGGCGTGGCCACCTCGCCAGTGGAAGAGAAGTACGGTGCTTCGATGAGCAGCGGTTCCGTGACCTCATCGTCTCCACATCCCAAACGGTTCATGAGTCGCTTGATCAAACCCGGAGGCGGTGGCGGGACCGGTACGACAACTTGCTCCGATGCGACGACCGAGTACTCATCATCATTGTCCTGAGAATAGGGAGGATAGGATAACAGCGAGTCCGTCAATTCCGTGTCACGGACTTCCTCAGGCGGCGGAGCGATGAAGTCCGGCAACCCAGGCGGCTTACGAAAGGAAGCCTGACGGACATCTGACTGTTGTGACAGATCTCCCCATCGCGGCATATCATCCCCGGCTGCCCCGGCAGGTAAAACTTGAGACTTTCTCACGGGAGACGGTTCGAAAGTTAAACTTTCTTTCCACCCCTCTGTCCTCTCGTCGGTTCCCAGATAGCCACGATCAAAAGCGCAACCTGCTAACTGCAAGAACACCAGCGCAATAGAGATGGTCGGAATCCGAGAGTTGTGCGACATGCGGTGATCGTCAGCCTTATTTCTCAAGTTGTCGATGCATCGTCAGAATCGTCATAACCAGCAGAGTCGGTTGATCGAAAACGGATTTCATTGGAAGTGAAACCTGGAATTCGGTCGCTATGCTCATCCGAAGAGCAAACGGAGAGACGGTTTGCACAATAACAGAGCATCAATCGACGAGTTGACAACCGTTTGAATGCAAAAACATATCCATGCGGAATTCCCCGTCGTCGGAGGTCGACGTATTCCACATCAATCGGCCATACTCCCTTGAGTGGCGTTCACAACGAGCCCAAGAATTCTCACCGCAGATTTACAGGGACCGCGCAACTCGCGGAGTTTTCAGGGATTGCAGATTTCGACGACTCGCATCTCCCAACGACATCGCAAACGCATTGAACCATCACAAGTGTTCAAATCGCCCCCCAACAGTGAAGAAGCCAACACCCGAACCGCACCACTCCACCCCTGCCGCCGAATTTCCCTTCAAATCGTTCCACCAAACCACGGAACAAGAAAACGGCCACGAAAAAACGCTCCACGGTTTCCCGTGAAGCGTTTTTCGTAAAGCCCTAGAATTCAACAACTAAAGCGGAGAGAGCGGGATTCTAATTTACGGTTGCCGTAAGCTGCTGGCAAATCACGCTTTGTGAGCGTAAATGCTTGTCGGTTCATCATTTAGGTTCCATGTTCTTCGTTCAGCTTTGATCATGGTTTCTCAGGATTGATCAAATGGAATGACACAGTGTGTCATTCCAACTCCGTGCCTCCTTGGTCAAGGAGGTGCAAGATGCACTATACAATTATTCCAGTATTGGGTGGCAGTGACGACGGCCGAATACTCCATGTGGCGGCTGTCTGTCGGATCAGCACCGAGAATCAAGATGAACGCAGTCTTGACGATCAAGAAGCGTTGTTGAGAACCGTTGTCGAACAGAACTTTGATGGCAAGGTCGAATGGACGGTGCTTCGCAGCCAAGGGAGCGGTGAGTCGTTGGAACGACAGGAGTTGTACGAGCTCGAAGAATTGATTGAACAGCGTCAAGTCGAACTTGTCATCGCCGAAGATTTGGCGCGATTGTGCCGTCGCCGAAGGGCGTACGACTTTTGTGAACTCTGCGAAGATCACAATGTCCGACTGATTACGATCAATGATCGGATCGACACCGGTCGCGAGGGCTGGCAAGATTCGGCGTTCATTTCGACCTGGCATCACGAGCGTTCGAATCGTGATACTTCCGGTCGAATCGTCCGCAGTCTTCGCAATCGCTTCCAGCAGGGCGGCGTGTTTCAGATCCCGATTTACGGCTACATCAAGCCACCACATTCCAGTCGAGATGCAGATATCCAAAAGGATCCAGAAGCCGAGGTGATCTACGAACAGTGGTTTCAGAAACTCGAAGACGGCAGCAGTTTCTCGGAAATCGCTGATTGGTTGAATGGACAGCAGATCCCGGTCGGACCTGGTTCAAAGACGGATCGATGGACATGTTCAATGGTTGGTCGAGTGACTCGGAATCCCATTCTCAAAGGGCTTCGAGTCCGAAATGCTCGGATGTCCAAACGCATCAACAAAACAGGCCGACGCAAGGCTGTGAAGGCTCCTCCAGAGCATCGGTTGGAACGACAATGCCCCCACTTGGCTTTCATCGAAGCCGAGCGGTACGACCGTGTGATTCGCATGCTCGCGAAGCGAAACGCAAAATACCGACGTCATGATGAGAACGGAAACGACAAACGCCGGGATGTTCCCAGGAAGCGAACCCGGTTTCCCGGCCAAATGATTGCCTGCGGGATCTGCGGATATCAATACGTGTTTGGCGGCCATGGGCAGACCGATCATTTGATGTGCGATGGGGCTCGCGACTATCGCTGTTGGAACGGCGTCTCGGTGGACGGTCCGCTCGCCACCCATAAGATTCTGAATGCAGTCTTCGAAGCGATCGACAGACTGCCAGATTTCGACGACGTCTTTTGTCGAACGATCAACGAAGAAGCCGTGCGGATTGATGAAGCGACAACTCGTGAGAAACACGACTGTGAGCAGAACCTCAAGCGAATCCAACGCGAACTTGATCGAGTGATCGAATTTATTCGAACCACGGAATCGTCGAGTCATCGGCTTTGCGAAGAGCTATCGCGGCTGGAGTCGGAATCCAACCGCTTCCGTGATGAACTCTCCCGGTTACAAAGCAGGCCGTCCTCGACAATCGAAGTCCCACCTGTTGACCAACTCAAGGTAATGATGGGCGCACTCGTAGCTGACGTAGCCGAGAACAGTTATGAGCTACAAAAGATAATGAGACGCTTGATTCCCCGCATCGTGGTGTTTCCCTATCGCCTCTGCGACGGTGGACGAGTTGTGCTCCGGGCGTCGTTTCGGCTTCGATTGTCACAACTGATCCCAGATGAACGGACACGCAATACTTTGGATCGACCGTTGGAACGTTTGCTGACAGTCGACCTATTCGATTTGCCGCAACGGGAAAAGTATCGCCCGGAGGTTGTTCAGAAACGAATACCTGACCGTAATGGACGGCGGCAATTGTTCCGGGAAATCGGCTTGGACTTGAAGATCACCGGGACCGCAGCTCAACGGGCGGCTGAACTACAGAAAAAGATGGATGAGCTCGGGCTCGAAGACCCCTACCTTCCTGTTTGCGAACCGCCGGCCGACTGCAAAAAGCTCTGTCGGCATCGACACCCACGCTATTCCTTTGCACCTCTCGCAACTGCCGGAGAGATCTAACATCACAACGTTTTGAGTCCAATTGCGCCCCGTGTCGTTGTTAGACGCGGGGCTTTTTGTTGCGCGGTAGGATATGTTCAGACAAACTATGAGAAAGATCCCATGACTGAAGACCGAAGCGAATCCTATATTCGAGAGGCCGTACTAGAGTTAATTCGGATGCTTGCACGATCTGTTGTCAGTCGTCTCCGTCACAAGACATCAAGAAGCTTTGCACAGCGAGATTCAGAAGAAGCACCGTCGACGACTTCCAGTTCGTTTCATTCGGAGTGATGAAGAATAGCTCTGTCATGAGCAGCGAATTTAGAGCAAGGGAGAAAATTAAATCGAGCAAAGACTTTTCAACATGAATTAAAACCTGAGTTGCACTTCAAAACGGATGCGTGGGCGAAGCTTCTTTATCTCCGTGACCGGGGAAAAATGAAAACCAGTGGTTTCGGGGTTTCTTCCATCGAGGATCCGATGCTGGTCCGAGGAATTGTCTTGGTTCAACAACAGTGCACCGCGATCGAAACACGAGTCGATGAAAACAAATAGCCGAATACCTATTCCAGCAGATATGCATTAGGTACTAACTCGGCCCAGTACCGCGAATGTAGCTGCATACGCATCCCGGCAACTCTTCAATATTTAGTCAGATGGATGAGGAACTCTTCAACCGAATGATGGGATCGCATGACTAGGCGGTACTTTTCTTGATCGCGAGAAATGGCACGGTGTGGTGTCGACTGAGCTACTGCTCTCTGGTTCCGAATTTCCGTTGCGTTGCAAACGCGAGTCGACTTTGAGTTGTCTTCCGGAGGGACAGATCACGCCGCATGGCAAACCGAGTTTGATCATTCAGCTCACGCCATCGATGGATTTTGGGACCTTCCGAGTGACGGCGACGCGGAATCATAAGCGAAATGACAACACGGTTCGCTTTTCGCACCGATGCATCTGTGTTGAATCAAAGAAGTCTTCTTCAGGCTGAATGTCTATATCGCCAAGTCTTCTAAATTCAGCCCGAAAATGCGTCATGTAAGGTGATGATCTGCAGTTAGCTTTTGGGCTTCATGTTTTTGCAGTTTCAGCCCCATTCGGCTCAGTTCCACCGGTACGGTCGGGGCGTTTCTTGTGGTGGTTCGTCGAGCGTCGATGGGCCAATTCCCCAGGTTTTTTGGAGGAGGAGTCATGTCACACGTCGTGGTGATTCAGACGGAAATTCGGAATGTCAAAGCGTTGGGATTGGCGTGCCAGCGGTTGGGGTTGCCTCTTCCGGTGTACGGCGAGGCTCAGTTATTTAGCGGTCGGCAGACCGGGTGGCAGGTACGGCTGCCGGAGTGGCGTTATCCGGTCGTGGCCGATGTTGCCAGTGGTCAGTTGGCCTTCGATCACTTTGGTGGCCGGTGGGGCGATCCGCAGCAGCTTGATCGGTTTTTGCAAAGCTATGCTGCTGAGATCACGAAGCTCGAGGCTCGCAAACTCGGGTACTCGGTAACCGAGCAGCCACTCGAAGATGGTTCGATCAAATTGACCGTCGAGGTCGGAGGTGCAGTATGACGAGTCGAATTATCGAAATTACTGTCTCGCCTAATGGTCAGACCACCGTGGAAACCCAAGGCTTCGTTGGTCCTGTATGCCGCGATGCGAGTCGATTCCTGGAACGGGCACTCGGCAAGCCAACCAACGAGACACTCAAAGCCGAATTTCATCAGCAGGCTTCATCGGAAAATCAAATCCATCAGGGCGAATAATCCTCCTTCGCCATCTCACACCCAACAATTTCAACGAGGAAACCGTCTATGTCGTTAACCGAACGACTCGGGGAGTACGTCCGCGCGTGCTTCACGGGAATTTGGATTGAAAGCCATGAACATCAAGATGCAATCACCGAGATCGCCCAACTGTGTCGTGAGGAGAACTGGCAAGTTGCGTCGTGGGACGTTGAACGAGGGCTCGATGTACCGGGTGCGGAACTTGAGACTCAAGGGAGTGACCCGCTAGCGGCTATTCGTGCTGTGAATTCGTTAGTTACTCCCAACGGCACTGCGTTACTAGTGCTGCAGAACTTCCATCGGTTTTTGCAATCTGCCGAGATAGTTCAAGCGGTCGCCCGGCAGGTGGTCGCCGGCAAACAGAATCGCACGATTTTGGTCGTGCTCTCACCAGTCGTCCAGTTGCCAATCGAACTGGATAAACTGTTTGTGGTGGTTCAACACGAACTACCAACTCGTGAACAGTTAGCCGAGATCGCTCGCGGCATTGCGACCGAAGACTCCGAACTGCCCGAAGGAGTCCAACTGGAGACAGTACTTGATGCCGCTGCTGGGCTCACGCGGTTGGAAGCGGAAAACGCGTTTAGTTTGTCACTCGTCCGGCACAACGCAGTGCGGGCTGATGTGTTGTGGGAGCTGAAATCACAGACGCTTCAGCAGAGCGGTTTGCTCGATCTGCATCGCGGCCAGGAATCCTTCGAGGGACTTGGCGGTCTGGAGAATCTCAAGGCGTTTTGTTTGCGAGCCATGCGGAGACAAACTGCTAGCCATCCCAATTGTCGACCACGCGGTGTCCTCTTGCTCTCACCTCCCGGCTGTGGGAAATCAGCGTTTGCGAAGAGTCTGGGCCAGGAGACCGGACGACCAACACTCACGCTGGAGATTGGTAGTTTACTCGGAAGTTTAGTCGGGCAGTCCGAGTCGAATTTGCGACAGGCCCTGCAGATTGTCGAAGCGATGTCGCCCTGCATTTTGTTTTGCGACGAACTTGAGAAAGGACTCTCGGGAGTGGCCTCCAGCGGACAAACCGATTCGGGTGTGACCGCTCGATTGTTTGGCCGACTGCTGTCATGGCTCAACGACCGCACGTGCGATGTGTTCTTTGTCGGTACGTGTAACGACATCAGCAAACTACCACCGGAACTGACGAGGGCCGAACGGTTTGACGGCGTATTCTACATCGACCTACCGAGCCAGTCGCAACGCCAAGCGATCTGGGAGATTTACCTGGAGCAGTTCGACATCAACCGCGATCAACCTAAACCCGACGATCATGATTGGACTGGGGCGGAGATTCGTAGCTGTTGCCGCTTGGCGACGCTGTTGGATGTGCCGCTCGTCGAAGCGGCTAAGAACATCGTGCCGATCGCAGTCACGGCGGCTGAGTCGGTGGGCAAACTCCGGCAGTGGGCGAGCGGTCGCTGTCTGAATGCCGAGACCGCTGGCATCTACCGCCAGCAAACGTCCACAAGCAAACGACGCCGACGGGTGACCACCGATCCGTCGAGCAATTGACACCGGCAACCGCGGAACTCCCGTCGTGGCACTAGCTCTTCCAACGGATCGCAGTCCGCGATTCCGGTGTCGCGCTCTCCGCTCGGCTGCAGACCCAAGCCGATCATCATTCATTCATCACCTATTTCGAAAGAGGCTTTATGTCCGAAGCTCCGAAGACCTATTGGTATCACAACGGTTGGCACGTGCTAGCGATGGTGATCACCGTGATCATCGTCACCAACTGGCTGTACCAGTCTTGGCAGCAGGGTCAAAAACCGCTGGCAGTCACGGAAGTTTATGGCGGACTGCAAGACTTAGATTCCGAGCAGCCGGTGCTACATCTCACGCTTTATCACTGCTTTCCCGGTGTTCTCCGTAACGGTCGGGTGACGGTGAGTACGCCAAATCGACTCCTGGTTGTCAAGTCCGATCACATCCAATCCCATGCCTTCGAAGAGTGGCAACCCAACGACGAGCACTCGCTCACCTTCGTCCTGCAACTGGCCAACTTCCACGAGCAAAATCGCATCCCGTTGACCATCCGAGTGGAAGCCGAGAACGCACGCGTCTTTCAAATCCAAGCCGTATGGCAAGGGGACGGTTGGGCCTCCAATCGCAACCGGTAATCTCACTTTCTTTCAGTTCCGCGTTACTGACTTGCCGCTGGCTTCCATCAGGAAGGTCGCGGCTGTTTTTGTTTCTCATGCTAGGAGTTTTTCCAATGACTACTACAGTGATCGAACCTGATGCCCCCCTCGCAATCAGCACCCGCGGAGCGACTGCGAACGCAGATGGCGGCCGCCCGATTGAGCTTTTCCTGGATGGGCGTTCGCAAATCGTTGACTGCCACGCAGAAGAACCAAGCCGCCGACTCCTTCGGAGCCGAAGGCAAGTTTTTGTCTGCCGGCAAGAAGTTATTGGATACATCCCATCCCGCCTACAAAGTGGTGACCGCAATCCGCAGCCAAACGGTCGCCTATTGGAAAGGCGTGTCCCTGCCATTTCCCGAACCGGGTGTGCGACTGATTCGGCAGACGGCCATCACGGAGTTCGATCAGCGAATGGCCGAGTTCCGCGCCGAACTTGATGACGCTGTCACAGAGTTGGATCAGCACTATGACGAGCTGCGGTCGCTGGCCCGCGAGCGACTCGGTGAGTTGTTCGATCCCAGTGACTATCCGACTTCACTGATCGGACTGTTCACGATCGAGCACGATTATCCGAGTATTGAACCGCCCGACTATTTAAGGCAACTCAGTCCGGACCTCTACGAGCAAGAATGTCGCCGGGTGCAGTCACGTTTCGACGAAGCGGTTCAGTTAGCCGAACAGGCCTTCACGGATGAGTTGACCAAACTCGTCGAGCACCTCACTGAACGGCTCAGCGGTCAGACCGATGGCAGACCCAAAGTCTTTCGCGACTCGGCCGTCACGAACATGACCGAGTTCTTCGAACGGTTTCGCACGCTCAATATCCGCTCCAACGATCAACTCGATGAGCTTGTTGATCGCGCCCAGCAAATCCTCGGCGGTGTCGAACCGCAACAGATTCGAGACAACGAATCCCTGCGGCGACAGATCGCATCCCAACTCGCCGGTGTCCAGTCTTCGCTCGATGGAATGTTGGTCGACCGGCCCCGTCGCAACATCCAACGTCGTCCTAAATAGAGGAACCGCGATGCAAATTATTGTCCAGAACGATGGCTCGCTGCGGTGTCTCTATTCCGAGGAACTCGATCTCCGCTGTCTTGGTCAATTGACGATCACTCGTGGCAGCCATGTCGAACCCACGTCCGATGGCCAGTGGACCGCCGATCTCTCGCCCGTGAATGGTCCAACCCTAGGACCATTCACGGCCCGTAGTCAAGCCCTCGATGCCGAACGTGAATGGCTCGAACAGCATTGGCTGACATCAGACTGACACACTTTCCAATCGCTTGGCAAACACTAATTCCGAAAGGATCACCGCTGATGTTCCGTATCTTGAAAACGATCGCACACCGACTGAAGACGTTGTTTGTGGTTGATTCCGCACTCGATCGCAAAGCGGAGTTCCTGGCCCGGCACGCCGAACGCAAAGCCAGGTTGATGCGGCGAGCCCTCGAATACGACGAACAGGGCTTCCCTGAGATCGCCGAGGAATTGCGTTGCCAGACAGCCAAGTTCTCAATCGAACTGAAACTGGGCCGAATGAGTTCGGCGATCGGTAGCTTTGCTCCGAGTGCTAGAAAACAGTCGAGCTCGGAAGCACAGCCATTGAACGGTCAAACCCCGCCGCGGTCTGCAAACGGTACAAATTCCAAGAAGAAGTTGGGCCGGACAAATCACGCGACCGCAGCTCGATAGTCCAACCATCATTTTCACACATTGCCCCAAACGGGGCGGTTGCGTCTTTCCACGCGATCGCCTCGCAGTTGGGGCGATCGCTTTTTCTCTCACGTGTTGCTGACAGAAAGAGCCACGATGACCCAAAACGATTTAAACCGATCCGTCGCCCGATCCACCGGCGAGAGTGTCCGCGAAATCTCGCACCGCGGGTTTGTGCCACTCGACGACCTTGACTGTCAAAACGAGGAACCGCTGATCGATTGGGACACAGTCGATGCCGAACATTCGCTGCAATGGTTCCCCATTCGGAAACGTCCCGCTTTCGGTGTCTGACAACGTCGAGATTTCCGTCGCAACTTGTTCTCTTCCGTAACAAATTATTAGGAACGCCACTCATGAAAATTTTTCTGATCAACAACGACGGCGCGGGCTTCGCGGATACTCAAGAACTCTCCGAAGGAACCACGATTCAAGCTTTGTTTGAGAAAACCGTGCCGCACGGTCGACCTGAGGATTATTTAATCCGGCTTAATCGCGGACCGGTCGCAGCAGACTATGTGCTGCAAGACGGTGACCGTGTTTCGATTACTCCGACGAAAATCGAGGGGGCAACAATTCGTTGCTAGTTCCCTGATCGATTTCGCCGCTGAGTCTCTCGGCTTGGCGGCGGAATCAGTAGTTAAGAACGATACACTAAACGAGGAGTCGAACTTTGAAAACGTTAGTCAATCTCCATCAAAAACTCACCCCACGACTCGCCGAACGACTTCACTCTTGTCTGAATTCAGCCAGGGCACCAGCTCCGAGGGTTTGGCCAGTCGCAGTCATCGAGCGCATCGAGAGGTTACTCCGCCTTGAAACGAAAGCCTACCGCCGCGGTTGGATCTCAGCTGCGGCGGTTGTTCGTAGCCAGCTCCAATCCGCGTTGACTGATCTCCAAGAGCGACTCGCACAACTGCGAAGCCAAGTTGACTTGCAGCCGCCTTCGACTAGCTCACTTCGCGATTTGATCGCTGACATCAACGCGTTGCAATGTGAGTTCGAGCAAGTGGAAGTCAATCTATCGACGTCGACACTCGCCGTGACTACCAGTCCAGTTGTGCACGAAGATGTGTTTCTCGGTCCGTTCAGAATCGCACTCAGTTTTGCAGCCGGGCAATCATCGACGAGCTATACAGTGACGGCACTCGAACCCCATCCGGCGGCGTCCGACGATGCGATCACGCATCCGCACATTCAGGATGGTCACCTTTGCGAGGGTGAAGGCCGCCTACCACTACGACGGGCTCTCGAAGACGGTCGTGTATTCGATGTTTTTCAGATCATTCAGCAGATCTTGACGACCTACAACTCCGGGAGTGCCTACGTTTCGCTTGACGATTGGCATGGAGTCCCTTGCGTGACCTGCGGCATGTCGACCAGCGATGACGAGCGCACGTCCTGTCAGCTAACCGGCGAGCCGCTGTGCTGGGAGTGTGCGGTCAGTTGCTCGGACTGCGAGCGAACGCTCGCTCCCGATCGCACGGAATGCTGCTCGGAATGTGACGACCAATTCTGTTCTGCCTGCCTCGATCAAGGAATTTGCCATGCCTGCCAAGACGAAATCGAGACCGAAGCGGAACCGGTCTCATCCGATCGTGCCGACGCTCCGGTTCACACCCTATGCTTGGAGCAAACTGCTTTATCTGCGGGACCGGGGTGAAACCGAAGTCGGCGGCTTTGCCATCAGTAACGCTGATGATCTGTTCTGCATCGAAGACATCCGGCTCGTTCGTCAGATGACCACCGTTGCCAGTGTCGAATTCGACGATGACGCGGTCGCCGACTTTTACGACGAACAGGTTGATCAAGGCCGAACACTCGAGCAGTTCAGCCGCGTTTGGCTTCACACGCACCCTGGTCAAAGTGCCGAGCCCAGCGGCACGGACGAGCAAACCTTCGAGAGGGTTTTCGACCACGTTGCCTGGTCGGTGATGATGATTCTAGCTCGCGGCGGTGAAAGCTACGCCCGCTTGCGGTTTGGCAGCGGTCCGATGGCTGAACTCGAAGTCCCGATCGACATCGCGTGGGAGTTCCCATTCCCGGAAAGCGATCACGCTGCCTGGAATGATGAGTACGACCGTTGTGTCCAGCCCGTGAGCCAAAACGAGTGGTCGAACCTCAAAGATCTCGCCGGCGTTCCCTTGGACGAGGAATTCGTTTTACCGACCGATCCTCGATTTCTCGATTGTGAAAGGAGCCATCTCTTTAATGACGAGTTCGAACCCTTCTGACCGTTTTGGACGACAAACCGACTTGGTGCCTCGTGATGCACTTCAGCGTCATCGGGTGAGCGTGATTGGTGTTGGTGCCGTCGGCCGGCAAGTGGCTTTGCAGTTAGCAGCCATGGGGGTGAATCGACTTCAAATCTTTGACTTCGATATCGTCGAACCGACGAACATCACCTCTCAAGGCTACACTCAAAACGATTTCGGGCAGCTCAAGGTCGAAGCGACGAAGAAAGCGATCCAATTGCTTGATCCGGACATTGAAGTCCTGACTGTACCGCACCGGTTTCGCCCGCAGGCTCCGGTTGCAGACGTGGTGTTTTGCTGCGTGGATTCGATCACTGCCCGCACGGCCATCTGGCGGATGCTCAAAAGTCGTTGCCGGTTCTGGTGTGACGGCCGAATGCTAGCCGAAACGGTGAGGGTGTTAACCGCCGCCGACCACAGCGAGCGGACATATTACAGCTCGACGCTGTTCTCGGCACGACAAGCCAACATCGGTCGCTGTACGGCACGCAGCACAATCTATACAGCCAACATCTGTGCTGGTCTGATGCTGCAACAGTACACCCGCTTCCTGCGAGGACAGACGATCGACCGTGACTTGTCACTCAACCTCGCCGCCAGCGAACTGGTGAGCTTGTGAATTTTCACTCCAATTCTGACGCCATCGGGAGACCGTTTTGCGCGCTATCGATCCTCAAGCGACGATCCACTACCTGGCTTGGTTCGGTTTCGTCTGCCTGATAACTAGCCGATTCATCGGACTGCTTGGAGCGGCGATCATCTGGCTACTCACCGCAGTGACCCTGTGGGGAATCGGCTCTTCCAAACCGCCGCATCCACGACCCCGTACCAAGCAATCGAAACATTGCCGCCGCTGACATCGATTGTGGAATTCGCTACGTCTCTCAGGCCCGACCCCGAGGGGTCGGGCCTGGGTGTTTCTCTTTAGCTATCGTAGATTGCGACTCCTCCCAACAGAACCAAACAGGATCAGCTGAAAGCCAACTACTCCCATATTCTGGCTTTGTGTTCTCGGCGAATACCGATCGACGGAACTGTTTGAGCCAAGCGATTGCTCGCTCGACCTGCCAACGACGCTGGCCCAGACCCTTCTAAACATCTTGACCTCGCTGAGGGATGATCCCCGTGATTCCGTACCAATTCAGCAGCCTGAGAAGGTCCGCCGATGTGTAGCCGCAGTCGGCTCGGACAACCGTTGGCAACTCGCGAGGTCGACCCCGCAAGCCACCCACACGAGGGAATTGCAGCAAGACGAACGGCAGAATGAACCGCACGTCGTGTTCGTTCGCAGCGGAGATGATCACGGCGATCGGAGTTCCCTCCGCGTCAGTCATCACGTTCAGTTGACTGCCCGAGCGGCCTCGATCCGTGGGATTGGGCCATGTTTCCCGAGCATCGGTCGCGCAGAACCTGAATCTCTTTGGCCTGGCTCCCGACATTCAGGAAGCAAACATGTTTCTGCCGCGGGTGAAATGGCCCAGGGATCCCGTGCATCAGTGGGAGTTGCGGCCGATCGTGGCGAAGGTCGATTGGGGGGGCAACTAGGATGTGGAATAGGATTCGGTGAATTGATTCGTTGCCACAACTACGGAGGTTTTTTCCACCGACAGCAGTTCGGCAAAATGAAGAAATGCCGAAGTTTGTCAAACCGCTGCACACAACGGATCCCACAAACTGCAGGAGGTATGGTCACCGAAGCGAGTTAGCCTGACTCCTCAAAAGTAGGAGCCGGATCCACAAGGAGATGTTTCGGGGCGCAATCGGAAACCAAAAGAACTCTTGCGATCGAACCCATGAAAGAACCGTAAACAATCAACCGTCTGACAACGCGATTTTCATACGTCCTTCATCGAGGAAATTTTTGAAACAATGCAGAGGTCGTTGATGCGAAGATCTACTGTCGGGTAATTCCAAATCAGTGGTTGATGTTGGCGCGGCTGATGGTATCTTGGCGAGGAATGGTCACACTCACCCAGGGAAGCTTATTCTTTGGAAACAATCACGAATCTTGTCCCTGATTATTGCCTTTGTCGGAACAATCAAATGCAAAGGACAAATGCCATCAAGATACGATGGCTCACAGTTTTGGGTTGCATCGGCCTGCTTCATATGGCACCAACGCCAGGAGTCGCTCAGAGGATCAGCGGGCAGGAGGCACACCAGATCGGGCTTGAGGCGTACACTTACCTCTATCCACTCATCATGATGGACGTGACACGGCAGGTCACCACCAATTACCCACCGGATCGCAAGCCGGGGATGGGACCGATGAATGCGTTTCATCACATGCGGGCTTTCCCGCCCGCAGATTTTCGCGAGGTGGTGCGTCCCAATTTCGATACGCTCTATTCCAGCGCCTGGCTGGATGTGTCCAAGGAACCGCTCATCGTTTCGGCCCCCGATACCGACGGGCGTTATTACATGCTGCCGATGCTCGACATGTGGACGGATGTGTTCGCCGTTCCCGGCAAACGGACGAGCGGTACAGAGGCGGCAAGTTGGGCCGTTGTGCCGCCGGGATGGAGAGGCTCGTTGCCAAAAGGAGTGGAGCGCATCGATGCCCCGACACCGTATATCTGGATCATCGGCCGGACGCAAACGAACGGCCCCAAGGACTACGCTGCCGTCCACAAAATCCAGGACGGCTTCCAGGTCACACCGCTCTCGCGATGGGGTAAGCCGGAGCCAATGGTTGCGAAAATCGATTCCAGCGTGGACATGAAGACACCGCCGATGGAGCAGGTCAACACCATGTCGGCCGTGAGGTACTTTGCATACGGCGCAGAACTGATGAAACGGCATCCGCCGCACATCACTGACTGGTCGATTATCGCCCGTATGAAGCGAATCGGATTGGAGCCAGGTAAGTCCTTCGATCTTGCCAAGGCTGATCCTGTTGTTCAGGCTGCGCTTGAACGTGTTCCTATGGATGCGCTTGAGCAGATGCAGGCCAAAGCCCCAACCCTGGCCCGAGTGGTCAATGGCTGGCAGATGAACACCGAAACAGTGGGAGTCTACGGCAACTACTATTTGAAGCGGGCAATCATCGCCATGATTGGACTCGGGGCCAACCAGCCAGAGGATGCGGTCTATCCGCTGTTTGTCGCGGACGCTGATGGAAAGCCACTCGTTGCCGAGAAGAAGTACGTTTTGCACTTCACCAAGAAAGAGATCCCGCGAGTCGACGCCTTCTGGTCGCTGACAATGTACGACGGGCAGGGATACCCTGTCACGAACGCGATCAACCGGTTTGCGATTGGTAATCGCGATGCACTGAAGTTCAACGCAGATGGTTCGCTGGACATTTACATCCAGCACAAAAGTCCGGGAAAGGACAAGGAGTCGAATTGGCTTCCCGCGCCAAAAAGTGGTGCCATGAGCCCGACCATGCGACTCTACGCACCCAAGGCCCAGATACTTGACGGTCGTTGGAACCCGCCCCCAATCCGCGTCGCCAAATAGCAAGATACCAAGTCACATATTCCATCGAGAGGGGTCACCATGGATAAGCATCAAGTCATATTGAGAGATCGACTACTCAACTGCGTCGGCGTGACACTCGTGTCGATTTTCGCCGTAATGACATCAACGACTTGCGCACAGTCTCCGCAGCGAAAAAAGAATCCATTGATCGTGCCGCCGAATCCCGTTCGTTTTGGTGATCGATCATTGGAAAGCACGATTCGCACGGACGAGCGATACGGGCACGACGGCTTATTTCAGGGGCCGCGTGGTTGGGTCTATTGGAAGTACATGGAAAACCCCAAGCCGATCCAGAATCCGAACTTGTGGCCGGACATGAGGTCAACGTACTTCATTGGACGGTTCGCGATGCCCACTGGCAGTTCCATGACACTGCGGGGAACATTTCCTTACGCAAGGTTCTTCCAATTTGCGCTTTACAAATTTGAACGCAATACGTTCGTTGCGTTCGGTGAGTCGCTAAGGGGGCCCGATATCGAACCCGATCCCGGCTCGACCAACCCCTTTCGCGTTGGTGCGAGTCGCTTGACGGAGAATCGAAACTTTACCATTCACGTACTTGCTGAAGACCCGCCCAAAGATGCGGATGGGCGAGCGAAGAACACACTCTATGTCGGCCGTGAAGGCAAGGACATACAAGGGGTCATTCGTATCTACTTGCCGGACCAGGATCAAGACGGGACAGGCTGGGGGCCACCCAACTCGTCATTCGGCGGACAAGGATTTCCAACTTACGAAGGAAAGCTTGCGGACGGCACAGAGTTGTCGGCCAAGCAGGTCGTCAATCAGTGGGCCAAACCGATTGCTGGCGAGACGACAAAGCCAATGACAATCGACCAATGGGTACGGCTGGTCAACGCAAAGGACAACGACCCGAAGCTGACACCCCAAACCTCGCCCGCTCGGAATCCACCCCAGTGGGAAAAGTTCACCACGATTCAGTACGGCGTGATTGGTGCCTTCAAATCCCCCACAGCCCGCGCAAAGATGCAATTTGGAGGCCCAGTAGAAGGCGGCGGTGAAGGCCCGTATCTCATGACCTACCTTTCACGGCAATTTGGCCCGGTGTATGTGATGCAGGGGAAAATGCCTACGTTTCCAGACACCTACGCCGGAAAACATGGCCGGGGGGCCGCGACGATGCCGGAAGCTCAGACGCAGTATTGGTCGCTGGTCAGTTGCGAATCTGTTCCCAGCGGACAAGTTGTTGACGGGCTAACCGACTTTCAGATTCCTCTGGACAAGGACCGCAACTACACGATTGTCGTCAGCCGGCCCGAAGACCGGCCAAAAAATGCGACGCTCGAAAACGGTGTGGCCTGGATCAAGTGGAGCCCTCGCGGCGAAGGGCTAGACGATCCACGAAATCGTTCAGACTTTGGCATGTTGATCCTGCGGATTATGGGCAACAATCCCAAGTGGAAACAACGCCCCGACAACATCAAGAAGCCGGGGACTGGCGAAGTCGTAATGGGGCCTTTCTTTCCCAAGGGCCATTACACAACCAAAGAGCAATTTGAGTCCAAGGGCGGTGCGACTGACACCCCGAAAGTCGCGATGACGACTGGGCAGGACAAGCAAATGACGCTCACGATGCAGACGCTAAAGAAGTCACGCGGCTATCTGTATTGTGAGCTTGTGTTTAACTATGGCAATAAAGGGAATGACATCTACAGTACTTCACCGCTGGCCGAGGCCAAGTTGAAGTGGTGGAACAATCTTGACCTTGATGCACTTGCAAAGGAGTTCGGAGCAGAATCGGTGTACAAGAACGGTCCACAATGGTGGTCGATGGATGAAGTCGGTGTCATGGCGTCCGCGCCAGTGAAAGTCGCCGGTGTCGACATGGTGTTCGGTGCCCACCTTCCGCCGGGCACCTTAGCGATTCCAAAATACACGGTCTTTAGTCCCGCCAAATTTCAGAACCTCGTCTGGAGGGCCGGAAAGCCGGTATACCAACTTGTGGATCCAGACGGCCACGTCTATGTCTTACAAGGACATAAAATCCCCACGAACAAACTCGCGACATTAAGCGAGAAATTCAAGCAACTCCCCAAGGGCTGGGAATATCGCGTGAAGACCTACGACAAGGACTTAGTCATGAAACTAACGCCCAAGAAACCGATTCCTTCCGTCCAGGACGAGTTTGACCAGATCTACATCCGGATTCCCGAATAGAGGTAAAACGGTCAAAATTGCGTTGGAAAGGACTGACTCCCGGTTTCCGGCGGTTGGTTCTATTATTTGTGGGATCAGGGTTTCGTCGTGTTGCAAGTTGCGCCCATGAAGCTTCGGGCTAACCACAATGTATACATCAACTCTCCCAACAGCAGCGGCTAGTCGATTTCAATCGCGAGAATCGAAAGGGCATCGGTGAGATGTCCGTTGGTGCTCCAGTTCACCACCTCTTGCTCGAACATTTCAACGCATTCGCGAAGAGGACTGGACTGGGTGTCGATGATCTCAGCCTTGAGCCTTTCCTCTCCGAATTGTTCCTCTTCTGAGTTGGCTTGTTCCACCACGCCATCAGAATATACGAACAGCAGCGCGGCTTCGATGGCTGAGGCGATTGTGTCGTCAAAGTGATTCTAAAACTGCGTAGGGTTTTCTCCACGCGTTCAGTTTGGGCAGATGGCCCGGAACAACGGGTTGTCCAACCTCTTTCCGTTCGGGAACTCACGAACTCGCGTTGGTGTCATAGATGGGGTGGCAATGACACGTTCGAGAATCGGTCTTGAGTTGATCAATCCGGAAGCCAGTGCAGCACATCTCGCAACACGCACCAGCGTGGCTCTTGCACCTGGGTTCCTTCTCCTTCCAACCAGTATTGTCGGAGCCGAGCCAGCGAGCCATCGACACGTTCGAATTCCAACCAGCCGTTGAGAAACTCGAGCCAAATGAGATCATTCTGTCGGGTCGCCATTCCAACCGGGCGTTTTATGATTGGTGTCGGGACAATGGTGGAATATTCGGGATACAAAATTGTCCAAGCCGCTCCCGCCTCGGCGGCGATGACTAGCCCATCGTAAGACTGCGAGTCGTCTTCGAAAAACCGCTCAATCGAATCGATGACCGTGATCTTTGCGGCAGGGTGCTCCCGCTTGGCTGCGATCGCTAAATCCTCTGAGACGACCGCCAACTGAAAATCGGGCAGGTTTTCGAAAACCGTCCATTGTTTGGCTTCATTTCTTCGATAGTCTTTAACAACCAACGCCAGAGTTGCAGTCTCGTAAGATTCGGTGAAACTAGCTTGGAGTCGTCTCTCCGGTTTGACGATCAACCCGCCAATCGCGATGTCAATTTCTCCAGATTTCAGTTGATCGACGGCTGTTTCGTCCTCAAAAGGGATGAATTCCAAGCGAAGGTCTAAACGACTGGCCAATCGATGGATGAGCTCGACATCCATTCCCACCAAATGTCCGTGCTGGTTTAGATAGCTATAGGGCAGATGCTGTGGGTGATAGCCCACGCGGATCACCTTCGTTTTCTGAATTCGGTCCAACGTCGATTCCATCGTATCCGAGGAGCCTGGTTGGGGTTCTCGCGACTGGAAAACTTGCACATCGTCATGAGGATCGGGAACTTCTAACGACAGAAATTTTTGATCGAGATCGTATTTCAAAACAGTTGAAGCTAAATACGAGTGTGCGGCTAGACCTCCTAGCAAACTGCAGAAGAAAAGGCCTAGCAGTGAACCCGCGAGAAACCGCCAACGGATGCGAAGTTTTCCCAGCATCGCTTGTTGGATAATTAATGTGAAGGCCATCAGATGCATGACTCCAACAATATCTCCCAGTCGCATCGTCACAAACCCCGGCGTGACGAACAACCCAATGAGATCCTGGGGAAGGTGGTATTGGTCGAGGAGATAGGGGATCGTGACAAGTGGACTTGCGAAACTCGAGACGGTTCCTACGCTCGCCATCACTAGGTTTTGCTTCGGAGTGAGATCCTGCCCGACATACCAGGCCGAAAACGAGACAAAAACGAAACTAAGGACTTTCCCCAAGTGCGGAAACGGGTAGGCCAAAGGCACGAGCACGTTCGCCGTGGCTTCCTCGTTTAACGTGTTCTCCGGGTTCTCCTGACGAATCAGCCATTCGCATTTCTCGACGATTTGCGGGAGAGTGACGAAGAGTTTGCCTGTGGCGATTGCGGTGTAAAGTGGTTCCTGGGCGGCCCGCAGCAGATCCCAATATCGAATACGAGTCAGGCTACAGACCAAAATCGGCAAGACCCCGAACACCGAAAGCAAACAAACCAATCCATAAAGTAGAAGATAAGCCTGCAGACGGGAGAGTTCTTCAAGACGTAACGTCCCCGCCGCCGATGCGGTCAAGGCAAATAACCCGATCGGAGCCAAGCGAACTAGAAAGAGATTGATCTGCGAAATCACCTGAGAGCAAAGGTCGAGAAAGTCCAGCAGAGGTTCTTTTTGTGGCACAGAGATGAGGGCGACTCCACAGAACAAACAGAACACGACGACCGCCGGAACAAATTCCTGTGAGAGCGAACGGAAAATGTTTGTCGGGATGAAGGTCGAGAAAAAATCGGGAGTCGATGTCTCATTTTGGATTTCGGAGGAGTGGAAAAAGGAAGCTCCCTCAACCGGAGGCAGAATCGTGGAGGCGAACGTCACAATTAGGATCCCGATCCCCCATAATCCCAGCAAAGTGATGAGGCTTTTCACTCCCATCTGTTTTGCCCGCGTTGCATTCAGTCGTCCCAGTTTAGCCACCAAGGAAACGGCCAGATAAGGCAATACCGTCATCTGCAGAAACCCCACATAGGCACGTCCCACAACTTGGAGAAAACTGCAGTATTCTCCAAACAGGATCCCACACACTATGCCGAGACCGAGTCCCAGAGCAATCCAGCAGCCCGTGCGGCGTGGCTTGGGCTTCTTGACAACTTCATCAGGCGATTGGCTCATTGAATCGACTTCCTGGTGGTGTTCTTTCAGAACTTGAGCATCACGTGGGTCGGGCAAATATGGCATCCTATTTTGAGAGTTTTCATGTTCTCATTCTAGCCCGGGGCTTGTCATGTGACGGGATTCGGAATCGACGCGATCGCGGCGTTAATGCGCAATTTGACATCGGTCGAATGAACCGATCGTCCAAACAACCAGTGACCACCACTCAAGAAGAACCAATCTTCCGTTCATCTGACTGCTTGATCTGTCGCAGAATTTTCGTGAATTCTGACTGACACGAAAGTCCTTAGAGCAGTCTACTTTTGACCGTAGCGGATTCTGTGTTGTGAAAATACCGGGTCCTCGCATTCGTCGCGGGACACAGAAGACCGTAATACGGTCTAGGCACAAGCAAAACTGTTAGATTTGATGGAACCCGCAGAGTGAGAACAACTGGCTCGAGATGATGAACGCTCATTTCCAATTTGGGGATTCAATGGATCGTTCGGGTCGGGAGCGAACCACCCGTGGGTATGAACCCCCTCGGCGTACTCGAAATGGTCATCAGTCACAAACCGGCGCGGCTCGGCCGAATGGCCGTCGATTTCGACGCGGTAAGGGATGCGGGCTTGAACACCGTCATCAACGATGAGCGTGTTGTAAGCTCGCGTCGAGCCGGTATAGGCCGCGAACGGACCACCCGCGTACGAACCCCGTCCGCCACTGGCCAAAAGTTGGTGTCCACCGTAATCCAAATATATGTTGAGCTTGTCTTCTTTCCCGTGACTGGCTCCTACCCACACCGGCCTTGTATGACGTTTCTGTTCGTAGCCTCGCAGCTTCGGTGAGAATGCGACCGGCGGCGAAATCAGATCGGTCCTTACGCACGCATTCACAGGCTTCCTCCCCACGGTTCGTCGCCCAACCGCAGTTGTCCTCACCTCGTACTTTGTCGATCGGAGCGATCATTTGGTATACTGACCTCCTTAAGACTCCCAGTCTCGGACAGGGGACTTGCACCCCATAAAATCACGCCCATGCCGAGCGTACCCATGCGGTGAACGGGAGCCGCCGATGACGCAAGTTGTGAAATCATAGTTTCTTCGCGGCGGCCCCGTTACCGCCGTCGTTATGCCGCAACCTACTATGCTCACCATGCAGTTCTTCACCGACGAGATGTTCGAGGCGGGCACTGCCCACGAATCTTACCTGCGATATTGGATCGCAAATCGCAAGCGTCTGCCGAACTGCATTCTGCGTATCAATCGCGGCATGCTTCCGGATCATTTCTTTACAACGCTTACCGACGCGATCGACCTCCACGACGCCCGTCTTCAAACCGTCAATGCTGACTTGCCGAACGTCGCGCTTCACTTTCAAGGCGACAATCACGGAGCACTACGCGACATTATGCTGCACTACACCGGAGTCACCGCGTGCACTCCAATACCGCACCGACTGCTTGCTGACGAACCGCAGTCCGATTTGATGTGTCATGAAACAACAATCGTTGAAGTCAACAAGTTCAATCACAGAATGCTGTTCGCCAGCTCGGACATCATGTCGATCGATTTCACAGCCCTTGGAATTGAGTCTGTCGATCATCCGCAACCAGCGTAGCGCGGCATAACAATCGGGTAAGGGCCACCGTTACCGGTGACCCTCTCCACACCACCGGACGTGCGGGTCCGCATCCGGCGGTTCAACGAAGTTGAGCAAGCTTGGCCCATAGTGTCTTCAGGCTGAGCAGTCCTCGTTCGGCCAGCCACGCATCGGTCAGCCCCACACCGCTGGCAATGGTTTTAGCGGAGTTGCGGCCGATCGTGGCGAAGGTAGATTGGGGGGAAACAACGGGGATGTGGAATAGGATTCGGTGAATTGATTCGTTGCCACAACTGCGGAGGTTTTTTCCACCGACAGCAGTTCGGCCAAATGAAGAAATGCCGAAGTTTGTCCATCTTCGCGGAGTTGAGGAGTCGGTGGATTGTCGGCGATCGCATTTTTGGGGCATCAAAACATGACCCGGCAGGGCGTTCGAGCCGTTGGCCTACCAGACCTGCCGGGCCGGTTGTTGATTTGGTCGAACGGAACGAAGTCCCTCCGACACGGGACGACGTTCTGAACTTTGCACTTGCACGCTCCGCAGGACATCAGAAATGGCCTGCGGATTCTGGCATGATAGGCACATAGCCTGCCGCAAAGTGCTGGACGGACGAAAACCGTTATTGTTGTTACGGTTCGTCGGCACATTGTTGTTACGCTGGGCGGAACGGAGGTTCGACGATTGATTGTTGAACGATCCGCCACGCAGCACACGGCTACTCAGCCGTCGCCCTCCGGAATGCGATTGTATCAAACAAATACGTCCGCAGGCGATGCGTGTCGGCTTGCCGGGCATGGCCCGACCAACTCATCAATCGCTGTTTGATTTCTGGTAGCCCAATTTCCCCTTCACGGTATTGGGCCTGCATCCGGCGAACACGCCGCACGAATCTCCACACGTTCTCTTTCGCCAGCAGTCGATGCGTGGGAAACACTCGATAACCCAAAAACCGAATACCCTCCTCGACCGGGAAGATTGTGTTCTTACGGGAATGGAGTTTCAGGCGTAGCTGGATGAGGAATTCGCTGATCTGCTGCCGGGCTTCGTTCAGTTGTCGTTTGTCATCGGAGAACAACAGAAAATCGTCAACGTAACGGACATAGCCCTTGAATCGCAGCCGTTCCTTGACGAAGTGATCTAACGGGTCGAGGTAGACGTTGGCGAAAAACTGGCTGGTCTGATTGCCGATTGGGATGCCTCGTCTTCGTTCGCCGGGCGTCAATAGGTCATCTCCGGGAAAGTGATCACGGACTTCTTCCTGTGGATTGCTGCCGTCGATGATGAGTCCCGACAGCCATAGCACGTCCGGGTCTTTGATCTTGCGGGCCACCTGTTCCTTGAGGATGGCGTGATCCATCGAAGGGAAGAACTTGCGAATGTCGGCCTTGAACACATAGCGGAATCGCCGGGCAAACTGTTGGCAACGGTTCACGGCGGCGTGCGTACCTTTTCCCTTGCGGCAGGCATACGAGTTGGAAATGAAAGTCGGCTCGAAGATCGGTTCCAGCACGCCGGTCAACGCATGATGCACGATGCGATCCCGGTAAGGTGCGGCACTGATGAGCCGCTTCTTCGGCTCGTAAATGTAAAATGAGCGATAGTGGCCGGGGCGATAGGTCCTCTTTTGTAATTGCTCCCGCAACTTCCAGAGCTCCCGTTCAAGATTGAACTCGTAGCGGGCCACAGCGGGGCGGAATCGTTTGCCTCGTTTCGCCTTCTCGGAGGATCGCAGCAGATGCTTGAAGGATGTCAATGTCGGCCAGAGATTCCCGTGTCGTTTCATCGACCTGTCTTTCCTGATCGCAGCCAGCCACCGACTAGTTTGCCGATCTCGTCAATCTGCTTGGCGGCGAAGGCGTAGCTCTTCACTTGCAGGCATTGCAGGTCTTTTGCCAGCCGCATCTGGAAGCGGAGGATTTCCAGTTTCAGGTTGGCATCGTTCAACAGTGGCGTTCGCTCCCGGCTGTACTTCGCCTGAATCAGCGTTTCCAGCAAATCGTAGAGTGTGCGTTCCAATCGCTCCCCCAAAACAAAACGATGCTGCCTTGGAAAGCGTCCCGTGTGGTTGCAACTCCACAAGATCAGGTCGTAGGTCTTCGTGATGATGACCAGTTCTTCCTCTTTCTTCATCGTGGCCTCCGTTGTTTTCGCCAACGGCAGGCCGAGTTAGACTCTGCCAAAATGGCAGGTGGCGATTTTCAAATTTCGACCGCCTGCGGCGGTAAGAGGTAAAGGGGTAAGGGTGTTCAGTTGTAAGTTCTGGACGGACGAAAACCGTAAGTGACGTTACGGGCCGACGGCACATTGTGGTTACGCTGGGCGGAACGGAGGTTCGACGATTGAAAGTAGAACGAACCGCCACGCAGCACACGGCGAGTGTTCGCATGGACGGGTGACATAGGGCCGCTGGTCGGGTTTTGGGACCACTCCCAGACATTTCCATGCACATCGAACAGCCCCAAATCATTCGGGAGCAGAGTTTCCACCGCATGTGTGTGACCAGATGAAGTTCCGCCGTACCATGCAAAATCTCGCAATAACGGAACCGGCTCGCCAAAACTATAAGCTGCTTCCGTTCCCGCACGGCAGGCCAGTTCCCATTCGGCTTCACTCGGCAAACGATAGCCGCTCAAAGTTTCGTAGTTTTCCTTGATCGTCATGCCGTCCTCATACTTCCCGGCCGAGTTTGGAACGTAAATCCATTGATCTTCTGGTATTCCTTCCTGCTCACTCAACCAGTTGCAGTAGGCAGCCGCCTCATACCAAGTTCTCGCAACGACCGGGCAGTCTTCGCTGGGTGTTGTCGAAGGATCGACCGAAAGTTCTGGCATAAAGCGCCGAAACTCAGCCACGGTCACTTCATGGCTGGAAATGGCAAAGCTGTGATCAATTTGACTGTTACCCTTCTCCGCTGAATTGGGAATTACAATCATCGTTTGGCCTTGCCCGTTGACGTACCAGCGGCGAGTGATTTTAAGCATTTCGTTTTCGAGTTTGGCGAGTTCTTCTTTCAACGGGATTGAAATTTTTGAAACACTTGATTGCCCCATTTCGGTCATCGCCAATAGCAGACTATTCTCAGCTTCATCAGACCCATCCCCTTGAACCTTTCCAAGACCGTTAAGATAAAACTGCTCCATTTCGGCCTCGGTCAGCACTCGGTCGTAAACTCGAATCTCGTCAATTGCCCCGTCCAGTGGCGTGAACGTGAACAGCCCAATCGGGCGGGTGCCAAAATGAAGTGGGACAGGCGACTCAATTAACTCCGATTTCAAGGGGCGGATTCCATCGCCGGGGGTCACTTCCTGAGCTTTCCCATTTACGAAGATTCGCATTCCTTCAACCGTCTTCGTGCCGTCATAGGTTATGACAATGTGATACCAGGAGTTGGGTTCGTTGGAAGCCTTTTCAGTCATACAAACTAAATACCCGGTTTGGCCGTTGAGATGGAACTGTATTGTTCCCGAACCAAGATGGAAAATCTCTACACCTTGTAGGCGGTTGTCTTTGTCTCTGTTGGAAAGAAGTCCGGCACCTTTCTCGTTCTCCCGGAACAAAAACCAACCTGCCAGGGAAAACGGCTTTTCGGTATCGATCTTCAGTAAGTCGCCGGTAGCATAGGCACCCTCCCGCAATCCCATGGCATTTCCAATGACTCCATCCGTGATCTGAGGTTTGGTATCACCATGGAGGTCGAGCCTCGGTTCTTGTTCCGTCGTATCATCGCCAGCAGGCAGCGTGTCGAATGTATAATGTAGTTGAAGAGCGTCATCAGATGAGGGTGGTAACTCCTGATACTCTTTGGAAATCTTCTTGCCCCATTCTGCAATTTGTTCCCAGCGTTGTTCCTTGATCTTTGCCTTTGTTTTCTCGATTTGTTCTCGGAGAGCAATCACGCGCTGTTTCTGATCCTCACTCAGAGTAGGTTCCCCCACAGGCAATTCCGACAACTCAACGCCCCATTGCCTGAGTGTCCATGAAGCCGAACTGTGAATCCCCGAATCAGGGTGATTCACATAAAGTTCCTCGAGTTGCTCAGCAATTCGCTCTCGATCCGAAGCCGGAATCTGGCTCATATCCAGACCACCAAGGCTTTGAATCAAAGCCCGGCGAATCGACACGTCGTCTTCCAACTTGAGACGAGCAGCCAGCGTGTTGTGGTTTGTGCCGAGTTTTCCCAAATAACGGACGATGAAACTTCTCAATGACGGATTGGGTGTGAACTCCAGGAGCGGCCATACATCCTCTGCAAAACCGAGATGCACCAGAGTCACCGCCGCCAAGGCCTGTCGTTTCCAATGGGCGTCTCGAATTTTCTGTTCTTCGTCAGAGAGTAGATCGTTGGTTTTGTCGAGTTTGGCAGACATCTTGGCATTCATCTCGGTACGCAATTGCTGCTCGACTTCCGAGGCATGGGGTTTTAGGGCCTCAACGAGAGGGGAAAATTCTTCGATTTCATCCGCGATGAGGATGGCTTCAGTGAGTTCGTCGGGTTGGTCAGACCAGTATCGAGCCAAGGCCAGTGCTGCCGTTTCCCTTGGTTTTTGGGAGTCGTTGCGATCGTTATGAATCGCCGCAAGAGATTTGGTCAAGTACTGGCTGGCAGGTTGAAAGAAGTCGAGCCAATCTCCGAACGTCACCGACGAAGTTGAACCCGTCAAATACTGAGTGACAAACGGAACAATTTCCTCCCAACGCTCATCCTCCGCTGAATAAGTTGCCAAAGCCGCTGCTGCTTGAAATCGTTGGGCCGGTTTGACTTCCTCATTTTGAACCAATCCCCACAAATCTTCGGTCAGTTGATCTTCGTGGCGTAGCAAAGCATCTCGGACAACGGGGAATTGGTCCAAAGAGCAGACGGGCAGTTGCTCAGTCAGATACTCGATTTGACCAGAATCAACCGGCAGCAAGGCAAGGGATAGGTGAAGTTTCTCTGGTGAACCATCTTCGGCTGCTTCGATGCGAGTCTTGAGCATGGGATCCGCCCACTCTCGCAACTCATCGAGATTGAAAACGATGTTTGGTACTTGAGAAATCTCGGCCTTTTGGAGTGATTCGACGAGTCCTCTGGCACGGGTACTTTGGTTCCCAGTAATCATCGACTGGCGAATGCTGACCCCACCGTAGCCAGTGCCAAACAAAAGCAGCATAAGCAGCAAGATTCTCAACCCGTGAAACCGCCCGGCCTTCTTCATCATCTTCCGTTGCGGTTCCGTCCACTTCTTCTTGTCGGTCAGTTTCCGAATCCTGATCGTTTCGTACCACGACGGCAGATGCCGATTCTCGGGCTTGGCATTCCACAAACCGGCCCGCTCTTCCAACCGCAACTCGGCCCGGCCTCGTTTGGTTTCCTGCTGCTTGCGGGTAAGCCATTCTCGGAGCGATGGCACCAAGTAGTCGTGGGTCAATTGGTAGTATTTGGAGCCGGGGTCGCTGCTGGTTTCGGACTGGAAGCCCTCGGGATCGGTGGGCGTGATGAGCCGTAGTTCGCCGTCCAGAATTCGCAACAGTTCCTCGAAGTCAGCAGGACGATTCTTGTAACCCGACGCTTCCAAGAGTTCATCATGCGACCGCATGTGGCCCTTGATGTCACTGCCCGCCTTGGGCAGCAGCGAACGCAGCACATTTCGGGCGGCTTGTTGATGCAGGCGATGTTCTGGGTTCGCATTTCTACTGCTAAATGTATCCTCCAAAAAGTTGACACCAATGCCTTTGGTCCCACCAACTTCTTCGAGCGTGCTAATTCGCCACGGTTTGCCTTTGACCATCTCGGCAAACAGGGCCAATCGCACACAGACGACTTGACCATCTTGAGACAAACCAGACGCAACCTGACTGACAAAATTACGTTCCTCATCCGTCAATTGACTGGTTTGAGTGGGGAGCTTTCCAAACGCTTGCCCAAACTTGAAAAGAACTTTCTCGGCGTGGTCCACATCGAATAGGTCCACTGTGGCAAAGTTGTGGCCTTCAAGAATGCGAGTTTCCAATGCCCGCATAAAGCGAGAAGCAGCCATTGAAAAGTCATCTCGCACCATCAGAATTGCTTGCAACTTACCACCATCACAATGACGCAGGGCACTCACCAATTCGCTTGTTTGTTCCGAGCGATGCGAATGAAGCCACTGTTCAAATTGGTCGAGTACGATAAGTACCTTGGGGCCTTCACTTCGTCTCAATAGAGTGAGCGTTTCCACCAGTCCCAACGATTCGGACAATTCCGGCAACTGCTTTCGTAAGCCTCGTAGAATTCGTGTTTCTGTCTCTTCGGGGGTGGCTTCCACATAGACCGCCACGACATCGTTCGAGAGCCGAGTCAGTAGTCCCGCTTTGACCATTGAGGACTTACCGCATCCACTCGGGCCGTAGATCAATCCCACTGTGAAAGTCTTGTCAGGGTCAGTCTCTTCAATCCGTGTCTTCCAAAACTGGATGCTCTCTGGTAGTCCAACTCGATTCCGTGGACCCGGTAGCAACTCCAAAAAGAAGTCCGAATCACTTGCGTCGAAGGACCGCAGGCCTTTCGGAACGATCTGATGAGATTTCGTTGCCTGTTCCGGGCCTTGCTGCCAATGCAACAGGTCGTCGGCGAGTTCCGCTGCCTTGGCATACCGATCCGAGGCACGCTTCGAGAGCGATTTGAGGCATATCCGTTCCAACTCGACGGGCACCGAGTCATCCAATTCTCGTGGAGGCCGAGGCTCAGTCGAACTGATCTGGACCATCAACTCATAGGCGCTGCTACCGTGAAAGGGACGCCTTCCCGTGAGGAGTTCGTAGAACACGATCCCCAAACTGAAGATGTCACTCCTGCCGTCCAGTCGGTGTCCTTCCCCACGAGCTTGCTCGGGACTCATGTAAGCCGGTGTGCCAGCGATATGGCCTTCGGCCAGAAAATCGTCCTCTCGAATTGCGAGGCCAAAATCGGTGACATACGGCGTGCCAGTATCCTCTTCCAGCAAGATGTTGGCGGGCTTCAAATCTCGGTGGATCAACCGACGATCATGGGCGTGTTGCAGAGCTTGGGCGATTGTTGCCAAGAGTTGAGCCGAGAGGTTGGCTGCAGGCCGATCTTGCTCAATGCGGTCTTCTAAGGTCTGGCCGGGAATGAATTTGGACACGACATAGACCGAACCATCGTCCGTGCGACCCATGTCGTACACCGGTACGATATGCGGATGATCCAACTTGGCAACCGTCCGGGCCTCGGTCAGATAGGCTTCCGCATCTTCGGGTTTCTGGAATCGTTCTGGCCGGGGTTCTTTGATCGCGACCCGTCGTTGCAGTTCCACGTCTTCGGCCAACCAGACTCGACCAAAAGCGCCTTCGCCCAAGAGTCTCACGACCCGATAACGGCCAATCTGGTGACTGTCAATGATCGTCTCGGAAGCGACTGTCTGAGTGGAGGCGATACCTTTCTCAGCGTTGAGCGATACCTTGGTGCCGTACGTGACATCCTGATCGACATCGGATAATCGACTGCGAAGCGTATCGCTGATATCAGCAAATCGAGACGTAAACTCATCAATGCTGGGAGACGTGTCGCCTTGTTGACGAGCTTGGTACTCCCCGACCGCCAATTCGAGCTTGATGCGAGGATCGGCGGCGAGATCGGGGAGATTGGCCAGATAGTCCTCGACCCTCAGCGGGAAATTCGTCTGCCAGCGATGTTTCTGGTCTTCGAGCAAAACGGCCAATTGTTGGGCGATACCCAAACCATTCTGCTGGGCAAGAAATTTGAAAACATCGGGTGGAGTTGAGTTGGCTTGCCACAGTTTCTCAATTTCTCGTGCCAACTCAGCGGGCATACCACAACCTTCATGGATCAACGGGGACAGATGGGTTGAGGGAAATCCTGATTATCATGGAAAACGTGTGGGAATTCAAGAATTTCCACAACACCGCTGGAGTTGCGCCGGCTTTCAAACTCGCTACGGTTGCATCAACCGCCAGCTCGAAGAATTTCTGCCAAGACGCATCGGTCTGATTTTCGGTGTGCGACCTCCACACTTACGCGAATTCTCGAACGGAGGGTATTTTGCGGAATGTTGGTAAGCGTTCGGTTTAGCCATGGGGGTTATTGACGCTTTTTTCGGCGTTGGGTTCGTTTGGCTTTTTGGCGGGCTCGGGTTTGGCGGGTTTCTTCGAGGCGGTCGGTGAGGATGTGTTCGGGGTGGGTGGCGGCCCAGTGGTTAGGGAGTAGTGCGTCGAGGTCGGCGGTCTCGGCGGCGAGTTTGACGAGCACGTCGGTCAGGTAGGACTACGGTTCGAGGTGATGGCGATTGGCTCCGGCGAGGATCGTGAACAACACCGCCGCCCGCGGGCCAGCCGACTTGTAGCCGAGAAACAGCCAGTTGCGGCGGCCGATTGCTTGCGACCTCAGAGTCCGTTCGCTGAGATTGTTGTCGATCGTGCGTCGACCGTCTTCCGTGTACAAGCGAAACGCCGACCACTGATTGCGAGCGTAGCTGACCGCTTGACCTAGGTTTGACTTGGGCAGCTCACGCAAAGCCCACTCATCGAGTGCGGATTTCATCGACTCTAAGATTGGCTGAGACTCACGCTGACGCACAGCCTGACGTTCGGCGATCGAAGTTTCCCGAACGCGATCTTCGATGTCATAGAGTTGCCCAAACCACTCCAGCATCTGCGCGCTGGCACGCGGCGATTGCGATCTGGCTTGCTCGAACTTGCGGCGAATGTGCGCTCCGCAAGCGACGCGGACGATCGCTCCGTTTGAACCGGTGACGATCCCATCGTAGCCGCCGTAGGCATCGGCGTGCATCGTGCCCTGATAGTCCGCCAGAAAACTGGCCGGTCCGTCGCGGCGGCGGCTTTCAGTGAAGTCGTAGACCGAGTACGGATTGGAATCGTCGCCGATGTACGTCCAGAATCTCGCCAAGCGACTGCCGCCTTTGGCCTGTCGATCAAGCATTCGCACTGGGGTGTCGCTGCCAATTTCAACATAGACAGCGGCAGGTAGTTTCAATCCGCGCGTCCGCGGGGGACGCGATGGTGTGCCCTCAACTCTGACGTTGTCCACCAGCATGTTTCAATCCGCGCGTCCGCGGGGGACGCGATGACACGTTTACGCTGACGATCAACGGTAAAAACGTGTTTCAATCCGCGCGTCCGCGGGGGACGCGATGGAGACAACACGCCCATCTGCCACAGCGTGTTGTAGTTTCAATCCGCGCGTCCGCGGGGGACGCGATCTTTCGCTAGTTTGCGAGCTTCGGACGGTGTCATTCCAGTTTCAATCCGCGCGTCCGCGGGGGACGCGATCGAGCGTTTGGTGATAGCCCCGCGTCTGGGTATGGTTTCAATCCGCGCGTCCGCGGGGGACGCGATTTTGAGATGGGGAAATCAGCCCACGACGACGTGTTTCAATCCGCGCGTCCGCGGGGGACGCGATACACATCGACACGATTAACGGTGCATTTGTGGTCACGTTTCAATCCGCGCGTCCGCGGGGGACGCGATGATGTTCGACAAACTCAAGAATATGGATTGGTGGTTTCAATCCGCGCGTCCGCGGGGGACGCGATCTTCACCGCTAGTCGAGGCGTCGCACCGTTCCCGTTTCAATCCGCGCGTCCGCGGGGGACGCGATGCCCATTCACCAGTTGAGTGACGGACTACCAACGGTTTCAATCCGCGCGTCCGCGGGGGACGCGATCAGAGCAAGCTGACGCCGACATCGACAGCACCGGTTTCAATCCGCGCGTCCGCGGGGGACGCGATTAAAACCCATTTTCAACACACCCCAACACATTCCAGTTTCAATCCGCGCGTCCGCGGGGGACGCGATACGTCGTGCCATCAGCAACACGTTCCCCGTCGATCAGTTTCAATCCGCGCGTCCGCGGGGGACGCGATACGTCGTGCCATCAGCAACACGTTCCCCGTCGATCAGTTTCAATCCGCGCGTCCGCGGGGGACGCGATCATTCAGTGCCGGAGATGTTCCCGACACGCCGTGGTTTCAATCCGCGCGTCCGCGGGGGACGCGATCCCGCCAGTCTCGCCAATCACGTGAGACTCGCCAAGTTTCAATCCGCGCGTCCGCGGGGGACGCGATTTGTGCGTCTCGCGTTGGCTAACCAATTGGGCAGGTTTCAATCCGCGCGTCCGCGGGGGACGCGATCGACTGGTCTGATTTTGAGAGAGCTTTCACGAAGGTTTCAATCCGCGCGTCCGCGGGGGACGCGATGAGGATTTTCCGGGTGACATTATCCGGCTTCATCGGTTTCAATCCGCGCGTCCGCGGGGGACGCGATGGGTTGAGAGATGGGAAAGTCGGCACATGACGACGTGTTTCAATCCGCGCGTCCGCGGGGGACGCGATGCGACCGTCGCGGAGTAGTCCCGCATTCGCCGACAGTTTCAATCCGCGCGTCCGCGGGGGACGCGATATCGTCCGATGAGTTTACGGTTGTTGATAAGTGGTTTCAATCCGCGCGTCCGCGGGGGACGCGATTTTAGCTTACCCTCGCATCAACAGTTCCACAACCGTTTCAATCCGCGCGTCCGCGGGGGACGCGATGCCGACAAGCTGCGTTCGATGGTTCTCAAAGAAGTGTTTCAATCCGCGCGTCCGCGGGGGACGCGATTTCCTCATCGTCAGCGGTGTCGGCCTCTTTGTCTGTTTCAATCCGCGCGTCCGCGGGGGACGCGATGAAGATGTTTTCGCGGACGAACCTCCAGTTGTCGAGTTTCAATCCGCGCGTCCGCGGGGGACGCGATCGCCGGATGATTGCATGCACGCTCACACAGCGGATGTTTCAATCCGCGCGTCCGCGGGGGACGCGATGCGATGCAGGACTTCTACAAATACGAAATTGACGCATGGTTTCAATCCGCGCGTCCGCGGGGGACGCGATCACGTCGGCTGTACTGATCAGCTTGTGACGACCTGTTTCAATCCGCGCGTCCGCGGGGGACGCGATGGCGGCTGGTATCAAGAGGGGCTACTCGTTTGGCGTGTTTCAATCCGCGCGTCCGCGGGGGACGCGATGGGAGCAGTGTTATCGGGCCAAATCGGGAGATTCGGTTTCAATCCGCGCGTCCGCGGGGGACGCGATCAAGATCGTTCGGCAACCGACTCGATTCTGCTCGTGGTTTCAATCCGCGCGTCCGCGGGGGACGCGATAGGGCAGCGTGAGAATTGCAGGCACGGACGATGTTTCAATCCGCGCGTCCGCGGGGGACGCGATTGGCAACGATAGACCCTGACGATCCATTGCAGCAAGTTTCAATCCGCGCGTCCGCGGGGGACGCGATATTGGGTCGCTCGATAACATTCGCAAGTTGCTGACGTTTCAATCCGCGCGTCCGCGGGGGACGCGATTCTCACGGGTGACACGGCCAAGCGACAAACCACGAAGTTTCAATCCGCGCGTCCGCGGGGGACGCGATAGTCACGCCGGTTGGTCAGAAGTAACAGCCTATGATGTTTCAATCCGCGCGTCCGCGGGGGACGCGATCTCGCCAGTCACGACGTACCGCCGTCGGAGAGACGCGTTTCAATCCGCGCGTCCGCGGGGGACGCGATGCCCTGCTGTCAGTGTGCAGCGATCGGCGACGGTGTTTCAATCCGCGCGTCCGCGGGGGACGCGATCACTCAACAGCCTCGTCAGCGGTGAACCAAGTTTCTGTTTCAATCCGCGCGTCCGCGGGGGACGCGATATTCTTCGGCATGACGGACGCACAATCGAAGACTCTGTTTCAATCCGCGCGTCCGCGGGGGACGCGATATTTGCGCCAGTTCACAGCGTCTACTCCATTCCAGGTTTCAATCCGCGCGTCCGCGGGGGACGCGATCTCGCCAACAATCACGCAAGCTCATTCGATTACACCGTTTCAATCCGCGCGTCCGCGGGGGACGCGATCCATCGCAATCACTGACGCGATCGAAGCTGCAAGTGTTTCAATCCGCGCGTCCGCGGGGGACGCGATGCCCAATCCCACACGTCAAACTGTGGATCGCACGTTTCAATCCGCGCGTCCGCGGGGGACGCGATATCCGTGGCGACTTCCAATTGATCAGTCGCATCCACGTTTCAATCCGCGCGTCCGCGGGGGACGCGATAAGACGATGGAGCAAATCCATCAACACCATCGTGTTTCAATCCGCGCGTCCGCGGGGGACGCGATCGTGAACAGCAAATTCGGCCGACCTTGTGGGATGTTTCAATCCGCGCGTCCGCGGGGGACGCGATTCCGGTGTACGCCAGTCCGGACAGCTCGAACGTGTTTCAATCCGCGCGTCCGCGGGGGACGCGATCGCATCTGCGGAAGTTTCGATGTGGGCGAAAGTTGCGTTTACAAAATCGCGAATGTCCGGCCAGCAACGAATCTGTGTGCAAATGTTAGGATGCATCGTCGTCGAAAGTTCTGCTGGAATCAAGGTTTGAGGCAATCGCGAACCTCCCAGGATTTTCGTGCACGCTTAGGGTCCGCTCTTGAGGTGATCAGCGGTGGGGTGGACTACGCGATCAAGGGGTCGTCGACATCCCAACTTGGTTTGGCACCGTGATGTTCGACGCGCTTCCGCCAGTTTTGGCCGAGGTAGTAGAATCGGAGGCTGTCCTCGTCGACATCCGCTTCTTTGAGCAGGCGGTTCTTGCATTCGGTCCATTGGGCGGGATCGACTGACAGTTCGAACACGCTGTTTTGTACGCGTTGACCATAGTCCAAGCAAGTCTTGGCAACGCGACGCAGGCGGCGACGGCCTTCGGTATCACCAGTGGCCACATCGTAGGTGACGAGAACGTACATCAAAAAATCCCCAGTGAAAATCTTGGTTCAACGCCAGAGAAATGGCGGGTATTCGTCGAGGTCACTCCGCAGATGACGAGCCAACAATCGAGCCTGCAGGTGAACCAGCAGACCGACCGTGGTTTTCTCGCCGAGAAATGGGTGAGTCAGCTTGTCCTGCTTGCGTTTTTGATACGCCGACAGCACGGTCTTTCGGGTGTCGTCGTCCATGAGCACGGCGCCCGATTCACTCGTGCGAAACCCGTTGGGCGTGACTTGGCCGCGATTGATCAGACTAAGAGCCACGCGGTCGGCGAGGAAGGGACGAAGTTCCTCCATCAGATCGAGAGCCAACGACGGGCGACCAGGACGGTCTTGATGGAGGAAACCGACTTGCGAATCCAAACCGGCGGCTTCGGCGGCACTGCGGGCATCATGGCTGAGCAAACTGTAAAGGAAGGACAGCAACGCATTAACCGGATCGAGCGGCGGGCGGCGACTGCGGCCGTTCATCACGAATCCTTTGCCGCCCAGCAAGTCGTTCCAAACGCGGAAGTACGTGGCTGCCGCTTCGCCCTCGTAGCCACGGGCGGTATCGACGGACTTCGCATGCCGAGCTTCCCGTAATGGGTTCTCCATCGACCGGGCGGCGGCTTGCAGGGAATCTTTCACCTGCGAATTGGAGGAATCGCGAGCACTCCGCAGCAGCACGCTGCGACAGTTGGCGATCTTGGCGGCAACGATGTTCCGAGCGATGAACGCGGATTGGTCGGGATCATCGGCGGTGCGGTATTGGGTTCGCCTCAATAATACATTGCCGGGCGTGAAACCGACCACTCGCGCGAGCAACCGGCCGTGTCGGCTCATCAATGAAACGGTCACGCCGGCTTCCGCACACGCTCCGAGCAAGGCGGGGCTGGCACCGACGCGTCCGAAACAGACGATCCCATCGAGGTTGATCAACGGCACCCGCAGCTTCGTTTCCTTCTCGACCTTCACGCGGACGGCCTGGCCCTCCTTGGAAAGATAGCTGCCGTCAGTCACCACAAACAGCGTGTTGAGATGCCGTTTCATCTTTGGCCCTCGCATGACTCAAGAGAAGGACGTGTCGGTCGTCGGACCGCTGGCTTCAAGATGTTTGTCGAAATGATTGTCCAAGAACTGTTGGACTCGACGCCGACCAGTCGTGGCTTCGGGCAGACAAAGTTCGATTAAGGAGCAGCTATCACACTTTGGTTCATAGATGGCGGGTGGAGTGGTGCCGGTTTCGATGAACTCTCGCATGCGACTGGCGGCGGTTGCGGTTTGCTCGCGGAGCGAACTATCGAAAAGGACCGTCGTCCGGCGTTTGCGTTGGCCGTAGAACAGGGAGCCGCTGAGGATTGTCACCCCCAGCATTTCCTCGAGACACATCGCTTGAGCACAGAGTTGCACGCGGTCGGAACCGTCTTTTTTGGGTTTGCCGCGTTTATATTCGACCGGCGTGATTTGCCATGCGGACCAATCGACACTCTCGCCTTGACCCCAACGTCTGAAGATCGATGTCGGATTGGAAACGCACTCGGGCGCAGCGAACTCCACGACATCGGACCGCCCGAACAAACCTAACCGGAGCGATCGCAGCATGAGCGATCGCACGATCCGCACGCGACCGCGGGTTTCGACGCGTTCGCTGTGCGTTTTCTCGTGTAGCACCTTGCCTTCCGCCGTCAACCGATTCTCCGCCCACAATCGCTCGACGTGAATGAGCGCCGCCTGCCGCTCGCAAAACAATACGTGTTGCAAGGCGGAAATTGGAATGAAATCGTCTTCGGAGTGCATGGGAGAGACTTCCGGTTTGTCAAATCCGTTTTTCGATCGTGATTCCTTCCGGGAGATCCGACTCATCGAGGTTGACGGTATAGTCCTTCGCGGATCGGGTCGCGAGTTCGTCAACGTTGGCTCTTGTGATCGTCACTCGCTCAAACAATTTGTGAGCGGGCGCGTTGCCGAGTTTGGACTCGTGCTTGAACACGATCAAACCTTGCGGCGACATTTCTCCTCTTGAAGCGGAACGATCGTGTTCGAACATGTGCTCCAAGGCTTTCCAGAATAGCTCCAGGTCGTCGCCGCTTTCGTCGAAGCCGGTTTGGGAGGCGAGGTGCGGATTGATGAACCCGTGCACGCGGTACAGTCCGTAAGGCACGGTAAACTTGCGACCCATCGTGCGGTTGTCGCCGGATTGCTTCTCGGCTTCCTTCTCCGTCGTGACCGCACATCGCGTGACGGCATGCTCCTGGGAGATGATCGGATCGATGCTGCGAGCGAAACCAAATTGGATCGGGCCACGAACCTGACCACAATTGACTTCGGTTGTCATCACGGCACCAAAGGCGCGAATGTCGAAGAAGTTGTTACACATCCAGCGTGTGAGTTTGCGGTCTTCCTCGGCTTTCGATGCCGCTTTATCTTTCTTCGCTGCACCTTTCGCTCGATTTTTGGGATCGATTTCTAGTGCCGAATAGGCTCGCTGATGTTGTTGGTTCAGCACGGCCTTTTCTTTGACATAGATTTCGAACGGCGGTTGTTCCTCTTTGACGAGCCCCACGAAGTTGCGAATCTTGCGTTTGAGACACACATCGGTGACCAGCCCCTGCCCGGTTTCCGGATCGATCCGCGGCAAGTTCCCCGCATCCGGATCACCATTCGGGTTGCCGTCTTTGACATCAAACAAGTACACGAAATCATAGCGGTGTTGCATGACTAGTTTTCCTCGGTGCTGGTGTTGTCTTTCTTAGTGAAAATGTTTTTGCGTTGGTGATAGTAACCAACGGCGAACAGCCCTTGATCGTTCAAATTGAGATGAGCGGGAAACTTATCGAGCCGGTCCATGATTTCTTGGATTCGCTTCTCATGGGTCAAACGATAGTCACGACGTTCGATCTTGCCAACGTGATGTTGATTCATGCGAATCAGTCGCGGAAACACACCCGCCGGGCTAGCCGATGCCGAACTGAAATAACGATCCTTAATGGTGGCATTGATGCCCGGAAGTGCTTCTTCCTGGGCTTTTTCCAAGGCTGCGAACAACCGACCGAGATGATAAGCCGGTTCGGGACGCGCGGGGTCTAGGGACACAGGCAACTCCTTGTTTTTGTTACGATTGAGGTATGCTTTAAGTATCGCCGTCCGCAGATAGTTCACCTGCCGGTCAGCCCGGATCCGCCGCAAAACAGCGTGATAGAGCACATCGGGATAGTTTCCACCACCGAGAACCGCTCGCATGAGCGCCCCGGAAAGCAACGGCGGAATGTCCTTCGTTTCACGGGCTGTCTCACGGAGGAGTTGCCAAAAGGTCGGGAACTCCGGATCGCGGTTGGAAAGACGATCGATCTGCAGATCGGCGAAATGTCTTCGCAATCGCGATATCATTTCGTCGAGATTGCTGACTTCCCAAAATCGAACCGAGACACGAGCAGCGTTCGGCGAAAGACCGAGTATGTAGAAAGTCGTCTCCGGCTTGCCCAGGTCATCGGGATAGGCACCGTTGGCGATCCGTTGCAGAACGGTTTCTATTTCGAGCTTTGTGGCCTCGTCTTCGGTTTCGTATCGTTCAATCAATCGACCGAAGAGTTCTTCCGCCTTTGTATAGCCATCGGTCCAGAAAACCGTGGACGCGTCACCGATTTGAATTCGTTGTCGGCTATCGCGTTGGAGGAGTGTGTTCAAAGCGGTGGCGTACTGAAAAGCGGTGCGTTCGGCGACCGGAGCGTTATAGCTTTGAGATTTGCCGTAGGATTCAAAAGCGTCGGCATTGAAGGAAACGAGTAAGGCCCCGGCACTTTGCGCGCCGTTGACGCCTTTGATTTTCGGTTCATGCAACCGAGCCAGTGGTGAGGATCTGCCAGTCACGAGACACTGCCCGGTCACTTCGGATTGATTGTGGTCAGCGAATTGCGTTAGCCAATAGTCACGAATCTTTGGTCGTTCGTGGACGTAACCGGTTTGAGCACGGATCGCAAACACGCCGAAACCGGTAGGGTTCTCGGTGAGTGTTTCGTGGTCTGCAGCCTCATCGGGATTCCACGATTCTAAGAATCGACAGACGGTCGAAAAATCAGGATCGTCGACGTTGGCTTCCGCATTCAAATGTTTCTCGCGAAACTCCTCGAAACTTTGCTGGGTGCGTTCGGGTTTGTTGTCGTCGGGTTTGTACCCCAGCATGTAAGCCGCGTTGTCCCACAGGAAACACGGATTGATGCCGGAACCAGACGGTTTGCTGTTGCCAAGCACGACGACCGATTTTGCGGTTTGACGTTTGCCATCATCCTCGCGTTCGTCTCGGATGGTGTGCAGTGTGCCATCAGGATTGAGCACAACGCAGAAGGCAATATTCTGTCGGCTGAAGCCAAATTCAGCGATCTTCGAATGTTTGTCTTGCACCAAACGCTTGTAGTATTCCGTCAAAGCTTGCAGGATCATTGGACGATCTCCGGGGAGTCCAATGGCGGCACGCGGAGAACGCCGTTGACGAGTTCGGCCTTGAAGAAACGGGGTGTCATATTGTTACTAAAGTCAATATCGTGCAGCATCCAGCCCAGGTCGCGTGTGATCGGCAGCGTTTCCGAATCTTCGTCGGGGGCGACCCATTCGAAGTCGCAGGGGAATTCTCGGCAACCGAGATATGGGTGATGAAAACACTGCCCCTTCTTCGCCCGACGTTTGAACATTTCTTCTTCGCCCGACGTTTGAACATTTCGTAGTGTTTCTGCGGCGGATCGTCGCTACTGCGAAGTTCAAAGTGGGCTTCGATAATGTATTCCACATCCCGCAGAATGGTGGCGGCTCGCTGTTGCCGACTTTCCTCGATGTAGATTCCCATCCGTCCGCTACCCGCTGACATCGCCTGTCGAGCCGACCGTTCGGGAATCTTCGAATCGACTTCATTCCGTCGCAGGTTCGTAAACCGGATCGGACTGAGCACGTGAATCGCATCAATCACCCACCCAATCTGTGGCTTCCAATAGACCGCCTCCAAAACACTCCGCGCCGCTGACGGCGTTATTACTTCATAACTCACTCGCTCGACCTTCATCTCAGGCCGCGTAAAACACGCATACTCGCCCCGCACGCGGAGCCGGATAGTTTGGTCTCTCATATCGTTTCCTCAGATGATGAGCGATTCGGGTTCGTGAGCGTTTACTTCGGTTCGTAGGCCGAGTTGTTCGTCGTATAGATCTTCGTTGAGCAATACGGCGTAGCAGTCGTGCCGGATCTCGAGTTGTTGGGTGGCGAATAGATTTCGAAAAATGTTCTCGAAAACAGACACGGTGTATCGCTGTAGGCGGCGACGCATTTTGAGTCCGAGTGGTTTGTTACTCGCTAGCCGTTCGATCAACCAACGTCCACGTTTGCCATAGGGCACGATGACCGGTTGGGATTCGTCTTCGATCATTTGAAACCGTTTGGCAGCCTCTTTGAATTGGAAGATGGCTTGAAACGGTTCGATGAATTGATCGAGAACGGCTTTGTCGTCCCAGTCCCTGTGACCTCGTTTCCAATAGTGCAGACGGAAGTACTGCTCGACGGTTTCTAGTGCCAACAGGTCTTCGACATCCGGGAGCAGTTCGCGTGTCGTTTCGGCAGTGCTGCCTAGCAAGCCGCGGAGTTTCGGTCGCCCCGCGGATTCAAAGACGAAGACCGAACCGTGATCAAGTTTGCCCTCGCGGTTGCACCGCCCCGCGGCTTGAGCGATGGAATCGATGCCGGTCATGGCTCGGTAGACAACTGGGAAATCGACATCCACACCCGCTTCGATCAACTGCGTGCTGATGACTCGGCAGCGTTGCTTCTTGGCAAGTCGCGTGCGGATTTGTTTAATGACTTCGGCTCGATGCGCACCACACATCCACGTGCTAAGATGGTACAACCCATTCGATTGCGAACTGTGTTTCCGCAAGGACTCAAAAAGCTCCGCAGCGTGCGCTCGGGTGTTGGCAATGCACAGAAACGATTCGTGTTCGCTTAATCGAGCAATCAATTCTTCATCGGTGAGCGGGCCTAGGTGTGAGACCTCGACTCGCTTCATTTGTCGATAGAGTTCCTGCGGTTGAGGGATAATTTCTCGCAGCTTGTCTGCTTCGATGCCAATGCGAAAATCGTCATTGCGAGCAAGGGCCGGTTGTGTCGCCGTACAGAAAACGATCGTGCAACGATAGTTCCGCACCAGTTCCCGCAACGCCACCAAACACGGGTTTAATAGTTCGACGGGCAGCGTTTGGGCTTCGTCGAGCACAATCACGCTACGAGCGATCCGATGCAGTTTGCGACATCGCGACGTGCGATTGGCAAACAGCGACTCGAACAGTTGCACGTTCGTAGTGACGACAAGCCGACTATCCCAATTCTCAGCCGCCAGACGTGTCCAAGGCGTTTCGCGGTCGGCATTCGGGTCGAGGTTACTATGGTGTTCCAGAACGGCCTGTTCCCCGAGTGTTTCGAAGACTCCACGAAATACGTCGGCGGTTTGCTCAATAATGCTAGTGAAGGGAATCGCGTAAATTACGCGATCTAATCCGTGTGTTTCGGCATGTCCTAATGCGAACGCCAGAGAAGCCAGCGTTTTGCCGCCGCCGGTCGGAACGGTCAATGAAAAAAATCCTGGTTCCCTCGCGGCTGCCGATCGACACGCCGCGAGCACTTCCTGACGTCGATCGTTGACGAAACTTGGTTCGGCCTTTTGTCTCAAGTCATCCAGATACTGATCAAGTTGTGTGGCCAAATCCTGAATTGAGGGGCCTGCAGCAACCCGCAACTTCGCCTGAGTGGAGTTCATGAACTGCTCGGTCGCGAGGAAATCGGCATCGACCAAACAGGAAAACAGCATGCGGGTGAAGAACGCGAGTTGAAATGCAGTCTGACGGGCGTTGGTGAGATCATCGAATTCCAGGGGCGGTTGATCGGGCGGATCACCTACAAGAATCGATTTCGGTGCGGATTGATAGTTGCAGATAGTCTTCTTCAACCGATCCCGCAGGCCGGATCGTCCGGTTGGAGCTTGATCATCCGCCAACCCCGCATGGTGCCCGGCTATGCAGTAAGCCAATATCTTGCCGACCGGTTTTGGCATGTGTTGAAAGGCATGCTGGGCACCAGCGGTCGAGTGATCGACTTTGGTTTGAGCTTCCAAGTGTGCTTCAAAGCCGTTGGCCCGCAGCAAAAAATCTTGAAACTCGACAGCATACTTGCCGATGTCATGCCACCGCCCCAACACCTCCCCCCATGCTCTCGCTCCCAACCTCTCCGTAAACCCCGCCGCCATCACTGCAACAGCGTTCAAATGGTCCTCAAGCGGCTCCCAATCGGTCTGGGGTCGATCAGCAAGAGAATGAGCGTAAAACATAGACTTCAATTAGCAAGACAGTTACGGGACAAATGCCCACATATATTGCCAGTCACGCTCGTTCAATGCAAGTGGATCGCAGGTTGTCGATCGATCCTCAATCGCAATTCAGTTGATAAAACCTTTGGTTGACAACTTGACATCGCGATCAAGGTTTTGTGACGGCTCTCAGAAGAGAGTATCAACAATACATTGATGGCGTTTTCTTGTTGCAACTCATTTAATGGAAATTAGTTGCGTCTGTTAGTTGTCAAGATGGCCTTGGCAGTCTTCGACATCTCGGCCTCCGATTCAGCTTAAATACCGCGGCAGTTAACCGCTAGGTTCAAGGTTCGAGTCCTTGTCGGGGAGGGAGTCGACGCAGTCCTTTGATCCAGCCAATCGTGCGTTCCACCACCCACCGCACACGGCCTAAGCCGCTGCCATGCTCCGAGAGACGCTTGCGAATGTGCGGCTCGATCCCCAAAAACCGCATTAGGATGCGGGTCGGTTCCGAGTCATAGCCCGCATCAGCATATAAGTCCTGTGGAGCAGATTCGGGATCGTTCAGATCGATGCCCTGTTCCTGCTCTTCGAGGGCGAGCACCGTTGGCACAATTTGCTGATGATCGCTGGTGTTTGCCGACGAATGCAAAATGACCAACGGAGTCCCATTCCGATCGACCAGAACCGAGTATTTTGTGCCTTTCTTGCGGCGATTCACAGGGCTAGGGCCAGTTGACTCGCCTCCACCATGAGCCCGCACTTGGCTGGAATCAATGATGGCGGTATCGAGATCAAGTTTTCCGAGTTTCTGCAACTGATCCCAAAACTGCTTGTGAATTTGAGGCCATACGTCGAGCATTTGCCATTTCTCAAGACGCCCCGAGCGGTTTCTCCACAGCATCCCATCGCAGGCGGAACCTCGTCCCAGCGGATGCCGGTCGTAAGAACATACCAGATCACTCTCATCACCACCTCGTTCTCGATCGCTGGCCGACCACCCCGCGGACCAACGGGTTGCACGGCAGGCAATAAGTCTTTGATTTGGTCATAAAAGTCGATAGGCATTCTTGATTCAGCCATGATTTCTCCTTGAATTGAAGGTCGATCTATCAAGGCGCAAATCCCATGCCAATCAGTTTTTTGTTAGCTTTTTAGGAAGTTGGGGAGAGAAATTGGGCCGATTCGGTTTGAACCACACACCGATGCCCCTTGGTGCTCCAGGAACTTATCGATTGGAAGTGACGCCATTGTCAACGTACCGGTTTTGTTGACCTTTTGAGCGAGCAGTGGGCAAGAGACATGCTCGGCGTGTAGCAGCAGGTCGAGACAGCAGAATTCGCGGGGCGGCTTTCGGCACTTTATGCAGGTGATCGGCTCGTAGCAGCTCATCTCGGATTACGATCGACAAAGGTATGGCATTGGTGGTTTCCGTCGTACGACGAAGAACTTGGTCGATATTCCTCCGGATTGTTGATGCTTTTACATCTGATCGAACATGCTCAACAACACGGATTCCACGAGTTTGACTTCGGCGTTGGCGAGGAGGGTTTCAAACAACGTTTTGCCACTGGTGAAAAAGTAGTCTGCGGGGGGGCGTGCGACGGGTTCAGCATGGCGGCAAACCGTTTGTCGATCTCGGTATCGGGCTGAGCGTTTCGTTCTCCAGTCGCGATTTGGCGACTCACTCCGGACTCTCGCAAAGCGATTTGCGGCCTAATAAGCAACAGCCACGGAATTCTTCAGCTCGTTCATGAGTCTGAGTCTGGCCGGGGTGGAATTAGTTGCTGCGTTGCATCACGCTTCAATGAGTGTAGCAATTGCGAATTGGGATTCTTGCTGTAAACTGAGAGTCGGATTTTAGCTGGGAAAGGCAGTGCAATAAGGAGCGTTGGAATGAGTTGTCGATCTTTACTGATCTGCCAGATTCTCGTCTTGTTGGCTGCTTCCGATATTCGCGCCGGTGAAGTTGAAGTCGCTAGCGACGAGGAGAAATCCGTAACGATTTTTGAATCACGAATTCTTCCGATCTTTCAGGCGACGAAGCCGTCGAGTTGTACGGAATGCCATTTACATGGCGTCGAATTGAAGGACTACATTCGCTCCACCCAGCAGGAGACCTACTCGTCACTTGTTGCGGCAGACATGATCGATACACGGAAACCGGATGAGTCAAAGATTCTTGGCTTTATCAATCGTCGCCCGACGACGCCAAGCCTTGTCACTGAAAAAATGCGGAAAAAGGAGTACGAAGCGTTTCGCGATTGGATTCGCGCCGCAGTGGCGGACCATGCCCTGCTTTCGAAGAAAGAGAAGTTCGAGCCACTGAGTTCGAGGGTGCCCGTCGAAGTCATTCGCCAGGCACGTTAAGACCGTGTGCTAACCTCTTTCATCGAGAACGTCTGGACCGAAGTGGGGCGTTGTGCTGCCTGCCACTCCCCGGATCGAAATCGGAAGTTGGTACAAGAAAACGGTGACCAGATTTCGTGGATCAAACTTCGTGATCCCGAAGAAACGCTCGCATACATGCTCGATGCGAAAATTATCGATACAGAAAATCCGGCGAACAGCCTGTTGTTGCGGAAGCCCACGCAACAGGTTGAACATGGAGGCGGCCAAAAAATAGTGGTTGGCGATCGGAGCTATAAACAGTTTCGGCGTTTTATCGATGACTATGCGGCTATCGTCCAAGGAGACTATGTCAAAGGGAACCAGTTGCCTCATCCACACGACGAGGTTTCGATCGTGACCGACATTTGGCTAAAGATCGAAGGGGTTCCCGCGAAGTTCGACAAGATGTTGCTGCAGGCCGATTTCTATCAACTGATAGATTCCGTGCCGACAAATCATCGAGTCGCCACCTCAGATCGACCCGTGTTCGGGAAAGGCAACCTCTGGTAGCATTCGCTCAGCCTGACGGCTCCCCGGGGATCGAAATGGGCCGAAAAGATTGACAGCAAACGCCTGCCTCCGGGCCGCTATTTATTGAAGTTGTATATCGATCAAAATAACAAGCTTCAAAATGACTACACCGCGGAACTCGGCAAAGACGATTTCGCCCGGCAAGTCGAGTTTGAGACGCGTAGGCCTGCAGGTTACGGTCGCATGACGGTCGTGAAATATCCCTCCAAGTGAATTGTTGGTTGTTCTCGCCGGATGTTGCCCTAGATTCAAACGGGTTCGACGCGGATCAAAATTGCTATCAAATCCCGGGTGTTGCATTTGCACTCACGAGACTGCCCAATGTACCACAAGTCCGCCGAGTAGCCATACAAAGGAAGCGTACGCCAGCCAGGTCAGCAACTGATCCGACCGGCTTTTCCCGCTTGTATGTTGGCCATGCCCGTCGTCTTTGTCCTTCTTACTCAGCCAGAAGAAAGTAGCGGTGATCATCAGGAAGCCCAGGTTGAGGAAGAATGTGTAGTCGATGGCGAAACGATCGGTCGGTTGCACCTGCTGGCTGGAACCGCCGCCGTCTGGCAATAGACCAAAAGCCAAAAATCCGTAGTGGAGTGCCAATGCGGAGGCGACCAACGAGACGAGGAAGACACCAAGAATATAGAACGCCATTTTCCAGCCGAAGTATTGCGACGTGATTCGCAACACGGGAAAAACGACCAGATCGCTGAAAATAAACGCCATCACTCCAGCGAAGCTCACACCGTTGGAATAGAGAATCGACGCCAACGGAATGTTTCCCATTGAGCCGATGAAAGTGAAAAATGCCGCTAGCGGTCCCACGACGGTCTGTAACAGGACTTGGCCGAAGGCGGGGTCGGCATCGGCTCCTGAACCAGCGAAGAGGGTCGTGAAGAATGAGTTCGGTACAAACGCCGCAATAATACCGGCGACCGTGAAGCCGAACGTGACATCTCGCCACACCATACCCCATTCCATGAAGTAATGCTTCGCGACCATCTTCCAGCCTTTGAGGCTGCGGATCATCTTTTTCCAATCGGGGACCTCTTCATCTTCTCCCTCTTCCTTGACGTTTTCACGGGCTTCATCCTCCAATGAAGAAGGCAAGGTCAATTTAACGATCAACCACATGCAGAGGATGAGCAGAATCCCACCGACGTATTCACCAACAACGAACTGCCAGCTGAGGAAAATGGCGATGATGATGCCAAGCTCGATCACAAGGTTGGTCGAAGCGAGCAAGAACGCCAATGCCGGGATCAACCCGGCTTCCTTCTTGAACAGGGATTTCGAGGTGGCGATCGCAGCGAAACTGCATGAACTTGAAATGAATCCAAAGAACGTGGCCAGGGCGACGCTCCCGGCACCGGCTTCACCCATCGATTGTTTCATTCGCTTCTTGGTCACGAAGACCTGAATGCAACTGCTGATGATGTAGCCGAGCGCAAATGCCCAAAACGCCATCCAGAAGAATCCCAGCGACGTGAGGGCCGCGTCTCCCCAATTCGAGACAAACTGATTCATGAGTAATCGTATTCCCTATTGATGTTCGTTCATTGCGATTGTGTTCGAGTCGTCGATCCCGGCCCAATGTCGGTCTTCCATGCCGAGATTCATCTTGAACTCTTTGAACCCTGCAAACAGGACCGGCACGACGAACAGGGTCAACAGTTCGACGGCCATTCCACCAATGACCGGCCACGCCATCGCCTTGGCGACATCGGAACCACGCCCGGTCGAGTAAATGACCGGCATTAAAGCGATAATCGTGGTGAAGGTCGTCATCAGGCAGGGGCGGATTCTTTTCATGCCCGCTTCGACGGTCGCGTTGCGGATATCTTCGATGGTGGCCAATCGTTTGCGGGTGAAGACTTGATCGAGGTAAGTCGCCATGACGACGCCGTCATCGACCGCAATCCCGAATAGCGCGATGAAGCCGACCCAGACCGCCGTGTTGATTTCGATGGCGTTGATCGCGAGAAAAATCATCCCCCCAGCAAAGGCGACTGGAATCCCAGCGAACACGGTGAGTGAGATCGGGAAGTGTCGGAACTGCAAATAGATAATGAGCAGGTTAACGAAGATCACCAGCGGAATGACCCACATTAGGCGTTGGTTGGCTTCGATCTGGTTCTGGAAAGAACCGACGGCTTTGAGTGCGTAGCCGGTTGGCAATTCGAGTGAGCCAACTCCCTGAGCTTCCCGCAAAGACTCTTCCACCGCCCGCACCGTTTCGAGGTCGCCGACCATCCCGGATGGGGAGAACGATATGTGTGCGACCAAGCGAGCATCTTCACTGTTGATAACGCCCGGTCCCCACGTTGTCTTCATCGTGGCGAGAATGGACAGCGGAATGACTTCACCAGAGTGAGTGACAACCGGCAGGCGGTCCAATTCGTCAAGCCGTTCCCGCAGATTGCGTTCATAGCGAACCCGGATGGGATACCGTTCTCGCCCTTCGACCGTTTTCGTAATATTGGAACCACCCAAAGCCGTTTCGATGATTTGATTGACCATCGCCGTGGACATGCCGTAACGCGCGGCCATGTCTCGATTGACTTCGAACTCGACGTAAGGCTTCCCCAGCACAATGTCCGGATTGACGGTGCCCGAACTGACCTGTGGCAACTCTTTGAGATGCTCGGCCACATCCAACGATGCCTGTGCCAATCCATCGAGACTGTCACCATAAATGCGAATTGCCATTGATGCCTTGATGCCGCTTTGCAGCATCACGACACGCCCCTCAATGGGCTGCAGTGGCGATGCCGGTGTCACCCCCGGCAGACTAGCGACGGCGTTGACTTGGTCCCAGATATCTTGAGTGGTCACACCGTCACGCCACTGCTCTTGTGGTTTTAACATGACGTAAGTTTCAATCATGGCCGCGGGAGCGGGGTCCAGGGCCGACTCGACACGCCCGATTTTGCCCAGCACGTTTTCAATCTCCGGTATCTCGCTGATGAGTGCGTCCTGGGTTTGCAGCACTTCCATCGCCTGTGAGAAACTCGCAGCCGGATACAGCGTCGGCATGTAGAACCAGCTGCCTTCGTCGAGTGCAATCCAGTCGTCCGACTCCAAACCCGTGAAAGTGTGTTTGGCGTCAACGTAGCCGGGAACTTCGTTGAGGTTGGTACCAAGACGACTGGCTGCCGTTTCCATTGGTTTCAGCACAGTCGGAAGTCCGAACCAAGCGCCGACACCGAGAACGAGCAGTATCGTCGGCAAGCAAAGAAACAAACCCTTGCGGCGTAGAAAGAATCGTAGCGTCGGCGCGTAGAGCCAGAGTATGAATCGACTGACCGGGTTTTTGTCGATGGGACGGAGCCGTTCACCAAGCAACCAGAACCCGGCCAAGCCTCCCAGCAGTACCGCACCGGCGACTACTACACCGAGACGAACTCCCAATGTTGCCGTTAACGAGGGACCGACAAACCGTGTGATGACTCCGCAACCGAAGGCAAATCCGAGAGAACCAATCAATCTCGGCAGCAACTTCATTTGACTGGAGGAAAGGAACATCCGGCTGAGTAACGGCACCAAAGTGATCGCCACAATCAATGCAGCGATGAGAGAGAATGTCTTCGTCCATGCGAGCGGTGCAAAGAGTTTGTAGTCACGCCCGGTCAGCATGAAGACCGGTAGGAAGCTGACCACAGTCGTCAGAACAGCCGTCAGTACAGCCGGGGCCACTTCACCGGCTGCCTCATCAATGATTTCGACCCGCTCTTGTTTGCCACCCGGTCGGCCTTCGTTCTCCCACTCGGCGAGACGGTCATAGATAGTTTCGGACACGATGATTCCCATATCGACCATCGTGCCAATAGCAATCGCGATACCAGCCAGAGACATGATGTTTGCATCAACGCCAAAGTTAAACATTGCCACAAACGCCAGCAGGACGGCAATCGGCAGCGTTACGGCGACGACTAGACTGGCACGCAAGTGTAGTAGGAACAGCAGAATGACAATCGCCGTAATCATGACCTCTTGCGACAGAGCTTCGGTGAGCGTCCCGATGGTTTCGTCAATGAGGCCGGTGCGGTCGTAGACAATGCGAATCTTGACGCCATTGAGACTTGGTTCGACCTGCCTGATCTTCGCTTTCACCCGATCGATGACAGCCCGGGGGTTCTCACCGAATCGCATCACGACTACACCACCGACGGCTTCGGTGCCGTTGAGGTCAATCGCTCCGCGGCGAAACTCTGGGCCAAGTTGCACATGCCCTAGATCACGAATGCGAAGTGGGATGCCATCGCGGGTCCGCACGACCGTCTTCTCGATGTCCTCGACGGCTTTGGCTATGTCCTGGTCGGCACCGATGAAACCCCGACCACGGATGATGAATTCCATTCCGCCCGACTCAACGGTCTTCGCCCCCACATCGATGTTGGACTTTCGGACAGCTTCAACAAGTTGGTCAAGCGGCACATTATGAAAGCGGAGTCGATCGGGATCGATCTCAATTTGGTACTGACGCACATAGCCACCCACACTCGCGACTTCACTCACACCAGGGACGGCCTGCAACTCGTATTTGACGACAAAATCTTGAATGCTACGAAGCTCGGCGAGGTTCATGCCCTTCGGCGGTTCGAGCGTGTAGTAAAGGACTTGGCCCAGCCCAGTTGCATCCGGTCCCAGTGTCGGAACAACGCCATCGGGCAGGCTCGCTCCCGCCGTTCCAAGTTGTTCGGCCACTCGTGATCTGGCCCAATAAAAATCGGTGCTGTCCTTAAACGTCACCTGAACGAAGCTGTAACCGAACAAGCTTTTGCCCCGCACCGATTCGGCATCCGGCACCGCCAGCAATGCCACCGAGAGCGGGTACGTGATCTGGTCTTCGACATCTTTCGGAGATCGTCCCGGCCACGCCGTGAAGACGATGACTTGATTCTCTCCAATGTTGGGAATCGCATCGATGGGCACATGCTGAGTCGCATACCAACCAAACCCGACCCCGACCACCATCAGCACCGCCATGATGAGCGGCTGACGAATGCAGAAAGCGATCAACGCACGAAGCATCTACTTCTCTCCTTCGTGCTGAGAATGAGAGCCTTCGTGATTGTGTTCGTCTTTCGTTGAGGACGGATCGATGTTGGTCTCAGGCGGAATCGTTCGAACGAGCTCACCACAGCGAAGCATTTGACTGCCGTAATAGGGATTGCTTAGTTTGTTGGCAACTTGTAGCCAGTCTCCCTCGCCCTGTTTCACCATCGGGCAGAAGAAGTGATTGAATGAGCGCTCGGCGGATTTCCCACGAACTTCAGTCGCTAGTTTAACCACGGCATGGCTGATGAACTTAAACTTCTGGCGTGCCTCTTTAGTCGATTGATGATGTAGGTGCGCAGAGTTTTTCTCGATCTGTTCTAGGTGACTATAAACGTTCTCACTGAGTGAGTCTTCGCTAGAAAGTTCTTTAGCCAATTTCGAGATCGTGTTGACATCCTGTTCGGTCGGCAGTTTGTCCTTGGCTAGGGCCTGTTGAATCTGGAAGTAGGACTCGTAGAGTTGTTCAAGCTTCTCCCCAGGTGGTCCTGCGATTCTTGCGATCTTGATGGACTCAAATTCCAGGGGCGTGTTGCGGAACTTGGGAACGGCACGAGTCGGATCGATCAGACTCGGCTTGCCCGCCAATTGCATTTGTGAATCGATCAGGAAGTTGCCGGATGTGGCGACTTTTTCACCTGGTTTGAGGCCATCGAGGACGATTGCCTCATTCTTGAGAATCGGTCCGAGAGTGAGATTACGAAGTTCGAATCGGCCCGGCTCCGTTTCGACATACACGACGCTATGCTCACCGGCCATAAGCAGCGCCGAGCGTGGAACTGTGACCGATGCGTGGCGTTCCACGGGTTGATCCGTATAGCCGTAACGAGTCGTGGGAACGAGTTTCATGCCGCAGATCGGACAGTCGCCGGGTTCGTCCATGATGACTTGCGGGTGCATGGGGCTGATCCATTTACCCGCCAACTCGGCATCGTAAACTTCTCCTTGAGGACCAATTGGAATCTCAATGCTAGCCTGTGCATAGTCGCCGGGTCGCAACTCGCCGGTTTCATTCTTGAATTCGACTCGGACGCCAACAGTGCGGTTGGACTTGTCCACTCGCGGGTCGACAAACGCGACTCGTCCTGCGAGTGTCTGCCCCGGTAGCGATGTGAGTTCAGCTTCGACAATCTGTCCGAAGCGAATACGGGAGGCATCTTCCGGGTAGAGTTCCAGCACCAACCAGACCGTCGACAAATTCGCAATGCGATAGATGGGCTCGCTAGCGGAAATGTATTTCCCTTCTTCCGCCAGCTTTTCGATCACCGTCCCACCGATCGGTGCGTAGATGGTCATCCGGGACTTGGATTCCCCCGATTGTTCAAGTTCGGTCAACTGCTCTTCCGTCATGCCCAGCTCGACAAGCCGTTGCCGGGAATTCGCAACGAGCTTGGATTGGGCTTCACGGACGGACGCGAGCGATGTAGCGCTACTTTTGCTGAGCGTGCGTTGGGCTTCGACATACTCCACCTGTGCCGAATACAGCTGCGGACTGTAGACAACGGCGAGATGATCTCCTTTTTCGACTTCAACGCCGGTATAGTCGGCAAAGAGCCGTTCGACTCGCCCGTCGATGTAGGATGCAATGGTCGCCTGACGGCTTTCGTCAATTTCAATCGCCCCGATGGTGCGAATCGTCGTTGTGACGGGTTGTTGAGTGACTTCTGCCGTCTGAATGTTGGCCAAACGTCGTTGAGCCGGTTCAATGTTGACGGCCAACTCGTCCAGATTGGCCCCCGTTGATGCTGCTGGTACAAGAGCCATGCCACAGACGGGACAACGCCCCGGCCCGGGTTGCCGGATTTGCGGGTGCATCGGGCAAGTGTGGATTGCCTGCGAATCCTCTTCGGATGATGACGCGGAATTGATACTTCCACCTTGTATCCATCCCATACGTTGAGCCACACCCAACAGGACAATCAGCAGAATCCCCGCACCAAAAAACAACGCCAAGTTGCCAAAGCGGGACACCCACCACCAAATGGAACGCGGCTTTGGTTGTCGCGCTGTGCCCGTTGGGATTGATAAGTTTTCGTGTGTTGGGGTGTTGGGCACGGCGAGCTCCTTTTGAGCGAACGTGCGAGTTTGAAAGAGGGCGGCTGGCCAAAGACACAACGCCAGCGTTGGACCGTGCCGGGAAACGTCCCGACCAGCCGCCGCATTCGACTGAATGCTCAAACACGGACTCGTTACGACTGGCCTTCTTCACCGGCATCGTCAGTTTCGTCTGCTTCTTTCTCGGCGGCGGCGAGCTTTTCGGCCTTCTCGTCATCCGAAAGGGCTTCCCACTTTTCGTCACAGCCAGCACAGCAGAAGCCGATGGTCTTGCCGTTCCATTCGACGGTGGGTGCGTCTGCGGAAACCTCGCTGCCCATGATGGGGCAGACGGCGTTGAACGTTTTCAGAGAAGCGTCTGCGGAGTCAGTGGATTCGTCCGTTGGCGATTGGCTGCAACCGACAAGGGCTACTGCCGAGAAAAGTACGGAACCAAGAAACAACTTCGTAAATGCGGATCGCATGGATAATCTCCAAGAGTGAACACGGTATGCGTGGATGGAATCCGAGCCCGAACATTAGGCTGGAGAACATGGCAAGACCAAAGCACAGCCTCGCCAAAACAGAAACGCAAACCGGGTTTAGATCACCCAGACGCAGTACACCCGCTGACTGTGGTTTGGCACCAATGCGTCGCTCGACGGCACTTGAGCACGTGCCGGAGTGAATGGCAATACAGGCGTATCGATCTCGCAGACCGTACCCTGCGTCAGCCAGCTCAAGAGAATGATCACTTCCGACGACTCAGGCGTCTGCAGAAGCGACGGCTCAAACGGGATTTGGTCTCCACAGTGACACACGGCTGCCCGATGCCAGCCTGCATCGCCATCTTTCTGTGGATTGTGCGACGATGCCCCGCAGTGGGGACACTCTAACGAATCCTGACCAAGTGTCTCTGCACAACAGCACGCACTCTGCTCGCTCCCCGTGCAGCACGACGCGACCGCCTGCCGACACACACATCCCATCACCAAGCCGGGACATACCATCTGCGCTAGCAGCATCGCTGCGGTTAGCCAGACGGAAGTGACTTGGAAAAATTGAGACACGTTGGAGCCTTGTTGCGTTCGCTCAGTCAGCGGATCAGATGCCCGTATTCTACTTCTCAACTCAGATCGGACAAGCCGACTTTTCCGATTGATCGCTGCCGAACGCAAGTGTCGAAGGGCTATTGTCCCTTGTGCATCATCGGCATGGGTGCCTTCTGGTACGTTGCCGGATTGCCAAACCGTTTGACAATTTCCTCAAAGACGGCCCCCTTCGGCACCGATTCGCCTGAAGTCATCACGCGGTCGTAGAGATCATCGGGAAGCACTCGCAAGGTTGTCATCAAACCTTTGACGGACATCATGGCGGTCGCCCGCATTCCTCGGACTTCTTTGCGGGACCAAATCGCCTTCATGAAGTCCTCACTCATAGACATTCCCTTCATACCCTGCGGATAGCCAGGAACGTCGAAACCTTGATCTTCCCGAGTGAAATCCACAGACGGGCGGGAGTCGATATTCGCGAGATACCGGTCCACTTGTTCGCCCTGACGCAACCGGGGACCGACATGCTTGACCATGTGGTTCATCATGTGATGGGTCATGTGGCAGTGCAACATCCAGTCACCTGGGTTGTTGGCAATGAACTCGAAACTGCTGGCCTGAGCGACCGCAATCAGTTCCGTATTGCGGGGAATCCAAGCGGACTTGGGAATCCTCGCCCCTTCGTGCCCCGTCACCCAGAAAGTGTGACCGTGCAGGTGAATCGGGTGATGCTGCATCGGTGCGAAATTCATGATGCGAATTCGCACCCGTTCTCCATGTTTGACGACCAGTGGTGTCGTGAATGGCCCGCTACGACCGTTGATCGTGTGCCAATTCCAATCCATCGCCCACGAGTCGCTGATGGTCTGGTTCGGCTTGATGTGGAAGTTCTGAAAGATCAAACCGAAGTCGCGATCGACCGGCGGGCTGAACACTTTCTTCGGATGCACGATGAACCACCCGACCATGCCGAACGCTTCCTGCATAGCGACGTGCGTGTGGTAGAAGAACGTGCCTTCCTCATGGATGTCGAATTCGTAGACGTAACTTTTTCCCGGCTTGATCGGGTTCTGCGTGAGTGTGCTGGCCCCGTCTTGTTGAATCGGCAACTCGAAACCATGCCAGTGGACCGTCGTGTCTTCGGGCAATTCATTGTGGACGACAATGCGGACCCGATCACCCTGCGTGACCTCGATGGTTGGGCCGGGCATTGAGCCGTTGAAGCCCCAGACTTTCATCGGGTACCCGGGCAGAAACTCGCGTGTCACCGGCTGCGCGATTAACTGAAATTCTTTGACGCCGTTGCGTTCGGTGTAGGCCAACTTCTCCAGGTCCGGCGCGACGAACGACGCTGGACCGTCCTCGGGCTTGCGAAAACCCGGGACTAGCTTGCCCAGATAGAAATCACTATCGGGGTCATTGCCTCGACTTGGCTGAAATCGAGAAAACCCGTCGTACTCCACTTCGACATGCGGCGGCACGTTTGCTGGTTCCGATCTTCGCGATGGTTGTGCAGCTGAGACAACGGACGGTCGAAGTAAGGCGTCCGATCCAGTGATGGCAGCCGCAGCAATAAGACCGTTTTGCAAAAACTCGCGACGAGGTTGGGAATGGTGTTCACTCATGGGAATCTCCGTAAGAATGGTTGGCAAAGCCGGAACGATTCGATCATCTCGGTTTCGGGGTCGCATCGATGTGACCCGGAGGCGTCGGGTTCGGAGCGGGGTCCAAGCCATCGCGAAGCAAGAAACCGGAAATCATCACTTCCGCCGCACAAAGCTGACGAAGACTCTGCGTGTATTCCATCCGTCGCATCGTGTATTCAACATGGGTATCCAATACGTCGGGCCAATCCTGCCGGTCAGCCTTGTAGCTTTCCAGGGCTTGCTCGTATGCCTGTCGCAGTTCCGGTAGAACGACAGACTCATAGTTTTCCACACGCTGGAGAGCAGAGATGTATTGGTTATACTCCGCTGACAATCGGCGTCGCAGCGTCATTTCGACGCGGCGGATTTCCGACTGCTGCCGTCCAAGGTCCGCTTCGGCTTGCCGGATGGTCCCCTGGTTGCGGTCGAACAGTGGAAGCTCGACCTGAACCATCGCATTGGCGACGGAATCACCGGCGTCGAAATTGTATCCCGGTCCCGCACCGACCACGATGTCCGGCACCCACTCCACTCGCTCGCGATGCAGCGTGATGTGGTCCGCTCGCAATTTCGCGACCGCCGCCAGAAGTTCCGGACTCTCGCTGCGAATCCGGCAATAGGCCTGATCAAAATCGATCAAGGCACCGCACCGTTCGAGAGGCCCGCCCATCGGACGAAACGCCAGCTCAACGCCAACAACAGCGGTGAGTTCAAGGAACCGCTGGCGAACACGATTTTCCGCAGCCAGAACATCCAGCTGTTGACGCCGCAAGTTGGCTGTCGTTTTACGAACATCGACCTCGTTGGCCTGTCCCAGATTGAACATTTCCTTGACCGTGACCAGTCGGTCTTCGGCAGTTTTTAGAAGTTCCCGCTGCAATTCAAGCAAGGCTTGAGCTTCTAGTGTCGCCAGATAGTGCAGCCGCACATCATTACAAACCTTGAATTGTTGCATCACCGCCAGATGCTCGGCGACTTTGGCACGTTGCAGATATTTGTTGCGACTCAACTCCAACTTGTCCGCAGTCACGAATCGTTGCTGGATTTCCGCTCCCTGAAACTCACCGGCTGTTCCGTCGACTCCGATGTTTTCGGCGAGGTAGGCCAATGTCGGATTGGGATACAACCCAGCCTGCTGAGCCATGGCGAGCGTCCCGGAAATTTGCAGGTTCGCCTGACGCAGCGTCGGGTTGTTGGCGGACGCCAATTCGAGCAAAGTCGAAAGGTCATAGACCTCTCCGGGTGCAACCTCACCGGACTCCCCAAGTTCCCAGTGCAGGACGGCATTGGGAGGGGGAACCACGTCTTCCGGGGCTTCAGTGAGTTCCGTATTCACATCGTCGTCGGCTTGGAATTGCGTCAACACGATGAACGAGTGACCGTCCGACTCGTGATCTCCAGCTGCTTCCGACTGAGATGGTTCATCAAGATCATTCAGCGATTCGACATTTTGACGCCCAACAGCCCTTGATGACTGGGTGGCACATCCTCCTGTCGCAACGGCGGTCAAAATGAGGACAACCAAAAACCCGGAACGTTCTGACATTTGAAAGCCTCTCAGTATGCAATAACGACGAACTGACCAAGGATGACCCTGTCAGTTTTGAGGCGTTGCAGTGTTATGAAAGAGGCACGGTCCTGTCACTTCATCGGCAATTGCCACACAGCGTATTTGCCGTTTTGCGACGGTTGCAACGATTCTTTCGCCCGCCTATTCCACTGGGTCTGGTTGCGGAAGCTGGGGAGTTTGGCTTGAAGATGGGAGCAAGAGAAGGTCTTGCCCGGCGGCTTGCTGAATTCGAGCGATGGCAATTGCAAGGTCACCGATCGCTTTGTGGTACCCGAGTTCCAGGGTCAACAAATTCCGATAGTCTCGAATGACGCGATCAAACTCGACGGTTCCGTTGACATAGGCTTCCTGGTCCGCCGTGAGTGTCTGACGGGATTGAGGCAGGATCGTGGATTTGTAAAGCTCCGCAGTCTCGTCCGCGCGTCGGGCTTCAGTCAATAGATCGAGAATCATGGAATTGTAGCGCACGACCAATTCTCTCACCGAACTGTGAGCCGCTTGATGCTTCCAAGCCGCCTCGTTTTCAATGGCGTCATAATCGTCCCGCCAAAGCGGAATACTGACTTGGACGCTGAGCGAGAACGGGTCTTCACCGACATCGACAACGCGGCTTGGCGGACGATTGTCGTCAGTCACGAAGTAATTGGCAGAAACCATGAACTCGGGCCGGCGTTGCAACCGGGCTACCTCGATGCCCCAACGGGTTGCCTGCGTCCGTAGCCGAGCGGCTTCGATCTCAGGCTGCGATCGCAACGCGACTTCGTGTATCTCTGTTGACGACCACTTCGGCAGTTCAATCTCAAGTTCAGTAGGCGACGAAATGGGCGTCTCAGCCGGTTGTGCCGTCAACCGATTGAGTTCAGCTTCAACACCCTGCCGCTGCCGTCGATAAGAGAGCAGCCGTTCTTCGAGCTTCGAGAGTTCAACCGTCCCCAGGAGGACATCCCCTTGAGAGGCATTCCCGGCAGCGATCCGCGCGTTGGCGACCTCGATCAACGATTCGAGCAGCTCTTGGTTCGCTTCGGCGATTTCGATCTGCTTATCAATGATATACAGCCGATACCAGCCCGTCCGAACACCAGCCACGACTCGCAATTGTTCAGCAGCCCATTCAGCCTGAATCGCAAGCGCTTCCAGACACGCCCGCTGCTGTTGGGCATCCAGCCGACTGAGCCACGGAAAGACTTGGCTCACGTTGAAATTCGCTCGTTGCGACCCCGAAGCGGTTTCGAGAGCATTCCCGAAGACATTGGCCCCAACTTTAGGATCGGGAAGTTTGTCGGCATACTGCGTCCGAGCGGCGGCGGCTTGATACTCTTGATAAAGCCGGGCCAAACGCGGGTTTTGGTCCAACGAAATTTGAACCAAATACTCAAGACCGTCGTCAGCCACCAGTGCTGGTTCAGGAGCCGATTGTTCTTGACTGTTTTCCATCTTCCGATCGGCGTGAGCGTCACTTTCATTGCCGGGATTTGCATCCGGGTCTTCAGCAGCGACTTGGCCGATCATTGGCAGCCTGGTTGTCAGTTCTGGCCTGATTTCACCCGCATTGCGGTCGGCTTGATCCGGCGAGATCATCACAAATGACGCATCTGTTTGAGCTGTCGGTGGGGTTGTGCATCCCACCGTCAATGAAACACACACTCCACCGAAAAACGTGCGTATTGAATGTGCCCGCATGTGAAACCTCAGTGAACATCCCAGGCCCATTGTCTTTTCGCGAATTTGAGTCGCAATAGAACTGACTCACAGGCTCCGGGGAAAATCGCGGCACGGTCCACTCATGAGATCGACCAATACGACGACCGAATGAAACGATTACAACGATTCTGTGGATACTTCCACGAAAATCGCCGGAATGCGCCGGTCAGTTAATCTGGGGAAGGTATTGGCGTCGGCGATAGCCAAAACGAAAGTACGAAGGCCCTGGAGCTTTCAGCGAAGTGCTTGCTCGTTGTTGGAATTCGCCACATAGATGTCGACTTCTGCGTTGCCGAATGTTGTCCGTTTTTCGAACACCATGCCGTTCTTCTCTGCGACTCGAATGGATGCGATGTTGGTCGGCTGGATGCTCGAAATCAGGCGAGTCAGTCCATGCTGGAATGCAAAGTCCATGACCAACCGAGCAGCCTCAGTGGCAAACCCCCGTCCCGCGTAGGCTTCACCAATTCGATAGCCGACTTCGTGCTCGGTCTGACCGTCGACTTCCAACTCTGTTAGGCCACAATATCCGACCACTGTGTTCCGATCTTGGTCAACGATCACCCAAGTCGCGTAGGTAGTGACCACTTCTCTCAGCAAGGTGTACTGGTCCGTCCAAAAAACGTTCTTGCTGTCCCCGGAGATTGTCGGGAAGAGTGACACTAAAGTCTCCATGTCATCAATGCTGACTTCCCGAAGTATCAAGCGATCACTCCGCAACTTCACATCTTGGAATGGACTGATTTTTTGTTTGTCATCACCACAGCCTTCGAGAGTTAGGTCGCGCGGGTGTATGTTCGAAAGTAGCGAGCCGATTCCACGACCTGTCAGCTTGCTGATCAAGAGTCGCACGAGGTCACGTTTTCGCTGTCGTCGCATGAACCACCGGTTCATGCCTTGCCGTTGTTTATCTGATAGCATTGAGATGCTCGACTAATCGTTTGCAGGAAAGAGGTTGCGATGTCGTCGCAAGCATTGAAATCGATTGTTGCGGTGTGCTGTTAGTGACAAGCCGGAACGATTGAGGTTGCATTTCGAAGTAGTTAAAGATTCCTCGTTTGGTAGAACACCATTTGAGCGAACGCCGAAGAAAACGCTATGTCGTCTTTGGCCCTAGCCAGAACCACAGGCTGATTGTCACGGATGCCAACAGCACACCAGTGATGAATGCGGGCCAGAAGCTCAACCCCGAACGCGAAGCGTAGGCCAGGGGAGAAAAAACGGCAGGCCGAGCGGTACCAGGGCGAGGGTTTCCCGGCCCAATCGAGAGATCGTTGTCAAATCCCGTTGGCCAGTCCAGGTGAAAATGAAAGCTAGGATGCTGATCGTTGGGAGCGTGAGCAGAAGTGCTCCCAATCGGGGGGAGCGGTTGGATATTTCTGAGACCGCCGTGATAGTCACAGCGGCAATGATAGTTTTGGTGACAGTCCACCACATATTTGATCTCCAAACGCGGAAAGCATGCCAAAAGAAGCAACCGCCGCCGTTGTCTGCCAAGACGGCGGCTGCTCGTCACGTTCGATTTGGCGATGGCAGACGGTTACTCTTTGAATTCGCCTTGGGATGGTTTGCCGTCGATCTCGCCAACGACGGTCCCTTCAAAGTCAGCGACGTTGCCAATCCCAGGATCGCTACCCACAAACTTGGACGCTTTCCCGTCGGTTGCGTCTTCTGGTTTGAGTGTGATCGTCATGGGCTCGACGGTTGTCCCATCTGCGGTATTCGATTCTTTGATGCTCAGCGTGAATTCTTCCGCATCAATTGCCGTTGTTGTCTTTTCATCATCTCCCAAGATCAAAACCATGACGGTTTCTTTCGAGTGATCGACGGTGAACTCCGCATGATACTTACCCAAGTCGAACACCACTCCTCCGTTCGGACCCGTTCCATGCGGGGCATGGTCCGGCGAGTCTTCGGAATGAGTCTCCGCTTGGCCTTCGGGGTTTGCTGCGGGCGTCTCGGTCTTCTCCGAACAGCCCGCGAATGCGAACACGCTGGCCAAAAGGCTCAGTCCTAAAATCTTTGTGCGTACCATCTCTGCAATCCTTTCCTTATAAAAACAAGTGGTACATCCTGTAGTGTTACGCTGCCCGCAGCAGTTCCTCGTCGGAACTATCACTGCGAACCAAACGCTCGGCATCCTTGCCTGAAAACTTCCAAAACAATCCAGGGTGGATTAAGAACTCACAGAACGTCGAAGTCACGAGTCCACCAACGATTACCGTTGCGACCGGATAAAGAATCTCTAGCCCGGGCTTTTGCCCGCCAACAACGATCGGCAGCAGTCCCATCACCGCAGTAATTGCGGTCATCAGTACCGGTGCCAAACGTTCCAAGCTGCCACGCAAAACCATACTGTCCGTGAAACCCTCGCCTTCTTCTTCCATCAGGTGGAAGTAGTGCGTCACAAGCAGAATGCCATTGCGGACGGCAATCCCACTCAGCGAGATGAAGCCGACCATACTGGCCACCGTCAGCGATTGGTTTGTGATTACGAGTGCCAACACGCCGCCAATGAATGCGGTTGGAATGGCATTGAGAATTTGAAACGTGATCCGGGTGGATGGATAGAGCATCATCAACACGATAAAGATGCCCGCGACCGAAACACCGGCGAGAACCGTGATCAACAGTGTCGCCGAGCGTTGAGCCTCGAACTGCCCACCAAACTCGACAAAGTAACCGGTCGGCATTGCGACTTGATTTCGCACTCGGTTTTCAATCTCGGTGACAGCACTTTCCATGTCACGTCCCGAGACGTTACACCGGATTGTTTGCCGTCGCCTGACGTTTTCCCGATTGATGACGTTGGGACCACTCGCAGACTGCGGGAAATCCGCGACCTCTCGAAGACGTATCTGGCCGCGTCCGTCTGGCAATTCGAGTCTTAGCTCGCGAAGGTTATAAGGGTCCGAGTGGAATGGTTCATCAAGTTTGACCACCAAATCGAACCGCCGCTGTCCCTCTAAGACCTGTGAGACGGCTTCCCCTTTGAGGGCCGTTTGCACAAAATCGGCCACATACTCCCGGCTCAACCCGTAGAAAGAAAGATCGTCGGGACGCAGCACGACATGGAGTTCATCCACCCGTTCTTGCGGATCGATAATCGGGGGTGTCACCCCGGGAATATCCTGGATGGCATTCCGCACGTCACCGGCTAACTCTCGCAATTTGTCTAAGTCGTCCCCGTAGATTTTGATCCCGATCTGTGCTTTGACCCCTGAAAGCATGTGGCTGATCAAGTGCGACAACGGTTGTTCCGCTTCGATACCCACGCCCGGCACGTTGGCCCTTAAATCGTCAAGTAACTGATCGATGAACTCATCCCGGTCATAGGCGGCTTCGGAGTTCATCGTGAGGATGTATTCGCCGACGTTCACTGGTTGGGCGTGTTCGTCTAACTCAGCCCGACCGGTTCGCCGGAAGAAGTGCAACACAGGGCCATCGGGATTGTCCGGCGATTTCTGTAGCTTTCGTAGTTCGGCGTCGATCAACGTGGATGCTTCGTTCGAGGCTTGCAGTGAGGAACCACCCGGGAGTGACACGTTGACTTGAACACTTCCTTCATCAAACTTCGGTAGGAAGTCGGCCCCCAATTGCGTGAGTTGCCAAACACTGAATCCAACGATCGCCCAAGTTAAAAGCAGTAACATGGTGGCATGCCGCATGCTGAACCGGATTAGAAAACCTGCCATCCATTTGAGGCAACGCAACAGGAGTCCGTCTTTGTGTTCGTGTGACGCCTGCGTTTGTGGCAACAAGTAATATGACAAGACGGGTGTCACTGTTAGCGAGACGAGCAGCGAAGCAAGAATTGAAACGATATAAGCCACCCCGAGTGGCACAAACAGTCGACCTTCGACTCCAGATAAGGCAAACAGCGGCATGAAGGCCAAGACCACGACCGCGGTCCCGAAAATGATGGCCGAGCGAATTTCCATACTCGCTAAATAAACCACCACAATTGGAGGCTTGGGGTTTGGGCTAGAGTTGTTTTCACCCAACCGGCGAAAGATGTTCTCGACATCGACGATGGCATCATCCACCAGTTCCCCAATGGCGACCGCAATCCCGCCGAGTGTCATCACGTTGACCGATAGTTCGGCTCCCGTCATTTTGCCGACGAGTCGGAAGACGAGTGTGGTGATCACCAAGGACAATGGAATCGCAGTGAGGGTGATGAATGTGGTGCGAAGATTAAGCAAAAACAGGAACAACACGATCACCACGAGGACGGCCCCGATGACGAGCGCTTCTTCGACATAATAAATGCCGCGATCAATGAAGTTCTTGAGTTGGAACAAGTCGGTGTTGATCACGACATCAGCAGGCAACGCAGCTTCCGCATCGTGAAGGGCTGTTTTGACAGTGTCGGTGAGTTTTCGTGTATCCGCGTGGGGTTGTTTGACGATGGTGATCACGACGCCTTGGTGACCATCGATACTCGCATCGCCACGTTTCGGGGCCGGACCTTCGACGATTTGGGCCACGTGATGCAGTAAGACGGCCCGATCGGCATTCATTTTGACGGGTGTTTGCTGCAGATCGGTGATGACCTGTTCCGGCAGCGGTCCCAGCCGACCGATCACCCGTACCGAACGTTCGCTCTGACCTTCGACCAGAAACCCACCACTGGCGTTTAGATTATTCGCTTGAATTGCGTCTTCGACTTCTTGCAAAGTGACGTTGTACTCTTGCAGCCGATTCGGATCGACGAGGACCTGATATTGTTTCGTGTCACCGCCCATGACGATCACTTCGGCAATGCCGGACAACTTCAACAGACGGGGCCGAATCAACCAATCCGCGGTCGTTCGCAAATCCATTCGGTCTTCGAGATCGGTCGGAAACTCCACTGAATGCGAACGGCCATTCCAATCGAATATCACGAGGCGATCTGATTGTCCTTCGGCCCAACTCACATTTTCGACCGAAACTTTTTTCCAGGTTTTGAGATCATTGCGTTGGGTGGGATTCCAAACGGTGAGCTGGGATTTGTGGTCCGCCATCGTCCGTTCAGCAACGAGGCCAGTCTGCTCGATCGCGGTCAATTGACCGCCCTGTGGACCAGTCCGCCGATGGATTCCGAAATGCAGAATCTGCCCCATGATCGACGCCTGCGGTGTCATGATGGGACGAATCCCTGGCGGCATCGGCACATTCGCGAGTCGTTCAGAAACAATCTGGCGGGCATAACGCGGATCGGTTTCCCAGCCGAATTCGATGTAAATGACGTTCATACCCTGGCTGGATTGGCTGCGAACATCTTCCACGCCATTCGCACCCAAGACCGCCGTTTCAAGCGGGTAGGTCACCAGTGTTTCGACTTCTTCTGACGACAGCCCCGGACATTCCGTCAAAATCACGATTCGTGGACGGTCCAAGTCGGGAAACACGTCGATTGGCAGCGTCGTCGACAGATAGCCGCCGTAGACGAGCACGACAACACAACCAGCCATTACTAATGTCCGGTGAGTCAATGCGAGGCGAATAATGGCATTCAACATGGGATTCTCTTTGTCGAGCGTTGACTCAACGAATTGGCATTGATGTGTAGGTGATGAGCGACAACGTAGCCGGTTTTGTTGACACGTATTCCAAATCAAAGCCTTAAATAAGGCACTAGTCTTCGCTCTCGTTTTTGTGCAGGCTGCCGTCGGCGTGAATGTGGTAGCCTTCGGGCAAATCGTTGCCAGTTCGCGATTTTGTCATGCGGTTCAACTGAGCGGCCCCGTTCTGCACGACATACGTTCCGGGGATCACGGAACCATCGTTAGCAATGACCGTGTGCAGACGATCTTCCGCGAGAATTCGTACGGGCTTCCGCTCAAAGGTGTTGACGTTTTGCGTGAAGACGAAGGCTTCGGCAAGGTCACGGGTGACAGCATCGGACGGGAGAACGAAGACATCATCGAGTCGTTCGACCCGCACTAAGATTCGTACTTTTTGCCCCGGTCGGAATCGCCACAGAAGTTGAACGCCGTCTTCGTGTTGGACCACGCGCGATTCATTCTTGAGCGGCATACGGAAGCCAAAGGTGCGATTGACGGGATCGATATTGTTCGCGATGTAGCGGATCGGGAATATCTGTTCGATCGGCGGCCAATCCGCTGCCTCATTTTCCTGAAAATCGATGTCGACTGGCCAACCTTCTTTGGCACTTCGTTCGAGCAACTGAGTTTCATCACGAAATGCTCGGCCTTCCACACTGAGCAGCTGATGGTTGGCAAGCAGACACAAAACTTGTCCGGCCTCCACACGATGCCCGAGTTCGACTTCACACTCTTCGACTTCGAAGGTGGCGACTGGACGCAGTTCGGTTTCATCCGCGGCTGTCTGGATGATGGGCTGTGGTTTCGGTGGGTTCGACTCCGATGGTTGCGAAGGCACAACCACGTCGATTTCTCGGACGAACTCCCCCTGTGCGACCTGATCGATTTGGTCCGGCGTCAAACCACGAGTGGCGAGTTCTTGCCGATAGGCACGTACAGAGACTTGCAGCCGGGTGATTTGGTTGTCGACCTCAATGATTCGAGACTCCGGCAAGGCGTTGGACGCGCTCTTCAGCCGTTTGCGAGTCGCTTCCGCCAGCTCGATATCCTGCGTGGCTTTGAACAGATCGGATTGAGTTCGGTGCAACGTCTCACTTAAAAGACGAATCGTATACAGCACGTCCCCTGCTTGGACCGTATCGCCCGGGAAGTTGTTGATTTGCGAGACCACACCGTCCACGGGCGACACAACTCCCAGGTCACTTCGACCAGGCCGATCGATGACCATCCCGGGAACTTGAATCGACTTCCAATAGGTTTGCGGTTTGACTGACTTGGCAGTCAGTCCGAGATTGTCGATCGCCTGATCCGACAGCACAATTTTTGTTTGTGTTTCGGACTCTTTTGCTGCTTTCGATGGCGTGGTCTCGGTCACTTCAGACTGTTTGTGTTGCAGAAATGGCAACCAGCGATCCCGAGTCATATACCCCGCGATACCCACGGCAGCAAACAGTGCCAGAACGAGCACGGGCTTAAGAATTCGTAAGATGGTTTTCATGCGGGACACCTTTATTTTGCTGGCCCTACTGGGGCGAGCGGCCACTGGTCTTCGAGCATCAGCCCGGCAATTTGACTCGCGGATTGCCACATTTCGCCCAACGAGCGAATGTATTCGAGATTGGTTTCTGCCACGGCCCGTTGTGCCTGGAGAACACGGAGATATTCGAACTGTCCACCTTGGTACGCCTTACGCGACAATTCGTAGGTGCGTTCGGCTTTCGGGAGGATGGCCGTTTTGTATCGCTCTGAACGCTCACGGGCTGCGGAATACGTGGCGAATGCCGCTGACAACCGAGTGGCGATTTCGTTTTCAATCACGCCGACCTGATTCGCGGCTCGATGCACCCGAGATTGTGCAGTCAGAATGTTGCCTTGGTTCTTGTTCCAGACCGGAATCGGTAAGCTCACACCGATATCCCAGTCCTCCGAACGGTTTTGACTCTGGTGCGTGTAACCCGCCCCCACGGTGACGTTCGGAATGGGTTCGACTTCCGCTCGGCACAACTCCAGACGCGCTTGTTCGACCCCAATTTGTGCCGACCGGATTTCAGGATGAATTCCCAGGACGTACCACCGAACTTCGTCGAGATCGTAATTGGGCAGCTGGGTTTCCAAATCCCCGACCAGTTTGGAGATGGGTAGGTCATGTCGGCCAACGCTCGCAGCGAGTTTTTGATACACCCCTGGCAAGGCTTGCCGAGTCGCTTGCAAGTCTGCTCGATATCGTTCGAGGTCCACTTCCAATTGCACGACATCGAGTTCGGCGGCTTCTTTTGCCTTCATTAACTCGTTGGCGTTGGAAACCGACTCTTCAGCCAGCTGGACAAGGTTCGTGAGAATTTCGGCCCGACGCTGTAGCGTCAACGCTTCAAAGAATGCCTGACGGATATCGGTCAGCAGGCGGTATTGCTCGCTGATGACCGTCAATGATGCTTGATCGACCTCTTTGAGTCTGGCCGCTTCGCTCAGTTCGAGTTTGTTCGCAGTGACAATTTCCTGACTGGCAAACAGGCTCCAAATTCCTCCCGGCCCGGTGCGATCACCCAGTTCATTACCGGTGAGGTCGACAGATGGATTCGGATAAAGCCCGGCTTGGAAGGCTTGGCCTTTTGCTGCGTTGACCGCCCAACTGACGTCCCCAAGTCGCGGATGGCTCTCCACGGTCAAGTTCACCAATTCCGGCAAACTCGTCACTTCAAAGACCATGACGGTTTCGGAAGACACGGGTGCCAATTCTTCAGGAACAGCCATCTCCGATTTCGGCCTGTCTGACTCAACAGACTTGTCGGTCTCGCCTTCCGAATAAGCGACCGGCTGATACCGGGTCAATGTCTCAATCGGCCCCGTCACTTTGCCATTCAAAACAGGTGGCGAAGAACATCCGACGGACACCGAGACGGTAAGCGCAAGCAATACCGAAATGAATTTGCACATTCGTACCTCCCCCACATCCTTGCGAAGAATTGAGTATGGGAAAGCGACGTATTGGTGCCGCCACCAGTCATAACATGACGAGAGCGGGTTACATCACGACAAAAGTCGAGTCGTTATGCGACCGGCGCAGCGTAGGTCAACGCCGAAAACGACATGGAAAAAAACCAGCGAAGAAGCAAGACGCTGGGATGCCAAAAGCAATTGGCAAAGAGAGATTTAGATCAACTGCACACCCGACCGTTCACCACGCGCGCGATCGCACAACAGCGGTGAATCGGGGGGATTCGCGTCGAATGAAGGCGTGGCAATGTGTCGTGCAGTGTTTACGCAGCACGTGAAACAAGGTAAATCGAACTTGAGCCACTCGACCACGTGAACGGCCACCAAAATCGAATCGCCATCCACAAGACGAACCAAATACTCACCCGGACCGCACAAGCTTTTTGATCCGGGAAGCGACTCATGTGGCATGTTACCTGAAGGCCAAGTCACATCCCATCCAAACACGCTCAGGTGTATATGACGGTTCGGGAATTCCTCATCGGTCGATGGCTGAGCCGAATGATGGTGCGGATGTTGATGAGTATGGGTGTGAGAGACATCTTGAGATGTCACACTTGAGGTGGGATTTTGATCATGACCCTCGTGCGCATGCTGAACGGCTGGGGGAATGACACTCCCCAAAAACACCGCCGCCAAAAGCAGCGATGTCAAACCGATTCGCAAAACACGAGCATCCACCACTATTTCCCCTTCGAAATCACTGACGCACTCGATTGTATCCTACGGTCCTATGACAGGCAATTCACAGTATTTGCACGAGAGTTGCATGAGCCCCCTCGAACCGGTGATCTCCGGCGCCCGGCATATCCTATTTGATCGGAATTCTGCGCATCACCGCCCCGGAAGAGTCGAACGCTATCAATACAAATTCAAGAAGTTGTATAATTCTGGAGTCGCTTCGAGGCCGTGTGTTGAGGCGATTGATGCACCTTACAGTTGATTGATTCTGCAGTCGTCACGCATGACCAAGGCCATCGTTATCCCTGTGACGAACTTTCATCCAGCAGCGCTTGAAGCGGAATCTCCATCGCTGCGGCGAAGCGTCTGAGCATGCCGAAACGCCTTCCAGCCTCCCGAATCCCTTCCCGCCGCCCTTGCTCCGGTTTTTATCCGCCGGAAAGATGATGTCCCATGTCGCCAATGGTCCTGGAGTAATCAGCTGCTCGTGGCTCTTTCCGGCTATGCCGACGCCCGTGGATTTCGTCAGTGGAAGCAGGTTGAACGAACGGTCAAGAAAAGCGAACGCGGCTTTCCAATCTTGGTTCCGCTCCGTAAACGAGTGACGGTTGAAGAGGACAACGGCGAAACGGCTCAGCGATCGGTCCTTTACGGATTCAAGCACACGATTGTGTTTGGCCTGGAGCAAACCGAAGGGAAGCCGTTGCCGCCCGCCGATCCCCGCATTCATGAATGGATCGAATCGCTTCCGCTACTGGATGTTGCGAGGCATTGGGGAATCACGGTCGAAGTCTACAGCGGTCGATCGACGGGTCCGCTCGGCAAGTTCCGCTTCGATGGTCACATCGCGCTTGGGGTCGAGAACTTGGCGACGTGGTCCCACGAAATGGTTCATGCCGCCGATCATCGGCTTGGTCATGTGAAAGAACGCGGCCAACACTGGCGAAGTGAAATCGTGGCCTAGCTTGGTGGAGCCACATTGCTGGCAATACACAGACACGACGGCGAAGCGGACGTGGGCGGTTGCTGGGAATACGTAAAAGCGTATGCCTGGGATGCCAAGCTGGAACCGATTGCCGCCTGTCAAACCGTTCTCAAACGGACCTGCGACGCCGTCGCTTAAATTCTGGATACCGCCGAAGCAGTCACCTCCACCAAGTCCGACCCCAATTTGATGGCAACTCAAACGGTTGCGTAAGTGTATCCCTGTTGAATTTCCCAATTGCCGACGACTTACAAGTTCTTAAACGAAGGGAAGGTCTAATGAACGAAGATCGCCAACCGAAATTCTTTTTGGGTCAAACTCTTGCGACTCCCGGCGCTCTCGAATCAATCCAAGAAGCAAATCAATCGCCAATGGAGTTTCTCCAGCAACATGTCGCGGGAAAGTGGGGCGAGGTCGACGAAGAAGATGCCAGCGAAAATGAAAATGTACTTCTGCACGGCGAACGCATCTTGTCGGTATACAGAACAACCCAGGATGTCAAATTGCGGGTCATCACGGAAGCTGATCGGTCCGCGACGACGATCTTACTACCCGAAGAATACTGAGTCATCGCGTGTAGTCGGAATGCCTCATTGAGCGATATCGGCAACATCGACGTAACCATGTCTAGGATCAATGCCTTACGATCAACGTCAAAACCGCATGTTTCCGTAAGGCCACAAACCGATGGATCGGTTTTAATAAAGCGCTCTATGTAAGTGTTGGGATACACTGAAGTTAACGAAACCTTCATCTCTATGCATCTTTGGCATCTTACTTGCGAAAGTAGGTTCCCGACAGACTTCCAATCGAGAAGTCGACACTCTCTCATCACTCGATGCTTTTGAGGAACATTATGGCTGAAGAACAAGAAGGCACAAAAAAATTCAAAATCGAACGGCTAGAAGAACGCATTACGCCGAGTGCATTCGGGTGGTGTGACTGCGATGACGACGATTATGGTGGCGGATCGTCTGGTAAAGGTTCCTCAGGCAAAGGTTCGAGCAAGAAGTCGAGCAAGAAGTCGAGCAAGAAGTCGAGCAAGAAGTCGAGCAAGAAGTCGAGCAAGAAGTCGAGTAAGAAGTCGAGCAAGAAGTCGAGCAAGAAGTCGAGCAAGAAGTCGAGCAAGAAGCGTAGTTCAGTATGTTACTAGACAATGGTTTCTCGCACAGCTGATTGAGAAACCTGACTATAGTCAGCTAACTCTATGCTGTTAGATTCTGTGGGGGTGGGTGAAGTTCTTGACGACCTAAACTTGTTTCGAACCTCGCCCCCTCATTTGTCTTGCAACTGGATGCTTTCAAGTAAACCCAGAGGTCACAATGGGCAGTTCTAATAGTCGGAAAAAACGGACTGATCGAGGCCAAACCTGTCGACACTGTCGATCAGGGGCTGAAACCTTTCGTTTTAAACATCTAGGTCAACGTTTTCGCTTCGACGTGAGCCTTGCTCGGAAGATGGTTCTTGACAATCGCACGCCAGTCGAAGTCGATGAAGAGAGTATACGGCTGGAACTCGAAGACACACGAATTCATAAAGAACATTTGCTCCACGTTGACACCAAATATCCTGGCATCATTAGTCACGTTTGGTTTCCGATGAATTCTCATGAAGAAGTTCATGGGCACTTGCTAATTGATGGGAATCACCGCGCTGCCCGCTGCCTAGAACTAGGAATTCCCTATTTTGCATACATTTTGACGGAAGAAGAAAGCCGAGAAATCCTGTTAGAAGGCCCCACGCTCCCAGACCGGCAGCCAGTTCAAGTGAATCAATCGATTGAGCTAGTATCTCACGACTTGGTGAACTGTTAATCTCTATGTCGACTAAAACTCGCAATCTGCCCCAAGTCCGGTCCGACCTGGTCATTCGAATGACCGGCGACAACGAATATGTAGTGAAATGCCCATCAGAAGGTACGTTTTTCAAATTCGGGGCCGAAGAACACTTTCTATTGACCAGTTTAGACGGACAGCGTGCCGCCTCTGAGATATGCGAAGCGTATCAGCAAAGGTTCCACGATCCTCTTTCTGAAGCCGACCTCCGAGATTTTGTAAAGGTTGTTCGTACTCAACGGTTGGTCAAAAGAAAACGATCAGAATCCACCCCTTCATCAACTACCGACTCATCTTCGGATTCGACGGATGAAACAGCGAAGAAATGGCAATTTCCTGGCAAAGGAAGCTTGTTATTTTATCGACTTCCGCTTTGTCGGCCGGATCGATTCTTTAGTTGGCTCGAACCAAAGATTCGCTGGGTTTGGTCGGCTGGGTTTCTTGTCACGACGTTATCGCTAATCATTGCGGCTATTGTTGTCTTGATTGATCAACGCCAAGTGATGGTGTCATCCGTGCCGGCAGCGGTTGGCTGGAACACTTTATTTGTCGTTTGGGGAATGATTTGCCTAGCAACATGTATTCATGAGTGTGGCCACGGACTCACCTGCAAGCACTTCGGTGGAGAAGTTCCTGACGCAGGCTTGCTGTTGATGTTCTTCATGCCTTGTTTCTACTGCAATGTTTCAGACGCTTGGCTCATTCGCGAAAAGTCGCGGCGGCTTTGGATTACTCTGGCGGGAGCGTATGCCGATCTATGCGTTTGGGCATTTGCCGTCTTTGTTTGGCGGGTGACCGTCCCTGAGACTCTGGTTCACCACGTGGCCTTCGTGCTGTTCTCAGTCTGTGGTACGCGATCGCTGCTGAACTTGAATCCGTTTCTTAAACTGGATGGCTATTATCTCCTCAGTGATTTTCTAGAAATCCCTAATCTCAGAGCGTCCGCAAATACGTATTGGATGGCTCACGTTCGATGGCTTCTCTGGGGGGCCGAGCGACCACAGCCAGAGCCACGTGGCCGAATTCTGATCATCTATGGAATCTTCGTTTGGGTGACAGCGATTGTCTTCCTCGACTTCCTGTTGTTTGGCATGTTGGATTTGTTTGATGGCAAATCTCTGTGGCTCGGTTGGCTAATGGTCCTCTTACTCATGTCGTATGGTACGAAGCGAGTCTTCAAAGGTTTCTTTGCAAGTGAGTTTGCTATGATGATCCGTTCTCGTTATCGACGCACATTCATTTGGTGCGGACTGGTCCTGACCATACCCATGCTACTGATATTCGTGCCTTGGAACCGCACGGCGAAAGGGCAATTTGTCGTCCGACCGGCCACGCGGGTAGAAGTGCATTCAGAGGTCGAAGGATTTCTATACAAAATTCATGTCGAAGAAGGTGATGTGATTGTATCTGGGGATGTGATTGCCGAACTCAAGTCACCGGCTCTTGAAAGTCAGATCATTCGCAAGAAAGCGGAAATTCAAGAAGTAACCGCCACTTTAGCCAGATTGCGAGTCGGGCCACGACCTCAACTGGTTGCCGAGCAACGTGAGAAAGCTCGCCGAGCAGAAGTTTGGTTACAGCATGCGAACGATGAACTAGCCCGGGCAAAGATCACTTTGGAACAGGAGCTGTTGCGGTTAAACCTAGAGATCGAGCAACAGAAGCACGAACAGTCGTTTGTCCAAGCATCACTCGTTCGGTCTCAGAAATTATATGAACAAGGGGCAATGGCGGGTGAACAGTATCGCGCTGAGCGGATGAAGGCTATGGTTGTCGACGCCAAACTCCAGCAGGCGCAATCGCGATATGATTCTCGAAAGATGCAGGGCGTGCGGGCCGCAGAGGCGGAATTAACTCGACGGCAGCATGAACTCGCAGCCGCAAAAGCCGAGCAAGCCCTCTTGGAAGCAGGCACGCGCACCGAAGATATTCAAGCAGAACTAGCCAAACTGACACGATTGGAGGCGGAACTGGAGTTTCTTAAAGCGGAGCAGACGAAGCTCAAGATTGCATCGCCGGTGAGCGGTGTGGTCGCGACCCAACATATGCAGGAGAAGTATGGTCAACTCGTGCTCAAAGGCGGCTTGGTCTGCATCGTCGAAAACATTGAGAACGCCCGAATCGAAATCACGGTACCAGAGGAAGATGTCGCGGGGCTAGAAGTTGGCCAACACGTGCAAATGAAGGCCCGCTCGTTGCCGTTTGAACTGGTCGAAGCTCGCGTGGAGAAAATCGCTCCAACGATAGCCGCACCTGAAGTGATTGGTCAGCAGCCCACCCCGACAACGAATACTTTTACCGTCTATTGTGGTGTCGACAACCCCGATGGTGAACTGAAGACGGGAATGACCGGTTTCGCTCGCATCTCAAGAGATGAAACGGCCTTGGGCAGCCTGCTAATCAACAAGGTTCTCAAGTATGTGCGAACGGAGTTTTGGTGGTAGACTACTACTTCACCAGTATACCGATTCTGTCAGGCTCATCGGTATGAGTCGGACCACGCTTGTGTTGGCTGCAGACCATTGTGATGCGGAGTGTCCGCGTGCAGATTTGAAGAAGGACCGGAGTTCTCTGGCTGGCTATGTCCAATAGGGCTCGGCTTGTGTAGCCACTCATTCAGATGTGTCTGAGTTTCGACGACTGGATCACGATCGAGTTGAACAAGTCGACGATCGAGGAGAGTTCCTTGAGCTTCATGCAGTCGGGCCAGCAGAGCATTGTATCGAGCTAGCAATTGAGCGGAATTCGTCAACGCTTCGATATTGCTTCGAAGTGCGAGTTGGTAATCGTTTAATGCGACAATTAGCCAACCTCCCTGTTCTCCCGCGGGCGGTGGCGAATTGAAACGCAAGCGTGCCGTTTGGACCCAATCTTCACCTTCGCTGACTTGCTTCGTCGATTGTTCGTACTCGGCCCAAGTTGCAGCCATGTCATTGAGGATGTTCGCAAGTTCCGTAGAAACATTCTGAACCTGTTGCTGTAACAATGCACGTTCCTGGGCTAACTGCTGTTCGGCGGCCAAACGCCTCGCCTTGGCCGCACGATTGCCCAATGGAACGGAGAACAAGAATCCGGCAGACCAACTCGCATACTGCGCCTGACCAATTTGGTCAAAGGCATCTTGGTATTCATCGCTGATTCCACTGAGTCGATACAACGCCGTTAGATCAAATTGAGGTCGCTGTTGGTTTCGAGCGAGATCGTTCTCGATCTCACGCACACGAACTTGGAGTCGCCGCTGCAGGACATCAGGGCGATTTGAAAGTGCCAACGAAAGACATTCGTCGTGCGTGGGAGGTTGATACCGCTCATCGGGCTGATCAACTGGAATCAGTTGTTGACCGTCATTCAAGGGCAATCCGACCAATGTCCGTAGTAAGTTTTCGCTCTCCCGGATGTTTGCACCGGCACGAATTCGTTGCTGCAAGAATTCACGCCTTTGCAGTTGGACCCGGGCCACCTCTGCGGCGGTAACTCGCTCGGCTTGCAGCAACAGTTTTTCGATTCGCACGGCTTCGTCGAGCAGGGGAAGCATGCGATCAAGCGCATCCGCCGAAACACGAGCTGCTTGTAGTCGCCAGTAAGTCTCCTCAATGCTTCGCAATTCGGCCAGTATTTCGCCCTTGACATCCCACGCTGATTGATCGGCCTGCAACTGGGCGATATGGATTGGCGCGGTGTTGACCTCCGATCCTGCGCCCCGCAGCAACGGCTGGCGAGCTTCAGCGACTACAGCGGCACCAATCCTTGGATTGAAACTATTGAGTGAAGGATCACGTCGGTAGAGATACCCCAACGGAGGTTCATAAGATAGGCTGGTGACAGTGCCCGGCGTCCATCGCTTGGCAAGTTTGGCAACAAAATCACTTTCGTCACGAACGAGACCGCGTGACTGACGCAATGGATCGGCAGTATCGGTCGGCTCATCGTAACGACGCCCTGACGCATTGATTTCAACGGTCGGATCAAACTCGGCCTCTTCCACGACCACGAGCTGGCTGGCGATTCCCGGTGCATAAGCCGTCGTAGGGGCTGACACAACCGTGTCGCCTGCGAGTGTCCGAATGACATTCGAGTTCTGCAGCGCGAGTTGAATGGCCTCTCGCAGGGCAAAGGGGCGTCGTTCGGCCCGTTGATCACCGGCCTGACTCGTGGTTGGCTGTTGAGGGGTTAGGCTCGTCGGCTCGGAATTTGCCGAGACGCCAACAGAATGGCCCACATACGCGACACGATAACTTTGATAAGGCTCGTTCGATGACCCTTGATTAGCCTCTATGGACGGTGGCTCGGATTGCGTACCCTGTGGCAAGGTTAAAGGCGCGTTTTGACACCCCCAAACAGCCCAGATTACACAGATGATTGGTGTGAAACGCATAGTGGGCCGTGAACATCAATCTCCAAAAATGGAGCGGTTCTTCTGTGTCCAAACGTTTACATTTTTGAGTGAGTTTTGGAAGCGTAGCCGATTAACCCGAGTCGTTCAACACCAATCGATCGCTCTACATGGATGAAATGCCTACTCAACTATTGTCGTCAGGCAAGACTGGAACCAGTATGGTTGATGGCGTTGTCGAACTCCTGTCGACCTTTGCGATTCTAATTACGAAAACCATGTCATGTTGAAGATCAATCAGGGGTAAAGCCCTCAGACAGCCCATTCTTCCTTGATCGTCTGAATCAGCAAATCGTATCACAAACGATGCCTGTCGAATTTTGAATCCAATCAGATGTGCAATCACGGTCATGTATTTTATCGCTTACAGATCGCCCCGGGACGACACGCCGGTCATCAGGGAGGTCGATCGACTTGCGACGGCATTCATGTTTTGAGACGAGCATTGGCTGACAAAAAATCTCCGTTTTTCCTGGCATGAATCGGTTGATTTATAGAATACACACGATGCGGTTGGTTGTGTTGCGTCAACAAAATGTCTGTCCTTACTGCTCTTGAACAGGCATCAATTCGGCCATTTCCACATCGAGTGCCAGAGCCAGTTTTTCGACCGTTTGCAGAGTAACGTTGCGTTCACCACGTTCAATCAAAGAGACGAACGTCCGGTGGAGTTCCGCTAAGGCGGCCAAACGCTCTTGGGAAATGCCGTGTCCCGTGCGGACTTCACGCAATCGCTCACCGAATCGAACCCGGACATCCCGGCTCATGGAACACTCAACACCTATCGGAAATCTAAAAAAACTGATTGCGAGAGTGTCTTCCTCCCCTTACCATAGGTCTACAGTTCGACAGTATGGATACTGCTGGTAACATGTCGTCCGGTAGGTCCGGTGTTGACACAGTAAGTCTCCATTGACGCACGACAGTCGCGGTCTTGAAAAAGCACGTTCCTCCGACAACAAAGTTTCCATTTGTGAACAACGGTTGGAAAGTGGTTCTTCGGCAAACTTGGTGAAGCGGGGGCGTAGAATTGAGTATTGATTGATCTTCGACCACGTACCACAGGAGCTTGCGTACGTTGTTACCCATATTGCCGTCCGACGCGGGGTTGCGTTTAGACTGTGTGGAAATGAATGATGTTCTTGTTACGTTTTCGTTGAGCCCTTTGGCTCTGGCCGCCGCTTGCCCCGACTGTGGTCAGGAAACCGGCTACATTCATAGTCGATACACTCGAACCGCCCGGGACCTACCAATTCAAGGTCGCCCGGTCCGGCTATACTTGACGGTTCGCCGCTTTTTCTGCCGGAACGCCGATTGTCTGCGTCGAGTTTTCTGCGAACCCATCCCGCAACTACTGGCCAAGCATGCTCATTCAACCACTCGGCTGGCGGATGCCCATCGCACGATTGGGCTAGCGCTGGGTGGTGAACCAGGGGCTCGTTTGGCTGGCAAGCAGAAGCGACGGCTTGAGCGTTAGCGAGAGGCTCGTCGGCGTCACGATGAGGGACGGTCGCTTCGCCGGATTGCCCGCGAGATGGAGTTGTCGTGGCGAATCGTGCAGCGCTATATCCACTCCGATCAGCTCCCAGATTGGCAGCCAGTCCGCGAGCGACCATCGCAAATGACGAACTACCGGGAACGCATCGAGGCTTGGTTAGCGGATGGGAACGATAATGCGGCGGCCCTGCATCGGCGGTTGCTCTGTGAAGGCGTTCGGTTGAGTTACACCACCGTGCGGACCTACGTCAGCCGACTAATGGCGACTCGCGGCCTCTTCCGTCAGCGAATCAACGCAGCCAAACCTCCTCGGTCACGAGCTCCGTCCACCAAAGCTCTTTCGTTCGCCGTGATGACTGATCCCACTCGACGCACACCGACGCAGCAAAGCCAGGTGAATTGTCTGCACAAATTGAGTCCTGGAATCACCGAGGCGGTGGACCTTGTCGAAACATTCGCAGCCCTAATCCGCAAGTCATCTTGTTTGACTTGGCGGGAATGGCAAGCGAAAGCGTGGGACAGCCCATGTTCGGAACTGCGGGGATTTGCCGAAGGACTGGAACGTGACCGAAATGCGGTTCAGGCTGCGTTCGACGAGCCTTGGAGCAGTGGACCAGTCGAAGGGCACATTAACCGCTTGAAGACGATCAAGCGTCAAATGTCCGGCCGGGCCGGCTTGGCACTCCTCCGAGCCCGAATGATCCGTGCCGGATGAGCACGCCCCACTTCACCAAGTTTGCCGAACATTCTCTTTCCGACCGTTGTTTACAACACCTTAGCGCAAAAAATAACCCAGATGTTGTTGGATTCGAAGCCTTTCGGTTGAGATAGACCATTAACGACAATGCGTGGCAACTCAATATCGATATGTAGATGACTATTCCCGGCGAAATATTCTTTAGGAGCTAAATTCAGCGTGTTTTTGCGTCAAGTGTTAGTGAAGGACTCATTTAGCTCTCGGAAGCGAGAGTCATCCGACATATAGCACACAGTCCCTCAATCAAGCCGTTCGGAGACGCCGTCTCATGACGAAAGGATGCCCAATGCGTCCCGAAATTATAGAAATGTTCCTATATGAGGCTTTCTCCACGCACGAATCGATATATCGAAGACTGCGTACTAGTGGAGAGTCCATATTCTTTTCGTGTGCACAAACAACTATGCTGTTGTGTAGTAATTTCGTGGAACTGGTATATCAACTCTGCTGGTTCCCAATTCTTGCTTGTGGTTTCATTTGGCTTCAAATGTCTGCTCAATACTTCGTAACATACGAAAGGATTTAACTTGGCTTATTGCCCCGTCAAAACGCCTCCAATTGCGCAAGGACCTACCAATGACAAACCCTCAGCTCGAAGAAAATGGAGTCGTTTCAAGACCGCAATTTCAACTCCGGTCGTTGCCTCTGGCTATGCGGTGGGAAGTAACCCGTCGTCATCCGTACTATCAGACGTATTGGACTGGTTCCCGAAACTACTTCCGTAACGAGCCAATTACTAATCATGCGATTGAAGCCGAACTCCGAATGAGGAGCGTCGGCATTTTGGAAGCCATCGGAATCAGTGGAGAACCGCCTGATCCCGCGACGCCATTCGCTGAATTGGGCGAATCCGAGTTGCAAACGGGGTGGCTGTCCGGGGCCGCGCATCCGATTACGCTACGCGGAATGGCCGGGCTGCTCCTATGGGCTCTTTCTCGCGAAACGCTAAGTAGCCTGGGTGTCTTGTTTTCCGAAGCCGCTCGGCAAGATCCGGAAGACGAACTATCAGGATTCATGTCGGCCTATTTCAGTCTGAGACGAATGCCAAATCCCGATCTCGACAATTTTGTCGACGAGCCGATTGTCACGATCAATCCAGCCGCATCGGCTCGAGTCGTGAACGAGGCGATGAATGCCCTGTTATCCCAGTGGCGGGAAGAGCGCGAGTTGTCCGAACATCGCAATCGTTCGGACAAGTTTTCCGAGTATCTTGAAGTTTGGGATCTGCGCGAAGGTTGGAACGGTGCGAGCTACGACATCTCGCAGGAAAAGTTGTTTCGCCAGATTGCTGATGAAACCGGCCGAACATTACCCACAATCATCAGCCAGTATCGGCGAGCGTTCGAGTTAATCATCGGCCACCCGTACTCACCACGGCTTTGGTGGCGAACCGTCGGCGATACGAAGCTCGTCGACTTTGGGTTTACGCAAGTTCATCAAGGCGGTCGTCGACCTCAACGTTCCCCAACGCGACGGCTCACGCCGGAAGCCACTCTTGGTACAAGCATTGAATCGGTCCAGCCCTTCGATCGGAATTCGCAAGACGAATACACGTACGAGGAGTTGGTGATGGATATTGAGGCTTTGCTTGACCAGGGGAAAAATGACGCGGAAATCATCGAAACTCTTGAAATGCGACCCGATCGACCGGAGACACAGCGGTTCATCGACTATGTCCGCTCCCGGAAAGGGTGATCTCAAAAAATAACGTCGGCACTATTTCATAACGCGGAGAGGGTGAGAAGTTCATCACCTTGTCCGCGTTTTTTAATTTTCAAATGTCAACCTTGCCTCAAGATTCTCATCAAGCTCCGGAATATCTGTCTCCCGCCGAATTTGCCCGGCGTTCCGGTCTCTCTGAGCCGACCGTCAGGCGGTATGTCAAAAACGGTAAGTTGCCGAGTTACCAACCGGGCGGGCATCGCTGCCGGATTTCAATTCCCGCTAGTGCACTGCGGGCGACTGTACCTTCCGCCCCGGCTTCTGTTTCCTCACCGCAAGCCGAGCAGCCTAAACGGATCCCCGGCCCCCGGCCCAGTTGGACCCAATTGACCCCATTTGCTCAGTCACAAGGAAAATCAAATGCCCAAGCAGAGAACGAATGAACTCTACCGTTGCCGCTATTTCACATGGAAAATTTTTAACCGTAAAGAAGTCTGGCAAGCGGATGGCCGTTCGAACCCCGTTTCCGCCGGCCGCCACTCGCTCGGAACCCGAGATCGGACTGAGGCTCTCAAGAACCTCGAACAACTTGACCGAACGATGGCCGTCGAACAGGGACTCGCCAACCCCGCCATTCTCACGCAAGACAGTCGGAATACACTCCCGCTGCTAACCGGACGAGAATTGTACGAAAACCATATTGGTCGACCCGAAATAATCGGTGGTGTCCGACCGTCAAGTGCCAAACGCTACCGGGCCGTCCTCGACAAATTCCTCGCCTTTTGTAAAAGCCAGCGTCTCCAGTCCTGGGGCGAGATCGGCAACACGGTGATGAGTCAATATGCCAGTCATTTGGAAGAACACAATTACGCGTGGCGAACAATTTACCTGGAACTGAATACCATCAAGCAAATCGTGAAATGGATGGTCCAAGAGCAGCATCTCTCAGCGGATCATCTGATAACAATGCCTTTACAGAAAGCGCGCGGCACCAACACGTATTGTTGGCACGCTCAAGAAGTATCCGCCATGATCGCGCATTGTCGACAGCATGCCGAACTCGAATGGCTGGGTGATGTGATCGTCGCACTCGCCTGTACCGGACTCAGGATCGGTGAACTCGCGTCGCTTCGCTGGTCCGACCTCGATTTCTCGAAAGCTGTGCTCAGCCTAACGGACGAAACAGCAAGTCCGGCGAAGCGTCGCTCCGAGCGCCGGACTACCAAGACGGGACACGGTCGGTCCTTCCCGATCCATGCGGACCTTCTTACGGTCCTTGAGAACAAGATGCGTCGCGGTTCGCAGGTTTTCTACGGCCCCAAAGGTGGTCGCCTCAAGCCCGACACCGTCCGCAATGTTTTGATCCGCGACGTCCTCCGCCCGCTCCAATCGCGTTTTCCAAAGCAGGACGATTCAATCGGCTTCGTAGATGGAAGGCTTCACAGCTTCCGCCATTATTTTTGCTCGACGTGCGCCAACAATGGCATCCCGGAACAAATGGTGATGCGTTGGCTCGGACACAGAAGCAGTGAGATGGTCCGGCATTACTACCACCTGCACGATGGGGAAGCCAAACGCAGGATGCAGCAATTGGATTTTCTGGGGAGCAGCAGCGGGCGGTCCGCCGATGCGAACCAACGTCCGGAGGCACCGGAGTATTGATGAATTCTGGCTGATTGACACACTCATTGCCACAGTCGAGTGTGTCAATCAAAACCGCATCCGCAAACTCTTGTAGATCAAGAGGTTACGAGTGCAGCAATCAAGCAAGCGGAGAGAGCGGGATTCGAACCCGCGGTCCGGGTAAACCCGAACACCGGATTAGCAATCCGGGAATCGATCATCCTAATGTCCTTTCCGTTGAACAGGTTACGGAACGGACTGACGACTGTAGGACCACCAGTGAGACCAAAACGCCCGAATTGCAGCGTGTGGTCGATGCGTGGCCGAATCTGAGCGAGGCCGATCGGCGGACGATTCTAGCGATTGTGAAAAACCTCGGCTGATGTGGGCCTATTTCCAGCAGCTAGAGTTCAACCTGCAGTGTAATGTATCCCTTCGATTCCTTTTCTTCGATTTTTTTCGAATGCTCCGCAAAGATGTGCCACCCTTGCTTAACTCCAGAGACGATTATGAACGAATCACATGAAGAGGTTGGGGTGGTAGAATGTGGCTTTATTCCCGATCCAGTAACCATTGACTGATCGTTTGGAATGAGCTGCAGATAGTCTGGCGGGTGATTCGGGTTGTTATTCTTATACTTGCGGACGGTGTATTCGCGGCTCTCAATAAAGCCTTTTATACCGGATTGAGATTTTACTGCCACAGTTCGGAACCCAGCGTATGACGTGCCGACGCTCTTTGGATCATGTTTTTGGGTCAGGAATGTCTCATTCTCAATTGCAGATATCCAAGCCGGATAGTAATCATCAATTGTAATGTTGCTGTTCATTTCGCTGTATCTCACCGGTGTTTCTTGCGAACGGAGTATTTCCACAATTGGTGGAACGAGTGATATTGCCCAGCGGATCACTCTTTTTTCTGTTTGCTGACAGTTGTTTCCGGTAACGATTGGCGTTGAAATGCCTGGATGCGACACACTCTTCTCGTTTTTGCCTTCATTGTCGGTTGCGGACAGACCGACCCGTTGGTCGAACGTCTCGACACAAGCCCCATAGTCGCCTCTGTGACGGTCCACGGCGGCGGCGAGAAAACCATCGTCCATATCGCCGACTGGCATCACGTTTCCGTCGAGGACTTACGCAAGGAACTTCCGGACGATGCAACCGAAGAGGAGTTCGCCGAAGCGTATGCCGAGTTCCTCATGACCGTGGCCGAGGTCCACATCGAACAGCAATCGCTGATGACGTCAATTGGCGTCAAGCGGGTTTGGCTCGAAGGTCTGACCGATGAGCGGGCCGACGGCTACCGTGGCTTGTGTGAGGCAATGCGGGCGGTCAGGGACAACCCCAGCGAACTTGCCGAGATGATGGAATCCGATTTAGTGGAGATGGGCGTGGCGGCTCTGATGATCGTCGATGGTGAAGAACTCGAGGTCATGCCAGCGGAGGATGCGGAACTCTGGGAAGCCGGGTATCCGTTCCGCGATGGGTTCACCAATGCTGACCTGGAATGTCGGGAAGATGAGATCGTGCGGCGGATCGTTGCGGCCGGGAAATCGCCAGCGTATTTAATTTGCGGTGGTTCGCATGACTTCGCCGACAACGTGCCGAGCGGCTGGTGTGTGGTTCGTGTCGAGGTCAATCCCTGGCAGGTGGCGACGGAGCACATCATGGCGGCGGGGCCTTCTGGCAATTCAAAGTGAATCGACGGGCTGGTTTCACGGGGGGGCGGTTGATGATTTATATCTCGGGAATTTCCTTCTTAAGGGCGTTCATTGATGGCTGACATGCTGCAATGTGGGCATCCGGTGCACTACGGGCTCAATATTTTAGGTCCACCACCAACTTGTATGATTTGCGTTCGTTCGTCCTACGCCCTCCGTGGATATGCCGCTGAACTGTGCGGCATTCAAATCGACAAGACTGATGCCGAAACGCTTAGCTTCGCCCAAGCAATCGTTGACGATCCTTCGAACCCTCTTCCACGTCTTGTGTTCGCTGATTGGTTCGATAAGTGCGGCGACCCACGTGGGGAGTTGATCCGGGTGGAAGCGGAGTTGGCGATTCACAAGTCCGATCTGGCTTGTCTCGCGACTAGAAAGGCTAATCACGTCCCGGATAAGGACGCAAAATGGACGAGTGAGCATGTAAAGCAATACTTAAATCTAATTCAGGTTGTCAACGATTTGGACAATCGCCATACCGCCTTGCGGTTGCAACTCGGGTATGATGATCAGCCAACGAAAACAAAGAAAAGGCTGATAACAAAGCGTTGCCGAAGCTGCGGCATCGCGTACCAAGATGAAGCGGAACTTTGCAGCGACGGGTGCGATCCGCAGCATGGATTCGTGCCAGTCTTAAGCCGCCCCGACCGACTTAAGTGTCGCCACACTTGGAGCAGAGTTAATGGTGTTCCAAGTTGGAATCGTCTTTGCCTACATTGCGGCAAAATGTCCCGATGACCGCTCCCCACCACCACACACCAACCCCACCCACCGACGGCCCGCGTCGAATCTATTCCCTCGCCTTCATCCTCAACGATGACAAAGAAATCCGCGTATGGCCCAATGAATCGCCACCGAATACGCACGCCGATTGCAATTGGCTCGGGGCGGGTAACGGTCACACCAGAATCAACACCGACCCGCCAACCAATCGGCGGCGGTTGTAATCGGTTTGGCGGCTTCCACCATGGGCGTCGATTCTTCGATCATCACGGTTTGGACGTGGGCGTCGCCGTATTCGCCTAGCGTGACGGTGTCGCCTTTCCGGACCAAACCCAATTGATGCGTCGACCGGAATCCGCTTTGCGAATCTCGCGACCGTCGGCGGCGAGAATGACACGCTGCGGGCGAACCACGATGTCGTAAACGTTTCGGTCAGTCAGCCGGACGGAAAGCCGTAGGGCGTGAATCCGGCGATTCCTGTGTGCTTGGCGCTGTGCCTGTTCCCGTTGTCGTCGGTAGCTGCTTGGTCTGCCTATCCTGGAACGGTAAATCTGTTCATACTACTCGGCAAGTGAATCGTGCTGATTTCAAACAGGCACGGATTTTCTGCGCTCTAGTGAGCTTCTCTCTCCACCTTGGCGACGAAGTCTGGAATTCTGTTTTTTGCCACTGTCTCCACGTGATATTCGTTGAACAACGAATCAACCTTTGAGACGAGTGCTGTATTCTCCGGTTCGTCGAATGACAATACAACGATAATACGGGCATCATTCTGCGGTTTGGTTCCATGTCGTTTAACGAGATCGCCTTCCATGGCGAGTCCCATCGCCGTCTTGATAGATGCGCTCTCTTTGCTTGAAAATCGTTGTGGCTTTACCAGGTTCCATACGCCGTTTTGATAGGCGTAGGGTACGTTCAGAGACCTTTGTAGAACGGGCACCGTAACTTTGACGTCAAGCTGAGCACGACCTTCCAATTCTAATCGTTGAAATACGTCGTGAAGATCAGGAAACAATTCCCTGCTATCGGCTTTTGCTTGTCGACTTGGCCGCCCACCGACGAGCTCCACAAAGAGTTTGTCGAGTTCCGTTTCAGGGTGAAACACCTTTACCGGTCTGGCTTTGGTTAACTTCAGCCAATTTGCTCGGGTGTCAATGTATTGCTCAAGGTCTTCGATGTCCCGAAACGATTCTCGGTCCACTTCAAGTCGTTTCTCGATCGCATCCTTGGCTGCGTTAAGCGCTTCCTTCTCAAGGTTGCCACGGCCGACCAACTTTTCGGCCCGCTTGTTACTGCCTGATGTCCTCGCACGCAAGTATCCAGAATCGGGACAGAACAGCACAACGCCCATATTGACGGCTTCCAGGCGGGAAGCGTCAGGCACAAATTGAATGAGACTGTAATACCCACGCTGAGGTTTCATTTTTTCTTACTCCGGTGCTAGCAGTTGCCGAACAACCGAGATGGCCAACACTGCCGAGCGATGAGTCCCAGGATTATGCCCGCCACGAAGTCAGCTCGCCGGACAATCAGATCAATTAATGCATCTTTTGCTCTATCGTCAACTTCCCACTCGTTCGGTAAGTCTTCGGCTATTGGCCTAACCGTTTCCACATTTAACTCGTTCAGCTTCGCGATCGCGGCTTCAACATCCTCTTGGAGTACCAAATTTCTGAATCCTGGGAAAAGTCCGTAAAGACGTTCGTCCTTCACGTTTCCGATGTTCGCGACGCCGCTGTTCAGATCTCGGCCACAAGTGAAGCAATGTGTGTGGTCGATCGCCATCAGTCGCGTCTTGCCTGAGTCATCCTCCCTAAGATCCTCCAGGAAAACATTGTCATAGTTCGGTTTACGTGCCTCCGAGTCGGGAGGGTGCCGATCACAATTCCGCACCCACGTGTCGAACACGACCAAACGTCCAACGTCACATTGGTTTACAAGGTTCACGAGTTCTTTCTCCGACCCGCCCCATGGATGTCCAGTTATTGCTTTTGTAACGAATGCAGGCCCAGTTGCAGCAACCCCTCCGCGAACGTACGGAATCTCGTCGAATTCTGCGTCGATGTCGAGGATCGAATGCTCAAGTGTCGGCAAGCCGAACCAAGCTGCCAACCGAGTCGCCACGACTTCGCAGGCGAGTGGGTGCGGTCCTTGCCGGTTGCCCATCGCCTTAATGTAGGCTCGACCCGCGTCAGTAACAATCCGGGCTGTCCCCATGCTGGTATCTAATCCCTCCTCAAACCGGACAAAGGTCGTAGGTGGCCACGCCGGTGCCAAATCATCCGCAGGGTTACCTGAGCTCACGCCTCACCTTCCCCCATTTCAAGCTGGGCACCCGTCTTCTACTCATGGTTTATCGTTCACTAAAGCATCCATCGTGGCCAGTAGAACCGATGTTGTCCAGCCGACGGGCCGAGGGACTTTTTCGCCCGAGTGTCCATGGAAGACAAATTCCATTTCCCCGCTTTCGAAGCCGACTGCAATCTTTGCTGTATCCGTTGGTCGATGTCGAGGTTTTCCCGCGGTGCCGGCCCCAACAACAAGGCATTCATTGCCCTATCGAGCCCCGGTGGCCTCGCTTCTTCACCGTCGGCTAACCGTGAGGCTGAAATTCCGGTCCAGGTCGGTTACTCTTTGCGATTCCTGAACAAAGAGTTCACCAACATCCACGTCGTTGAAACAGTCAAATAGACAACCAGAGCAATGAACCAACAGAACCTTTCGTCCTTCATTTGGTCGGTCGCGGACCTTTTGCGGGGGGATTACAAGCAGTCGGAGTATGGTCGCGTCATCTTGCCGTTTACGGTGCTGCGGCGGTTGGATTGTGTGTTGGAACCGACCAAATCCGCCGTGCTCAAAGAGAAGGAAAAACGCGAAGCGGCGGGGCTGAATCCGGAGCCGTTTCTGCTCAAGAAGTCGGGGCTGTTGTTCTACAACACCTCGCCGTTGGACCTGAAGAAGCTGATGGGCGATCAGGACAATATCGCCGAGAACATGTTCTCCTACATCGAGGCCTTCTCTCCGGCGGTGAAAGACATCTTCGAGTGCTTCGACTTCCACACCCAGGTTCAACGGCTGGAGAAAAGCAAGCTGCTGTATCTGATCACTGAGAAGTTCGCGGGCATCGATCTGCATCCCGACCTCGTCAGCAACGAGCAGATGGGGCACGTCTTCGAGGAACTCATTCGCAAGTTTGCCGAGCTTTCCAACGAGACTGCCGGGGAACACTTCACGCCGCGAGAAGTCATTCGGTTGATGGTCAACCTGCTGTTCATCGAGGATGACGACGCCCTCACTAAACCCGGCATCGTCCGTTCGCTGTACGACCCCACCGCTGGGACAGGCGGGATGTTATCCGTCGCGGAAGATCATCTCACCGGTCAGAACCCGAATGCTCGGCTCGTCATGTACGGTCAGGAACTCAACGCCGAGTCCTACGCCATCTGCAAGGCGGATATGCTGATCAAAGGCCAGGACATCAGCCACATCATCCATGGCAACACGCTGTCCGACGATGGCCTCCCCGGCAACCATTTCGACTACATGCTTTCTAATCCGCCATTCGGGGTGGAGTGGAAGAAAATTCAAAAGGAGATCAAGAAGGAACACCAGCAGGACGGCTACAACGGTCGTTTCGGGCCGGGGTTGCCGCGGGTGAGTGATGGCTCGCTGCTGTTCCTGATGCACCTCATCTCCAAAATGCGACCCACCAAAGACGGCGGCAGTCGCTTCGGGATTGTGCTCAACGGCTCGCCGCTCTTCACCGGCAACGCCGGCAGCGGGGAAAGCGAGATTCGCCGGTACGTGCTGGAGAACGATCTGCTCGAAGCCATCATCGGCTTGCCGACCGACATGTTCTACAACACCGGCATCAGCACCTACATTTGGATCGTCACCAACCGCAAGCCCGATCATCGCCGGGGGAAAGTGCAGTTGATCGACGCCAGCGGCCTGTGGCAGAAGATGCGAAAAAGTCTCGGCAGCAAACGCAAGGAACTCGGTGAGGAGCACATCGACGAAATCACCCGGCTATTCGGTGACGCCAAGGAAGTCTACGTCGATCCCGAAACCCGTAAGAAAGTCGGCCCCAAAGCGCGGGCGGCGGGATCGGCGGCGGTGCCGATCAGTCGCATTTTCCGGAACGAGGATTTTGGATACCAGACCATCACCGTCGAGCGACCCAAGTTGAACAAGCAGGGCAAGCCGATGTTAGAGACGAAGGGCAAACGCAAGGGCCAACCCAAGCCCGACACGAAACTCCGCGACACCGAAGACGTGCCGCTTGGCGAGGATGTGGACGCCTACTTCCAACGGGAAGTCTTGCCGCACGTGCCCGACGCCTGGGTCGACCCCGACAAAACCAAAATCGGCTACGAAATCCCCTTCAACCGGCATTTCTACGTCTTCCAACCGCCCCGCGAGTTAACCGAGATCGACGCCGAACTCAAAGTCGTCACCGATCGCATCGTCCACATGATCGGAGAATTGTCCCAATGAGTTTTCCGGCGTATGAAAGCTACAAACCTTCTGGAGTGCCTTGGATAGGCGACATACCAACCAGGTGGCGTATCCAAAAATTGAAATCCATACTGAAAGACAGAAACGAAAAAAATGATCCGATCAAATCGGAGAACATTTTGTCTTTAACTATGGACCGAGGTGTAATCCCATATGCTGAACGCGGCGGCGGCGGAAATAAGGCCAAAGAGGATCTGACTGCATATAAACTGGCATATCCCAACGACATTGTACTCAACAGCATGAATGTCGTTGCTGGGTCTGTGGGGCTATCAGAATACTTTGGGATTGTTAGCCCGGTTTACTACATGCTTCATCCGAGATACGAGCAAGACGAGGTGAGGTATTTCTCACATATCTTTCAAGCCACGGCATTTCAGAAAAGCTTGTTTGGGCTTGGAAATGGAATTATGGTGAAGGAATCCGAAACGTCGGGAAAGCTAAATACCATCCGGATGCGGATTCCAATCAACAAATTAAATTCAGTACTTCTGCCTTATCCGAATGTCAGCGAGCAGAAGGCAATCGCGTCGTTTTTGGATGTGGAGACGGCGAAGATTGATGGTTTGGTGGCGGAGCAGCGGCGGTTGATTGAGTTGCTGAAGGAAAAGCGGCAGGCGGTCATCAGTCACGCGGTCACCAAAGGCCTCAACCCTAACGCCCCCATGAAACCCTCCGGCATCCCCTGGCTCGGCGTTATTCCTGAAAACTGGAGTGTTACGCGTATCAAATACTTGGTGCAATTAGATGACGGAATTCAGATGGGACCGTTTGGCGGTATGCTATTGGATCTCGACGGAAAAGACACCGGATACAAAGTGTTTGGTCAAGAAAACACAATCTCCGGCGATTTTACGCGTGGTCAACGATGGATTTCACAAGATCGCTATATGGAGCTTTCACGTTACGCCGCTAGTGTTGGTGACCTAGTACTCACTAGAAAGGGCAGTCTAGGTAATGCACGACTGATCGAAGTTCTTCCGCAACCAGGTATCATCGACTCAGATACGATTCGTATCCGTGTCGACGAAAACAAGATTGCCTCACATTATCTGTCAAAGATACTTCATGAAGCGCCGTACATTGTCGAGCAAATAACACAGAAAAAACGGGGTGCAATCCTTCCAGGTTTGAATACGGGAGTCATCGCCAATCTCATCATTATTCTACCGACCCGTTATGAGCAGGATGAACTAATTCATCAACTCAATTCAGAATCGCAGCGATTTGACCTGCTTCAAGCAGAAGCCGAACGTGCGATCGATCTTCTCCAAGAACGACGGACGGCTTTGATTTCCGCGGCGGTGACGGGCAAAATCGATGTTCGAGAGTTTGAGACTCAGGAGACGGCATGAGCCTGCACCACGAAAACAAATTCGAGGACGACGTCTGCGAGCATCTGGCCGCGAATGGGTGGTTATACGCCGAGAAGGATGCGGCGAAGTACGATCGCGGCTTGGCGTTGTTTCCGAGCGACGTCCTCGCGTGGGTCCAACAAACCGACCCGAAGGCGTGGCAGACGCTCACCAAGAACCACGGTGCCGCCGCCGAACCCACGCTGCTCAAACGGCTGCGGACGTCACTCGACCACAGCGGCACACTGCACGTGCTGCGGAACGGCTTCGATGTGCTGGGGCTTCGCAAACCCCTGCGGATGGCCCAGTTCAAACCTGCCCTCGGCATGAACCCCGACATCATGCAACGCTACGCCGACAATCGATTGCGGATCGTCCGGCAGGTGCGGTACTCGACGCACAACGAAAACAGTTTCGATCTGGTGCTATTTCTCAACGGCATTCCCGTCGCCACCGCCGAACTCAAAACGAACAACACGCAAAGCATCAACGATGCCGTTTTTCAGTACAAACAATCCCGGCAACCCCAGCCTCCCGGACAAGCCGCCGAACCGCTGCTGCTGTTCCCCTCGGGAGCCCTGGTGCACTTCGCCGTCAGCAGCAGTCATGTGAAGATGACGACCAAGCTCGCCGGACACGCCACCCACTTCCTGCCCTTCGACCAAGGCGACCACGGTGCCGCCGGCAACCCCGTCAATCCGAACGGCTACGCAACTTCGTACTTGTGGGAACAAGTCTGGCAGCGAGACAGTTGGTTGGACATTCTCGGCCGGTACCTGGTCGCCGAGCGGAACGAGAAAAAGCAGATCACGAAAATTATTTTCCCCCGCTATCACCAACTCGATGCCACCCGCAAACTCCAATCCGCCGTGCTCGACGAAGGAGCCGGTCAGAAATACCTGATCCAACACTCCGCCGGTTCCGGGAAAACGAATTCGATTGCCTGGTCGGCCCACTTCCTCGCCGACCTGCATGATGCGAATGACCAGAAAGTGTTCGATACGGTGCTAGTCGTGTCCGATCGTCGCGTGATCGACGGGCAGCTACAGGATGCCATCTACGGTTTCGAACGCACAGCCGGCGTGGTCGCGACCATCAAAGGTGACCAAGGCAGTAAGAGTGCCGAACTCGCCGGCGCATTGAGTGGCGATAAGAAGGTCGTGGTCTGTACGATCCAAACTTTCCCGTTCGCGCTTCAGACGGTGCGAGAACTCGCCGCCACCGAGGGCAAACGGTTCGCAGTCATCGCGGACGAAGCCCATAGTTCCCAGACCGGCGAAGCGGCCTCGAAGTTGAAACAGGTGCTCTCTGCCGAGGAACAGGAAGAACTCAAAGACGGCGGAACGATCAGCAGCGAAGACATCCTCACCGCACAAATGGCCTCGCGGGCGGCGGATGCGGGCATCACCTACGTTGCCTTCACCGCCACCCCGAAAGCGAAAACGCTCGAACTCTTCGGCCGCCGTCCCGATCCAACCCAACCTGCCGCCCAAGGCAACCTGCCAGAACCGTTCCACGTGTATTCGATGCGGCAGGCGATCGAAGAAGGGTTCATTCTCGATGTCCTGAAGAACTACACAACGTACAAACTCGCCTTCAAACTTGCCAATGCAGGCAAGAATCTCGACGACATCCAAGTCGAACGCAGCACCGCGATGCGTGGACTGATGAATTGGGTGCGGCTGCATCCGTACAACATCGCCCAGAAGGTGCAAATCGTCGTCGAACACTTCCGCGAAACTGTTGCCCCGCTACTCGGCAGCAAAGCGAAAGCCATGGTCGTCACCACCAGCCGCAAAGAAGCGGTCCGCTGGCAACTGGCTATCAACAAATACATTCAAGAAAAGGGATACGCACTCAAAACCCTAGTCGCGTTTTCCGGGGAAGTCGACGACAAAGAATCCGGCCCCGAGCCATTCAAAGAGACGAGCACGGTTCTCAACCCCGATCTCAAAGGCCGCCACATCGCCGAGGCGTTCAAAGAGGACCAATTCCAGATTCTACTCGTCGCAAACAAATTCCAAACCGGGTTTGATCAACCGTTGTTGTGCGGCATGTACGTCGACAAACGGTTGGCAGGAATCCAAGCCGTGCAAACACTTTCCCGGCTCAACCGTTGCTACCCCGGCAAAGACGACACCTACATTCTCGATTTCGTCAACGAGCCCGACGAAATCCTTGGGGCCTTCAAAACCTACTACACAACTGCTGAACTCTCCGACGCGACCGACCCGAACATTATTCTCGACTTGCGTTCCAAGCTGGATGCGTTGGGCTACTACGATGAACACGAAATCGAACGCGTGGTCAAAGTGGTCCTCGATCCCAAGTCGAAACAGAAGCAACTCGAAGCCGCGATCACCCCCGTTGCGGATCGGCTCCTGAAAAAATTCGCGGCCGCCAAGGAAGCCCAGGCCCAAGCTAAAGAACACAAAGACGAGAAGTCCGCGCAGGCCGCCCAGGACACAATGGATGCGTTGATGCTGTTCCGTACGGACATCGCCACCTACGTGA